>NZ_JAFLRJ010000092.1 GCF_017315755.1 Streptomyces beijiangensis
CCTCTTTCCGGGGGCGAGCCCCCAGACCCCCAGGTGCCCCGTCCCGCTGGCCATTGCTCCGCTGCCTGGCGGTCGCCGACCAGTGCGAGGGGAACCCGGGACGCGCCGCCGACCGCTACGCCGCGGCCTTCGACGACCTCTGCGAGGAGCGCCGCGAGGCAGCCGTCTGGACGGCGGTCACCGCGGCGCTCGGCCGCGAGGCGATCGAGGCACTCCTCGCCGTGAAGCGCCCCGCCGAGGCCCGTTCGGTCTTCGAACGCCTCAGGCAGCCCGTCAGGGAGCGAGGCCGTTTCCGCTTCGTTGAGGCCCAACTCCTCCTGGCCGAGGGGGACATCGACAGAGTGCGCGCGATCTTCGAAGAGGGCTTCGAGGTCGCGGACCTCCGGGAGGGGGCCGAGGTCCTGGGCGACATGTGGTCCAGAATCTCCGAGGAGCCACTGCCGCAGGCGTACGAATTCCGTATGCGTCCGGGGTCCTGACCAGGCGTCAGCTCCAGCCGGGGTCGCGTCCGAGCAGGCGCAGGATCCGGTCGAAGGGGGCCGCGTCCGGCGTGCTGTCGAGCCCGGGGGCGAAGGCGGCACCCGCCGCCTTGCGGGAGGTGTCGTCGGGGACCGCCTCGGCGATCGGGACGCCCGCCGCGAGGACTTCGGCGTCGAAGGTGATCGGCACGCCGAGTGAGGCAGCGACGTCCCAGCCGTGGACCACGTAGTCGATGAAGTGGAAACCGACCGCGATCCGGCCGGGCAGCGTGATGCCGTCGCGGATCTCGGGCAGCCAGAAGCCGCGTTCCAGGACGCCGGGTTCCGCGAAGGCGGTGAGTACGTCGGCGGCAGACGCGGCGAATCCGGCGGCCGGGTCCTCGTCCACCGGACGGTCGGCGAAGACCGAGGCGTCGGAGCGCTCGCCCCTGGCCACCGCCGCGAAACCGTGGTTCTGGCCGGTCATATGGGCGAGCAGCTGCGACAGGTTCCACTCCCCGCAGGGGGTGGGGAGCGCGAGTTGGCCGGGGCGGACCGCGGCGACGACCCCCGTGGTGGTCTCCATGACGCGGCGGTGGAGCGTGATGAGGTCGCTCATGCGGTGGGCGCCTTCCTGTCGACGTACTCGAAGACCGATCCGTCCGGGTGCACCGCGATCAGATTGCGGCCCACCGGCGTCGGGACCGGGCCCGCGAGGATACGTGCGCCGACGCCGGTGAGGGTGGCGTGGGCTTCGTCGACGTCCTTGACCGCGATCGTCGCCGCCACCTTGCGGAGGATCTCCAGCTCCGATTCGGGGCCGCTCATCAGGAGGAAGCAGCTGACTGCGGCGACCGAGACGCCGCCGCGTTCGAAGCGCAGGGCGCGGGCGCCGGTGAGGCGCTCGTAGAAGGACACCGAAGTCTCTAGGTCGTCGACGCAGATGCGCAGCGTGGTGCCAAGAATCTCCATGCGGACAAGGGTAGTTGGCGGGTCCGGTCCGCGTGATCGAAACCGGGCGGACCGGGGCCCCGCCGGGGGTGTCAGACGCGGCAGAGGATCTCGCCGTGCGGGACCATGAACCACGCGTCGTCGTCGGCCGCCCAGGTGCGCCAGGCGGCGGCGATCTCGTCGAGCCGGCCCGTGGTCGTGTGACCGCCGTCGACCGCCAGCTGTGCGTAGACCGACGCGGTCGTACGGTCCGCCCACAGGCCGCCCCACCACGCCCGCTCGTCGGGGGTGGCGAACACCCAGGTCGCCGCGGTCGCCCTGATGTCCTCCAGGCCGGCCGCCCGTGCCCACGACAGCAGCCTGCGCCCGGCGTCGGGCTCGCCGCCGTTGGCGCGGGCGACCATGCGGTACAGCTCCAGCCAGGCGTCCAGCACCGGGGACCCGGGGAACCAGGTGAAGGCGCCGTAGTCCGAGTCGCGTACCGCGATGATGCCGCCCGGCTTGGTCACCCTGCGCATCTCGCGCAGCGCCTGCACCGGATCGCCCACGTGCTGCAGCACCTGATGCGCGTGGACCACACAGAAGGTGTCGTCCGGATAGTCCAGCGCGTGGATGTCCGCAACGGCGAAGTCCGTGTTGTCCAGGCCGCGTTCGGCGGCCAGCGCCTGCGCCTGCCCGACGATCCCGGCCGCGATGTCCACGCCGGTGACATGGCCCTGGGGGACCAGCTCGGCCAGGTCGGCGGTGATGGTGCCGGGGCCGCAGCCGATGTCCAGGATCTTCATATGGGGCTTCAGCTCGCCGAGCAGGTACGCCGCCGAGTTGGCCGCGGTGCGCCAGGTGTGCGAGCGCAGCACGGACTCGTGGTGGCCGTGCGTGTATACGGCGGTCTCCTTCGACATGACCGGATTCCTTTCGGTGAACTCCCGTTGCGATGTGGTCACTTTACGACCGTCGGCCAGAATATGAGATCCCCATCTCGCAATGCGGACAATGCGTTCCGGGGGCCGAGCTGCGGGAACAAGATCCGTCGGCGGTGGCGTACGCCTGCTCACCGACCCCACCTTCGACGCCCCCGGTGACTATCCGATGGGCGACCGCAGGCTCGTGAAGACGGCGGGCCCCGCGCTCACCGCGGACGAGACCGGAGCGGTCGGCGCCGTACTGCTCTCGCACGACCAGCACCCCGACAACCTCGACCGGGCGGGCCGCGCGTACCTCGGCCGGGTCCCCCTGGCGCTTTCCACGGCGGCGGCGCGCGAGCGTCTGGGGCCTTCGGTCACGGCGCTGCCCAACGGGGAGACGTACGAGATCGGCGCGGTGCGCGTCACCGGCGTCCGCGCCCAGCACGGGCCGGACGGCACCGACCATCTCACCGGCTTCGTGCTGCGGGGTGAAGGGCTGCCCACCGTGTACGTCAGCGGGGACAACGCCTCGCTCGACGTGGTCCGTGAGGTCGCCGGGCGCTTCGGCCCGGTCGACGTCGCTGTCCTCTTCGCCGGGGGCGCGCGGACCCCGCTGCTGGGCGACGCCTATCTCACCCTGCCCAGCGCGGCGGCCGCCGAGGCCGCTCGGATCCTGGGCGCACGCCATGTCGTACCGCTGCATTTCGGGCACTGGGGGCACTTCAGCCAGGGCCCGGACACCGTCGTCGACGCGTTCGCCGAGGCCGGTCTGAGCGAGAGGCTGCATCTGCCGGCGGCGGGGGAGACGATCACCTTCCAGGTGTCCTCAGGCGATGCGGTAGGGCTCGACGGCATCGTGGCGCAGTGACAGACCGTTCCCCGGTGAGTCTCCGGGTGTCACCGTGCCGCCCGTCGGATCCAGCACGCCGTCGAAGAACATCGACTCGACCCTGGCGTGGTCGTGGAACCACTCCAGATGGCGGAGGTTGGGGACGGCCGCGGCCCCGTGCACATGCGCGTGCGGGGCGCCGGTCGCCGAGACCTCCAGACCGTGCGCCTGGGCGACCACGGCCACGCGCAGGAACTCCGTGAGTCCGCCGCAGCGCGTCGCGTCGATCTGCAGGCAGTCGACCGCCCCGCCGCTCACCAGCCGGGCGAACTGCGGAAGACCGTAGACGTGCGCACCCGCCGCCACATCGCAGGTCACGGCGTCGCGCACCAGCCGCAGGCCCGCCAGGTCGTCGGGGTCGACCGGCTGCTCGAACCAGCCGACGCCCTGTGCGGCGAGCTCCCGTCCCACCCGCACGGCCTGCTTGCGGTGGTAGCCGCCGCTCGCGTCGACGTACAGCTCGGCGTGTCTGCCGACGACGTCACGCGCCAGACGCACCCGCTCCAGATCGCGCGGGACCGACCGGCCCCTGAACTCCCCGATCTTGATCTTGACGCGGGGGATGGACTGGCCGTGCACCCAGCCGTTGAGCTGGGAGGCGAGATGGGAGTCGTGGTACGTGGTGAATCCGCCACTGCCGTAGACCGGCACGGAGGTCCTGGCCGCGCCGAGGAGCCGTACCAGCGGCAGACCGAGAACACGCGCCTTGAGGTCCCACAGTGCCAGGTCCACCGCGGAGATCGCGCAGGAGGCGATGCCGGCCCGCCCGACGGGACGCACCGCGCAGCACATCGCCTCGTGCAGCGCGGCGATGTCCAGGACGTCCGAGCCCAGCACCGCGGGCGCCAGCTGCTCCTCGGCGAGCGCTCCGGCGGACAGCGGCGCGTACGTCCAGCCGATGCCGTACGTCGTCCCCGACCGCGCCTCGACGACCACCACTTTTGTGGTGTCCCAGGTGGAGGTCCCGTCCGCCTCGGGGGCGTCGGTGGGGACGGTGTACGCGGATACCGTGAGCTGTTCCAGGGGAATTTGGGGATGCTGAGGCTTCATGGCTCGATCGCCAGACGCTAGAAGATGCTGAGGTCCGGGTTACCGCGCCCGCACGTCCGGAAACCCGCCCGGCACGGTGTTTGGCGAGCGTTGCCCCGGGCACGCGGCAAGTCCGACCGTACGACCCCAAACCGTCACCCGGAGTCGAACGTGAACCGACCGCGCGTCGTTGTCGTAGGAGCCGGATTCGCCGGCTTCGAAACCGCCCGCACTCTCTCCAGGCTCGTCCGGGACAAGGCCGAGATCGTCCTGCTCAATCCGACCGACTACTTCCTCTACCTGCCGCTGCTGCCGCAGGTCGCCGCCGGAATCCTGGAGCCGCGCCGGGTCACCGTCTCGCTGCCCGGCAGCCTGCCGAAGGTCCGGCTGGTCCTGGGCGAGGCCGACGGCGTCGACCTGGAAGCCCGCCAGGTGCGCTACACAGGGCCCGAGGGCGACACCGGCACCTTGGAGTACGACCGCCTCGTCCTCGCCGTCGGCAGCGTCAACAAACTGCTGCCGGTCCCCGGGGTCGCCGAGCACGCCCACGGCTTCCGCGGGCTCCCCGAGGCGCTCTACCTCCGCGACCACATCACCCGCCAGATCGAGCTGGCCGCCGGGTGCGAGGACCCGCGCGAGTACGACGCGCGCCGCACCTTCGTGGTCGTGGGCGCCGGGTACACCGGCACCGAAGTCGTCGCGCAGGGAAAGCTGTTCACCGATGCGCTGGTACGCAAACAGCCCGGCAGGCAGGGCCGGAAGGAGCCGCGCTGGCTGCTCCTGGACATCGCGGACCGGCTGCTGCCCGAGCTCGACCGGCGCCTCTCGACGACCGCCGACCGGGTACTGCGCCGGCGCGGCGTGGACGTGCGCACCGGCACGTCCGTCAAGGAGGCCACCCCGGACGGGGTCCTCCTGGACGACGGCGAGTTCATCGAAACGCGGACCCTGGTCTGGTGCGTGGGCGTACGCCCCGATCCGCTCGTCTCGGACGTCGGTCTGCCCGTCGAGCGCGGACGGCTCCTCGTCGATCCGCAGCTGAACGTCCCCGGCCACCCCGAGATCTTCGCCTGCGGGGACGCGGCCGCCGTCCCCGACCTGACCAGGCCCGGGGAGTTCACGCCGATGACCGCGCAGCACGCGGGCCGCCAGGGAAAGGTGGCCGGCCGCAATGTCGCCGCGTCCCTCGGATTCGGCGCGCGCCATACGTACAAACACAACGACCTGGGCTTCGTGGTGGACCTCGGCGGGGTGCAGGCCGCCGCCAACCCGCTGGGCGTGCCGCTCTCCGGACCGCTCGCCGGCGCGTTGACGCGCGGCTACCACCTCGCCGCCATGCCGGGTAACCGGGTGCGTGTCGCGGCCGACTGGATGCTGGAGGCGGTACTGCCGCGCCAGGCCGTCCAGTTGGGCCTGGTGCGCTCCTGGTCGGTGCCGCTGGACAGCGAGGCGCCCGAGCAGGCACGGGTTCCCGGAGCCCCGGAAAAGGACTGAGATGAGCATCAAGGACCAGACCGAGCACATCGAAATCGCCGAGCTGGGGCAGCAGTTGCGCGTCGACGCCGTACGGGCGGCGGACGCGGCCGGATCCGGCCACCCCACCTCCTCCATGTCGGCGGCCGACCTCGCCGCCGTCCTCCTCACCCACCACCTCAGCTATGACTTCGACCGTCCTGACCACCCGGGCAACGACCGCTTCGTCCTCTCCAAGGGGCACGCGTCGCCGCTGCTGTACGCCATGTACCGGGCGGCCGGCGCCATCGACGACGACGAACTGCTCACCTTCCGCCGCAGTGGCAGCCGCCTCGAAGGCCACCCGACACCACGCATCCCCTGGGTGGACGTGGCGACGGGCTCCCTCGGCCAGGGGCTTCCCGTCGGCGTAGGGATGGCGCTCGCGGGCAAACGCCTCGACCGGATCCCGTACCGCGTCTGGGTGTTGAGCGGCGACAGCGAGATGGCGGAGGGCTCCGTCTGGGAGGCCGTCGAGCACGCGGCGTACGAGAACCTCGACAACCTCACCCTGATCATCGACGTCAACCGGCTCGGCCAGCGCGGCCCCACCCGCCACCAGCGCGATCTGGCGGCGTACGGCCGCAGGCTGCGCGGCTTCGGCTGGCACACCGTCGAGATCGACGGCCATGACGTCGGGGCGATCGACGCGGCGTACACGGAGGCCCGCGCCACCCAGGGCCGGCCGACCGCGATCATCGCGGGCACCCGCAAGGGCCGCGGTGTCGCCGCCGTCGAGGACCGCGAGGGCATGCACGGCAAACCGCTGCCGGACGCGGAAGCGGCCGTCGCCGAGCTGGGCGGTCTGCGGTTCGCCCGGGTCGACGTGACGAAGCCGGCGGAGACACGCGCGCCCCACAAGGACCGCAGCGGCCATCTCGCGCTGCCCCGCTACGAGGTGGGGGAGAGCGTCGCCACGCGCGATGCCTACGGGCAGGCTCTCACCGCGCTCGGGACGGCGTACGGCGATGTCGTCGCGCTGGACGGCGAGGTCGGCGACTCGACGCGCACGGAGCTCTTCGCGAAGGAGCACCCGGACCGCTACTTCGAGTGCTACATCGCCGAACAGCAGCTGGTCGCGGCCGCCGTCGGTCTCCAGGCGCGCGGCTACACGCCCTTCGCCTGCACCTTCGCCGCCTTCCTGACCAGGGCGTACGACTTCGTCCGCATGGCGGCGATCAGCGGCGCCGACCTGAACCTGGTGGGCTCGCACTCGGGCGTCGCCATCGGCCAGGACGGCCCGTCCCAGATGGGCCTGGAGGACCTGGCGATGTTCCGCTCGGTGCACGGATCCACGGTCCTCTGCCCCTGTGACGCACCGCAGACGGCCGCGCTGGTGGCCGGAATGGCCGGGGCGCGGGGCATCCGCTATCTCCGTACGAGCCGGGGCGGCACCCCGGTGATCTACGCCCCCGACGAGGAGTTCCCGATCGGCGGCAGCAAGGTGCTGCGCTCGGGGAACGACGACGTGGCGACCCTGATCGGCGCGGGCGACACCGTCCACGAGTGTCTGCGCGCCGCCGGAATCCTGGCCGCGGAGGGCATCGAGGTGCGGGTGATCGACCTCTACTCGGTCAAGCCCGTGGACGCGGAGACCCTGCGGGAGGCGGCGCACGAGACCGGCTGTCTGGTCACCGTGGAGGACCACCGTCCGGAGGGCGGCGTCGGTGACGCGGTCGCTGAGGCCTTCGCGGACGGCCGCCCCGCACCGCGCCTGGTCCGTCTCGCCGTACGGAACATGCCGGGATCGGCGACCCCCGATGAGCAGCTCGCCGCGGCGGGAATCGACGCCGGAACCGTCGCCGCGGCCGTCCGGCTGCTGAGCACTGAGAGTTGATGTGAGCGAAACCACGACCGACCGCAAAACGCGCATCACCGTACTGATCGCACTCGCCGCGAATCTCGTCATCGCCGTCGCCAAGGCGGTCGGCGGAGTGTTCGCCGGATCACCCGCGCTGCTCTCCGAGGCGGCCCACTCGGTCGCCGACAGCGTCAACGAGGTCTTCCTGCTGGCCGCCCTGCGCCGCAGCCGCAAGCCCGCGGACCGCAAGCACCCCTTCGGCTACGGGAAGGAGCGCTTCTTCTGGTCGCTGCTCGCCGCCGTC
Source organism: Streptomyces beijiangensis (assembly GCF_017315755.1). Classification (GTDB taxonomy): domain Bacteria; phylum Actinomycetota; class Actinomycetes; order Streptomycetales; family Streptomycetaceae; genus Streptomyces; species Streptomyces beijiangensis. The sequence goes on from NZ_JAFLRJ010000092.1 coordinate 7,850, forward strand.
GGCATCTTCGTCATGGGCGGCTGCTTCTCGGTCCTGCAGGGCGTCGAGGCGCTGCGCGGCGGCAACCACGAGGAATCCAGCGGCGGTTACATAGCGGGCCTGGCCGTCCTGTTCGTCGCCCTGCTCGCCGAGGGCGTCTCGCTCTCCCGCGCCCTCCTCCAGGTGCGCGGGCAGGAGGGCGGGGTGGGCAAGGACCCGGCGCTGCGCACCGTCATCGCCGAGGACGCCACGGCGGTGCTCGGGGTGCTCGTCGCCATGGCCGGCATGGCCCTGCACATGGTGACGGGGCAGATCGTCTGGGAGGCCTCGGCGTCACTCGCCATCGGGGTGCTGCTGGTGTACGTCGCCTACCGGCTCGGCAAGGACGCCCGCGACCAGCTCATCGGCGAGGCGGCCGACCCCGAACTGCGCGCCCGCATCGAGGAGTTGCTCAGGGAGCAGCCCGAGATCGACGAGGTGGCCTCGCTGCTCACGATGCGGCTCGGGATGGACTCCACGCTCGTGGCCGCCCGTATCGACCTGGTGCCCGGACTCGACAGCGAGCACCTGGAGCAGGTCTCGATGCGGATCCGGAGCTCCATACAGAACACCTGGCCGGAGGCCGACCAGGTGTTCCTCGACATCACGGACGCGCCGACTGCCGCTACGGCTACAGTGGAAGCGGCCGGTACACCGTGAGCGCCTCGATGTCCTTGTCGATGGTCAGCTCGGAGGGAGCGTCGGCGACTTCGCCGTCGTACGCCAGCGAGGTGCCCGGCGCAAGACCCGCGATCCGCACCCGGCGCAGCCGTTCGGCCGCGTGGACGGGCGAGCGGGAGAGCGGTCCCGCGAGTGCGGCGGCCAGCAGCCGCAGGCCGGGCAGCCGGCCGCCGCGCACCACCCGCACATCGAGCAGACCGTCGGCCAGGTCGAACCGGCGTCCGGGCGTCGGCCCCATCCGCTGATACATGCAGTTGCCCGCGAAGAGCATCCACAGCGCGACGCGCTTGCCGCGCAGTTCGGCCTCCAGCGGTCGCTCGTCGACGAGCGTCTTCACCGCGGCGAGGACACCGGCGGGCCAGCCCCCGATCCGCGGCGACCAGTGCTCGCGCACCCGCACCATCTCGGGGTAGACGCCCAGGCTGAAGGTATTGAGGAAGTAGCCGTGCCCGCTGCCGTCGGGTCCGGGGGAGAAGCGCCCCAGGTCCACCTTGACCGCGTCGCCCGACGCCAGTGCCCGGCAGGTGTCGTGGACGTCCTCGATCCCGATGTCGTACGCGAAGTGGTTGAGCGTGCCACCGGGGAACACCGCGAGGGGCTTGCCCTCCCGGGCGGCGACCACCGCGGCCCGGTTGACCGTTCCGTCGCCGCCGCAGATGCCGAGCGCCCGGCCGCGCTTGGCGGCCTTCTCCAGGGCCGCGGTCACGTCCTCCGGCGCGCACTCCACGATCTCGGCGGCCGGCAGCGCGTCCCGTACGAGCGCGGCCTTCGCCGTCGCCGACCCCGACGCCCTGTTGACGACGACCACCAGGTCCTGGCCGGCGGGCAGCTTCGGGGCTTCGGTGTGCGGGCGGCCCGGTGCGGGCAGCTGGTCACGGGTCGGTACGAGTCCTCGTACGGCGAAGGCGGCACCCACCCCCAGCGCCGCACCGATCAGCACATCGCTCGGGTAGTGCACCCCCGTGTAGATCCGGGACGCGGCCACCGAGACCGCGACCGGGGCGACCACGGCGCCCCAGCCCCTGGACTCCAGCGCGACACCGGTCGCGAAGGCCGCTGCCGAAGCGGCGTGGCCGGAGGGGAAGGAGGTGGTGCCCGGCTGGCGCTTGAGCTGCCGCATCACAGGGACGGCGTCCAGTATCGGCCGGGATCTGCGGACCGCGCCCTTGGCGACGGTGTTGGTCACGGCGGAGGCCACCGCCAGTGAGGCGATCCCCCGCACGGCGGCCCGGCGGGCGCGGGTGGAGCCGCCGAAAGCGGCGATGCCGGCCGCGGCCCCGAGCCAGAGCACCCCGTGGTTGGCGCCCCTGCTGAGCCCGGGCAGTACGCGCTCGGCGCCCGGCCAGTGCCGGCGCGCCGCGAAATGGAAGAGCGAGCGGTCCTGCCTGCTGAGCCAGGCCGCCGCCGAGACGTTGGTGGACATGGTCGTCAGCCTCTCCCGCGGCGGCCGAGGTATGCCGTCGGCGTGGCCGTGAGAGGTTTCCCACGCATCCCTCACGCCTGGTCGGGCGCCGCCCTGCTGATCGCGCCGAGCGCGGACTCGGGGTCCCGGTCACGTGCGATATCGCCCAGGCTCACCACGCCCAGCGGCCGGCCGTCCTCCACGACCGGCAGCCGCCGCACCGCGTGTTTGCGCATCAGCGTGATCGCGGTCTCCACCTCGTCGTCGGGGCCGACGCAGACCAGCACGGTGGTGCACACCGACTGGGCGCTGACGGTCAGCGGATCCACGCCGTCCGCCACCGCGCGCAGCGTGATGTCCCGGTCGGTGAGCACCCCGATCAGCCGGTCGTCCAGGGCGACCAGCACACCGCCGATGTCCTGCGCGCGCATCAGCTGAGCCGCTTCGACGAGTGAGGCGTCGGGCCGTACGGCGGCGACACCCGCCGTCATGACATCCCTCACCAACGTTGCCATCGCTTCCGCCTCACCTCTGGACCGATGTGACCTTGCCGAAGTACCCGTTCAGCGGCAGGTCATGCCGGATGCGCCCGGGAAGCGTTCACCGCTGGCCACGGTCCCCCGGCAGGAACTCCTGGACCTTCGCCTTGAATCCCTGCCTGACCATCGCCACCCGGTCCGCGTCGCCCTTGAGCACCGCTTTCGCGGTCGACTCCATCTGCTGCCAGGTGGCGTGCGGAGGAATCGGCGGTACGGCGGGATCGGTGACGAACTCGACGACCACGGGCCGGTCCGCGCCGAGCGCCGCCTGCCAGGCCGCCTCCACCGCCTCCGGCTTCTCGACCCGGATGCCCTCCAGGCCGACCGATTCGGCGATCGCCGCGTACGACACGTCGGGCAGCGACTGCGAGGCGAGGAAGGAGGGTGCGCCGCCCATCGCGCGCATCTCCCAGGTGACCTGGTTGAGGTCCCGGTTGTTCCAGACGCCGATCACCAGCCGCGGATCCTCCCACCGCTGGTAGTACTTGGCAGCGGTGATCAGCTCCGCCATGCCGTTCATCTGCATCGCACCGTCCCCCACCAGCGCGATCGCCGGACGGTCCGGGTGCGCGAACTTCGCGCCGATGGCGTACGGGACACCGCAGCCCATCGTGGCGAGCGTCCCCGACAGCGAGCCGTTCATCCCCGGCCGCAGCCGGATGTGCCGGGCATACCAGTTGGCGACCGAACCCGAGTCGGAGGTGACGATCGCCCGGTCGGGCAGCAGCGGGGACAGCGTCCTGGCGACGTACTCGGGGTTGATGGGATCCGCCGAGAGACCGGCACGGCGCTCCATGACGTCCTCCCAGCGGTTCACGGAGGCGGAGATCTCGTCCTGCCAGTCGCGCGCCTCGTTGCGCCGCAGCAGCGGGAGCAGCCCGCGCAGGGTGGCACGGGCGTCGCCGACCAGGTTCACCTCGTACGGATAGCGCATCCCGATCATGTGCGGGTCGATGTCGATCTGGACGGCCCGCGCCTTGCCGTACTCCGGCAGGAACTGCGAGTAGGGGAAGCTGGAGCCGATGGTGAGCAGGGTGTCGCAGTCGCGCATCATCTCGTACGAGGGCCGGGTGCCGAGGAGCCCGATCGAGCCGGTGACATACGGGAGTTCGTCCCCGAGCGCGTCCTTGCCGAGCAGCGCCTTCGCCACCCCGGCGCCCAGCAGCTCGGCCACCTCCTGGACCTCGGCGCGCGCACCCGCGGCGCCCTGACCGACCAGGATCGCCACCTTGTCACCGGAGTTGAGCACCTCGGCGGCCCGCTCCAGCGCGTCCGGCGACGGCATCGCCGTCCAGCTGGTGCGGTCGATGCTGGAGGGCACCATCTTGAAGTCGTGCGTGGGCGCGGAGTACGCCAGCTCCTGGACGTCGGCGGGGACGATGATCGCGGTCGGGCACCGGCGCGCGTACGCGGTACGGATCGCCCGGTCGATGACGTTCGGCAGCTGCTCGGGCACGGTCACCGTCTCCAGGAACTCCGAGGCGACGTCCTTGAAGAGCGAGTGCAGATCGACTTCCTGCTGATACGAGCCGCCCATCGCCGAGCGGTGCGTCTGCCCCACGATCGCGAGCACCGGGACATGGTCCAGCTTGGCGTCGTACAGGCCGTTGAGCAGATGGATCGCGCCAGGACCCGAGGTCGCGGCGCACACCCCGAGCCGGTTGCCGAACTTGGCGTACCCGACCGCCTGGAAGGCCGACATCTCCTCGTGGCGCGACTGGATGAAGCGCGGCTGGTCGTCCGCGCGCCCCCAGGCCGCAAGCAGCCCGTTGATCCCGTCGCCCGGGTAGCCGAAGACGCACTCCACGCCCCATTCGCGCAGTCGCGCAAGGATCACATCGGCGACATCGGTGCTCATGAACGGACCTCCAGAGGAGCGGGGTTGCGTACCGGGTCCGGCAGCGCCGGTTCGGGTACCTGGCTTCGAGCAGCCAAAACCCCGCAGCGGACGGGCACTTGCGTTTGCCCCGCATGGACCGGGGCAGGCGGACATCGTGCTTCGGACCGGAGGCACGTCCGTGGGAGCGGTATGCCGACGCTCCGGGCGTGTCCTGGCGTTGCCGGAACTCCCTCCCGCGGTGAATCCACCCGTCCGCACTGTGCAGGGAGCTGGAATCCAATGCGTACGCACGCCGCCTCCAAGAGGCATTCGCACCACGACGCACCCGACACCGCCGCCCGCTTCCGCCGGCTGGCAGGGATGGCCGAGGGGCCCGAGCGCGATGCGCTGCGCCAGGAACTGGTCAACGCCTGGCTGCCGATGGCAGACCGGCTGGCCGGACGTTTCCGCAACCGGGGCGAGGCCCTGGAGGACCTCCGCCAGGTGGCCGCGCTCGGCCTGGTGAAGGCGGTCAGCCGTTACGACCCCGCGCACGGCACCGCGTTCGAGAGCTTCGCCGTCCCCACCATCACCGGTGAGATCAAGCGGCACTTCCGCGACCACATGTGGACCCTCCATGTGCCGCGCCGGGTCCAGGATCTGCGCAACCGGGTCCGTACGGCACGCCAGGAGCTCGCCCAGACCTCGATCAGCCGCTCCCCGACGATCGCCGAGATCGCCGAACGGGCGGGCATGACCGAGGAGGAGGCCAAGGCAGGACTCGAAGCCCTCGACAGCTTCAGCGCGCTCTCCCTCGACGCCGAACTTCCCGGCGCCGGCGACGGATACTCGCTGCAGGACTCGCTCGGCGGCCCCGACGCCGCACTCGACGTGGTCATCGACCGTGAGGCGGTGCGGCCCGCACTGCGCCGCCTGCCGGAGCGGGAGAAGAAGATCCTCTACATGCGGTTCTTCCGCGACATGACGCAGAGCAGCATCGCCGAGGACCTCGGGATATCGCAGATGCACGTCTCCCGGCTGATCACGCGGTGCTGCACCCGGCTGCGGGATCAGGCGATGCTGGACCAGCGCGATCGGGTACGTCCGCTCAAGGACGCCGCATAGCCAGTGCCGCATGACGTGACATCACGTCCATGGCCTGTCCCTCGGCCATGGAGAAGGCCGGCCGGGCGCCCGTACGGAAAAGAGTGAGGACCCCCTGTACGGGGCCGCTCGGCAGGGTCAGCGGCACACACAGCAGCGAGGTCACATCGGCCCGCACCAGCACGGCCGAGCCCGCCCCGTCGCGTCCGAAGCCCTCGGTGTCCTCGGGGCGCACCTGGAGGCTCGCCGAGCCGCCGCGGTGGGCCTCCGAGACCAGCGGACAGCTCTCCGGGTCCTGCGCGAGCAACGCCTCGCGCAGGACCGCGGCCTCGGTCCCCTCAGGACCGCGGACGGCCGTGCGCCGCAGCGGCCCGGTGCCGTCGGCGACCACCCAGTCGGCGAACCGCCCGTGCAGGACGCGCGACGCGGCCTCCAGAACTCCGTCGCGGTCACCGGCATCCGTGCTCAGCATCGCGGTCGACATCGTGTCGAGAAGGTCCATCAGCTCCGCGTGCCGGGTCGTCTCCGTGAGATCGGGCAGCGGCGGCCGCCGTCCGCGGCCCGCCGGGGCGGCTCCGAGGGCGCCGCGCGGGAGTCCGGGCTGGAAGACGACCAGTACCGCCGGCTGTGGTTCGTCCGGCGGACGCAGCGCGCTCAGCGTCGCCAGCAGCGGTTCGTCCGGCCGCTGTTGCAGATGCACGGTCAGACTCCGGTCGCCCTCGCCGCGCGCAACGGCGGCGGCCTGCGAGCGGAAGGCCGCCCGGTCGCCCGGTGTCAGCAGCCCGGCCAGCGGGCGGCCCGTCGCGTATCCGGCGCGCACATCGGTGAGCCCCGTCGCGGCGAAGTTCATCCGTCGTACGACCGTCTCGCGGTCGACCAGCACCACCGGCAGCGGTGTCCGCTGGAACAGCGCCTTCAACAGCCGCGTCTCCTGCCGGTCGGCGTTCGCCACGCCGCCCGGCGCCGCGGTCGCGATCTGCTCGTACCGGGGCCACAAGTTCTCGGCCACGTGCTGCAGTTCGAAGAGCGCGGCGTCAAGCACCGTCTGCTGCTCCTGCGCGGGCAAGGCCCGCGCGGATCTCAGCTCTCCGACCCGTCTGACGAAGTCCGCCAAGTCTCCGCCGAATTCATCCATCATCTGCGCCATGGGGAGAAAGTTAGCTGGTAAGGCTGTTTTGCGGGACAGGCCGGGGGAAGCCGAAGGGCAGGGAAGGAGGGCTGCCCCCATGCTGCCCGATACCGAGTACCAAGGATCCGAAGCGGCCTCCACCGTACGGAAACTGACTGAGCTCGCCGAACAGTCGGTACGGTGCACCACGGCCTGCTGCGGAGCCGTCGTGACCGTCGCCGACGGTACGGCGGAGCGCCGGGCCGCGGCCACTCACCCGGACCTTGCCGCGCTCGCATCCGTCCAGCTGGCATCCGGCGAAGGACCCATCGCGGATGCGCTGTCCACCGGTGAGCCGGTGGACACGGAAGACCTGCTGAACGAGGACCGCTGGCCCGAATACCGGGCCGTGGCCCTGGAGTCCGGCGTACGGTCCACCGTGACTCTCCCCTTCGGCCGCGCGGGCATCGGGGTCACCCTCAGCCTCTACAGTTTCCGCGCCGGCGCCCTGGAGGCCGCGGTCCTGGCCCCCGCCACCGCACTCGGCGAACAGGCCGTCGCGAGCCTGGTCCGCGAGCGCCGCTACCGCGCGGCCCTCGCCGAGGTCGACCAGCTGGAGAGCGCCCTGCGCTCCCGCCCCGTCATCGACCAGGCCAGCGGCATCGTGATGCATGTGCTCGGCTGTGATGCGGCCGAGGCGTTCCAGCTGCTGCGCCGGATCTCGCAGGGCTCCAACCGCAGGCTCGCGGAGGTCGCCGAAGCGGTCGCCGCCTCGAAGGGGCACGGCCTGGAGAAGGAGCTGACCCGGTTCGCCTGATCCCCCGAATGTGCATATAAAGGGCTCTGGGGTACGCAGTGCAGGCGAGCACCGGAGGCAGAGGCATGCAGCGGACGGCGAGATCGGCCCACGAGAGCCGCGGCCCTGTCCGGTACGGTCCCCCCGCACCCGAGCCGGGCCTGCCCGTACTTCCCGAACTCGCCGCAGTCCTCGCCGCCGCGGCCTCCCGCACGGATCCCGAGCCGCCCGGTGGCTCCGAAGCGATCCGCGAGGCCGCCGCCGGCTACTGGGCAGGCCGCGGGCTGCACTGCGACCCGCAGGACGTCGTGTCCGCCCCCGGCGCGGGCTCGCTCCTGTTCGCCCTGCTCGCCGCCGACGGCGGGGACATCCTGCTGCCCCGCCCGTGCCCCGCCTGGTGGACCCCGCAGGCCCGTCTCCTGGGCCGCCCCGCCTACCACGTGCCGACCCCGGCCGAGTGCGGCGGCGTACCGGATCCGTACGCCCTCCTGGAGACCGTGCGCAGGGTACGCGCCGAGGGCGGCGACCCGCGTCTGCTGCTGCTCTCCGTCGTCGACGACCCCACCGCGACCGTAGCCCCGCCCGAGCTCGTCCATGAGGCCTGCGAGGCGGCCGTCGCCGAGGGCCTGCACATCATCAGCGACGAGACCTGGCGCGACACCCTGCACCGCCCGCACGACACCGTGCTGCTCAGCCCCGCCGAGATGTGCCCGGACGACGTCACGGTCGTCATGGACCTCGCCGGGGCGCTCACCCCCACCGCCTGGCCCGTGGCCGTCGCCCGCTTCCCCCGCACCGCCGACGGAGCCGCCCGCAGGGCCCGTACCCTCGACGTCCTCACCGCGGTCGGCGCCCGGGTCGCGGGCCCGGTCGCGGACGCCGCGGCTTACGCCCTGGGCGAGCCCGAGCCTGTCGTCGCGCGCACCCGCAGGGCCGCCGCCCTGAACGGCGCGGTGGCCGCGGCGGCCCACCGCGCCGTCCTCGCCTCGGGCGCGCTCGCCCGCCCGCCCCAGGCGGGCCGCCACTTCTACGCGGACCTCTCCCCGCTCGCCAAAGGCCTAGCGGAGCGCGGCATCACCGACGCCATGGAACTGGAGGACCACCTCTCCGGCCGGATCGGCGCCCCGGCCCCAGGCGGACACCGCTTCGGCGACGATCTGGCCGCGCTGCGCGTCCGGTTCGCGACAGGACCGCTCCTCGGGTCAACCCAGGAGCAGCGTCTGGAGTCCCTCACCGCAGTGGAGCCACTGGAATTGCCCCATGTGATCGAAGCGTTGAGCATTTTCGGATCGGCCCTCGACGAACTGCGATGACCTCCGCACCGCCACCGAATGGAGCCCCCTCGATGACGGAACAGACCGAGCGGACACTCGCCGGGCCCCAGCCGGCGACGCGGCCGCTCACCGGGACGCGCCCCCTCGGCGAGGTCCGACGCTGGCCCAAGTCCTTCACCGACCGCCTCACCGCCCCCCTTCCGGGTGTACGCGCCATGGCCCGTCTCGCCCGCGAGGGCGCGATGCGGCCGGGCCCCGAGGGGCTGCGCGACATCCCGCAGCTGCCGTACGCCCCAGGGCCGCTGCCCGCCGTGGACACCACGACCGTCGCCGTCACCTGGGCGGGCCACGCCAGCTGGGTGGTGCGCATCGGCGGGCTCACCGTCCTCACCGACCCCGTCTGGTCGCGGAAAATCCTCGGCACCCCGGCCAGGGTCACCCCCGTCGGCGTCCGCTGGGAGGACCTGCCGCACATCGACGCGGTGGTCATCAGCCACAACCACTACGACCATCTCGACGCCCCCACCCTCAGGCGCCTCCCGCGCGACACCCCGCTCTTCGTCCCCGCGGGACTTGGCCGCTGGTGCAGGCGCCGCGGCTTCACCCTGGTCACCGAGCTGGACTGGTGGGAGGCCGCCGAGATCCAGGCCCCCGACAGCACGATCGTGCGCTTCGACTTCGTCCCCGCCCACCACTGGTCCAAGCGCACCCTCACCGACACCTGCCGCTCCCTGTGGGGCGGCTGGGTCCTCACCGACCAGCAGGGCAGGCGCGTCCACTTCGCGGGCGACACCGGGTACGGCGGCTGGTTCAAGGAGATCGGCAGCCGGTACCCCGGCATCGACCTGGCGCTGCTCCCGATCGGTGCGTACGACCCGCGCTGGTGGCTCGGGCCCGTCCACATGGACCCCGAAGAGGCGGTCGAGGCCTGTCAGGACCTGGACGCGCGCCGGATGGCGCCCATGCACTGGGGCACGTTCCTGCTCTCCGCCGAGCCGGTCATGGAGCCGCTGACCCGGGTCCGCAAGGCGTGGGAGAAGGCGGAGCGGCCGCGCGAGGACCTGTGGGACCTCCCCGTCGGCGCCTCGAAACTGATCTGAGCTAGCCCGCCGCCCTGCGGAGCTTGCGCCAGAGGGCGGGCGCTCCGCTCACCGCGAGTGTCAGCGCGACCGCCACCACGACGCCCTTCCACGGCTCGTCGAAGAGGGAGCCGCCGAGGATCCCGATCAGCTGGTACGCGGCCGCCCAGGCCAGGCACGCCGGGATGTCGCCGCGCGCGAAGGTGCGCAGCGGCATCTTCCCCAGCAGGCACGCCAGCATCACCGGGATGCGGCCCGCCGGGACCAGCCGGGAGAGCACCAGGACCGACCCTTTGTGGTCGCCCAGCTTGTTCTGCGCCTGCTCCAGACGCTCCTGAGGCACCCGCCTGCGCAGCGCCTCCAGCCAGCGCGAACCGTTCTTGGAGCGGACCCCGCGCTGCCCCAGCCAGTACAGCCCGATGTCCCCGAGGAACGCGGCGAAAGCTGCCACCCCGAAGACGACGAGCAGCGAGAAGGGGTCCGTCTGGTGGAAGGCCACCACGGCCGCCGAACTCACCAGCGCTCCCGTGGGAACCACAGGTACCAGGGATCCCAGGACCACCAGGAGGAAGAGCGACGGATAGCCGACGGCCTGCTGGGTGTCCTCGGTCGGCACGGCCCGCGCGAGCTCCGCGAGGATCATCCGGGGTACACCTCCGGCCTGACCCGTTCGCCGTGGGCCGGCCGGTGCACCGTCACCGCGGCCGCCAGCAGACCCGCCTGTCGTACGAACTCCTCGCCCGGCGCGTGGAACTCGTGCGGCCGCACCCCGTCCATCCCGATCGGCCAGTACGTGCCGTAGTGCACCGGCACCGCCGAGCGCGGCGCGAGCCGCACCAGGGCCTCGGCGGCCCGGTGCGCGTCCAGATGGCTGTGTCCGAGGAAGGGGCCCCAGCCGCCGACCGGGAGCAGCGCCACGTCCACCTCGCCCACCGCGTCCGCCATCGCGTCGAAGAGACCGGTGTCCCCGGCGAAGTACGTCCTGGCCCCGCCCTCGATCACGTAACCCAGGGCGGGCGAGCGGTGCGGCCCTGCGGGCAGCCTGCGCCCGTCGTGGTGCGCGGGCACCGCGCGCACCAGCAGTCCGCCGACCCGCACCTCGTCGCCCGCAGTCACCTCGGTGATGTCTAGCCCCAGCCGCCGCAGCCCCGGCACCGTCCGTACCGCGCCGTGCGGCACGACCAGCCGGGTGCCCGGCGCGACCCTGGCCAGTGACGGCAGATGCAGATGGTCCGCGTGCAGATGAGAGACGAGGACGGCATCCGCGACGGCGGCCTCCGGCGGCGGCACCGCACCGCGGCGGCGGCGCAGATGGGCCAGCCTGCGGACGAAGAGCGGATCGGTCAGCACCCTGACCCCGGAGTCCTCGACGGTGCAGGTGGCATGTCCCCACCAGGTCACCTCGACCGCCACGTGCCGCCTCCTCGCTGTCGCCTCTCGCCCCGACCCTATGCGCCACGACCTGTGAACAACGGGTCGTTCCGGTCGGGCCCGGCACCGGCATGCGCCCGGCAGGTGCTGGGTAGCCGTCCGGCAAAAGGTTGGGAGGCGGGACCGATGGCCATGCACTCGGCGCAGTGTCCGCGCTGCGGAGGAGTTCTGGCGGTCACCCAGGACGGCTGGAAGATCTGCCACTCCTGTGGGTACTCGGCGCCTCCGTGAGGGGGGAGTAGGGTCGGCCGGACCGATCGAGCTCCGGGGGCCGATGACCATGGGTGACGTACGAGTGGCGGCGATCGCCAGCCTGACTCCTCTGGAGGAGCTCGACCTCGACCCGTTCCTCGTGGACACCCGCAGCCAGCACGCGATGTGCGCGCGTTGGGCCGCCGAGAACGGTTACGCCGTCACCCGGCAGCTGCTCATGTACGGCCTGCGCCCCGATCACAGCGCCCTGTGGGCGGATGTCGACGCGGGCGACATCGACATCTTCGTCGCCCCCAACGACCGCGTCCTGCAGCGGGCGCTGACCTCGGTGAGCGCCTTCACGGAGGAGTGCGGGCGCCGCGGCGTACGGCTGGAGACGGCCGGCCTCGACGAGCCCGAGTACAACACCCGGATGAAGGCCAGCATCCACCGCCGTCTCTCCATGCCGACGGCGGGTTACGACGGCTGCTGAGCCCCCTGTACTGCGCCTTCCCGGGGGATAACCCCCGGACCCCCAGCCGAGGCGTCCTGGTGCGGCCTCCTTTCAATGAGACGCTGAGCAGCGTGGAGCAGAGGAGATGGCGCAGGGCGGGCAGTGCGGTTCTGCGGGTGATCGTGGTGTGGGCGGTGTCCACCCTGACCATGCTCGCCCTCGCCGGGATCCTGCCCGACTTCCAGCTGGAGTCCGACGACGGCGACAGCCTCACCAGGGTCGCCATGACCGCGGGCTGGGGCGCCGGGGCCTTCGGGCTGCTGACCGCGCTGGTGTGGCCGCTGGTCGTACGAGCCCTGCTGCTCGTCCCCGCCCTCGTCCTCGGTCTGCTCGTCTTCTTCCTCAACGGCTCGCTGCTGCTGCTCGCGCTGAGCCTGATCCCCGACGGGCGAGGCGAGGCGAACGCGGAGACCGCGGTCGTGGTCGCCGCCGTGATGTCCGCCGTCGCCTCGGCCACTGGCGCGGCCCTCGCCGTCCGCGACGACGACGCCTACCGGCGCAGGCTCTCGCGCCTGGCGGACCGGCGGCGCAGGAGAAGCGGCGAGGACGGCGGCCACAGCGGCGGACCCGGCACGGTCTTCCTCCAGCTCGACGGCGTGGGCCACGCGGTGCTGCTGCGGGCGGTGGAGGAGGGGCTGATGCCGACGGTCGCGTCCTGGATCGGCGCCACCCACCGGCTGGACGCCTGGCGTACCGACTGGTCCAGCCAGACCGGCGCCAGTCAGCTCGGCATCCTGCACGGCTCCAACCACGATGTGCCCGCATTCCGCTGGTACGAGAAGGACACCGGCGAGCTCATGGTCTCCAACCGGCCCGCGAGCGCGGCCGAGTTGCAGCGCCGCGCCATCGAACGGACCGGGGACGGCGGGCTGCTGACCCTGGACGGCGCGAGCCGCGGGAACCTCTTCAGTGGCGGCGCCGACCAGCTCGCCCTGGTGCTCTCCAAGGCGGCGCGCCGCGACCGGCACAACCGCTCGCGGGCGGGCTACTTCGCGTACTTCGCCGACCCTGCGAACGCCGTCCGCACCGCCATGTCCTTCGTCGCCGAAGTCGGCCGCGAGATCGGCCAGTCGACCCGCTCGCGGCTCCGCAAGGACAGCCCCCGGATCAAGCGCGGCGGCCTCTACCCCCTCATCAGGGCGTTCGCGACCGTCGTGGAGCGGGACGTCGTCGTCACGGCGGTGATAGGGGACATGTTCGCCGGTCGCACCGCCGTCTACGCCGACCTGGTGGCCTACGACGAGGTCGCGCACCACAGCGGCCCGTACGGCGGGGACGCCGAAAAGGTCCTCCAGCGCCTCGACCGCTCCCTGGCGCTGCTCGCCACGGTCGCCGAGCACACCCCGCGCAGATACCGGATCGTGCTGCTCTCGGACCACGGGCAGAGCCCCGGCGAGACCTTCCAGGGCGCGTACGGCCTCACGCTCAAGGACCTCGTCAGGGCGGGCAGCGGGCTGCCGGTGCCCCGCAGGGCGCAGCGCACCAGGAGCGGGGCCGAGGCGCGGGACGCGGTGCGCGTCGTCCTGCACCGGCCGGTCCTGGAGGGGGAGGAGACACGGCCCGGCCCGGAATCCGACCCGGTCGTCCTCGCCTCCGGCAACCTCGGCCTGATCTCCTTCCCCGACGTGCCGGAGCGGATGACCCGCGAACAGCTGGACCGCCGCCATCCGGCGCTGCTGTCCACCCTCGCCAACCATCCGGGCATCGGCTTCCTTCTCGTACGGAGCGAACAGCACGGCTCCGTCGTCCTGGCGGCGGGCGGCGCAGAGGTCCCGGTGGCCGAACTGGCCGACCACACAGGCCCGTTGAAACACTTCGGGACGGGAGCGGCCGACGCGGTGCGCCGCACGGACTCCTTCCCGCACGTCGCCGATGTCATGGTCAACTCGATGTACGACCCGCTCACCGGCGAGGTGCACGCCTTCGAGGAGCAGATCGGCTCGCACGGCGGCCTGGGCGGCGACCAGTCGCACCCCTTCCTGCTCTCTCCGCTCGACCTGTCAGCGCCGGGCGAGCAGACCGGTGCGGAGGACATCCACCGCACGCTGCGCCGCTGGCTGCGCGAGTGCGAGGGCCCGCAGGTGCCCCTGGATCCACCACATCAGGTGACGGAACGCGCCGTACCAGATAAAACCGCCTGAAGTGGTGCAGCGTTTCCCGCATGACAGCACCAGAGGCGCCAGCGGCACCGGACGGACAGAGCAGGCACGCCCGGACGTTCGGACTGCCCGTCGCCAGCGCCCTCGTCCTCGGCAACATCATCGGCGGCGGGATCTTCCTGCTCCCCGCATCGGTCGCCCCCTACGGCACGATCGCGCTGGTCGCCTTCGGGATCCTGACGTTCGGCGCGATCGCGCTCGCCCTGGTCTTCGGGCGGCTGGCCGAGAAGCACCCCGAGACCGGCGGACCCTACGTCTACGCCCGTGAGGCCTTCGGTGACTTCGCGGGTTTCCTGGCAGCCTGGTCGTACTGGATCACCACGTGGGTCTCGAACGCGGCTCTCGCCGTGGCGGCCGTCGGCTATCTGGACGTCCTGATCCCGGTGAACGACCACAAGTGGACCGCCTGCCTGGCGGCCCTGGTGATCCAGTGGCTGCCCGCGCTCGCGAACTTCGCGGGCACCCGCTATGTGGGCGGGGTCCAACTCGTCTCCACCGTACTGAAGTTCGCCCCGCTCCTGCTCGTCGCGGTCGGCGGCCTCTTCTTCTTCGACCCGGCGAACCTGGGCCCCTTCCAGGCCAGTGACTCCTCCGCGATCGGCGCGGTCTCCGCCTCGGCCGCGATCCTGCTCTTCAGCTATCTGGGCGTGGAGTCGGCGGCCGTCAGCGCCGGCGAGGTCCGCGACCCGCGCCGCAACGTCGGCCGCGCGACGATCATCGGGACGCTGGGCGCGGCCGTGATCTACCTGCTCGGCACGCTCTCGGTCTTCGGTACGGTCGCCCACGACACCCTGGTGACCTCCACGGCGCCCTTCTCCGACTCCGTCAACGCGATGTTCGGCGGCTCCTGGGGTGGCACGGCGGTGGCGTACGCCGCGCTGATCTCGATGGTCGGCGCCCTCAACGGCTGGACGCTGCTGAGCGCCCAGACGCCGTACGCGGCGGCCAAGGACGGCCTGTTCCCGAAGGTCTTCGCACACAAGCGGCGCGGCGTCCCGACGGTCGGCGTCCTCGTGACGGTGGTCCTCGCCTCCTCGCTGACCGTCTACAACTACGCGGCGGGCTCCTCGGGCGTCTTCGAGATCCTCGTCCTGGTCACCACTTTCATGGCGACCGTCCCCTACCTCCTGGCGACGGCCGCCCAGATCTTCTTCCTGGCCTCGGGCCAGACCCAGCGGGTCAACCGCGCCAGGCTGACCCGCGACGCGGTCCTCGCGGTCCTCGCCTTCGCCTTCTCGATGTGGCTGGTCGCGGGCTCCGGCTACCAGGCGGTCTACCAGGGAGTGCTGTTCCTGTTCGCGGGCGTGCTGGTGTACGCGTGGATGGCGGCGCGCAAGCTGCGCGCCTGACATCGCGTCAGTGGTCGTGCGGTGCGTCCCGGTGGACGGGGCCGTGCGGGTCGCCGCAGTGGGCGAGGGCCGGTTCGGTGGTGTGGTCGACCTGGAGCGTGGTGTGGTCGATCCGGTAGTCGTGGCTGAGGACCTTCTCCAGGTCACGGCGTACGGCGTGGCAGTCGCCGCCCGGGTCGACCAGGATGTGCGCGGAGAGTGCGGGCTGCCCCGAGGTGATCGCCCAGACGTGGAGGTCGTGCACCTCGGCGACGGCCGGGTTGCCCACCAGCCGGTCGCCGATCGCGTCCGGGTCGAGGTCGGTGGGTGAGGCCTCCAGGAAGATCCGCCCGGAGTCGCGGACCAGTCCGTAACCCGCCCTGACCATCAGGACGACGACGGCGAGGGTGGCGATGGCGTCCGCGCGGGCGAATCCGGTGAGTACGACGACGAGTCCGGCCACGGCGGTGCCGATGAAGGCGAACAGGTCGTTGAGGATGTGCTGGTACGCGCCCTCGACATTGAGCGAGGTGCGGTTCGCCTTCGAGAGGCACCAGGCCGCGGCGATGTTGACGACGATCCCGGCGAGCGCGGTGACCAGCACGAGGCCGCCCGCCACCCTGGGCGGGTCGATGATCCGGCTCACGGCCTCGTAACCCAGCCAGGCGGCAAGGAGGAGCAGGGTCAGGCCGTTGGCCTGCGCGGAGAGGATCTCGGCACGTTTGAGGCCGTACGTGAAGCCGCCGCGCGCCGGGCGGGCGGCCAGCCGCATGGCGATCAGGGCCAGCACGATCGAGGCGGCGTCGGTGAGCATGTGCGCCGCGTCGGAGATCAGCGCGAGGGAGCCGGCGACGATGCCGACGACCACCTCGACGGCCATGAATCCGGTGATGAGCGCGAGCGCGGAGGCCAGCCAGCGCCGGTCCGCGTCGGCGGCCACCCCGTGGGAGTGGCCGCCGTGTTCGTGGTTGTGCTCCTCGGCCATGGCGCTGCTCCCCGTCGGTCGTCTGCTCCGGCACACTCCGGCAACCGAAGTGAAGCGCACCGGGCGACGATCGGCAAAGGCTGCACTGGTGACCGTTGTCAACACCAGTAACAAGGCCCTGACCTGCGAGGTCTTGAAACAGTCAGTCGGCCGTGGTCGGTCGGCTGCGGTCAGCCGGTGATGATCGCCGGGTCGCTGACGCCCGGCCGGCCGTTCTCGACATGGCCGGCGAGGCGGCGCAGGAAGCCGGCGTCCTTGTCGGAGACGACGGTCAGGTCGTACCAGCGCTGTGTGCGGGCCAGGTCCACCGTGCGGACGACCTTGCCGCCCGCGGGCACCTTGACGGTCTGCGACGCCCCGCCGTAGGCATTGGTGATCTTGAGGTTGACGGCGGCGGTCCCCGCGTTCGTCAGGGTCAGCTCGACGCTGCAGGCGGTGGCGGAGTGGCGTGCGGTCACCTCGGGGCCCGCGGTGGAGCCGGGACCCTTGAAGGTGCGCAGGAAGCCGTTCGGGCCATGAGCGGTCAGGTCGTAGCTGCCCTTGGAATAGGCCGCGTTCCAGGTGTCGGAGATCTTCTTCCCGGCCTCGGTGGTGTACGTCCACGGGCCGTCCGTGCGGTTGGCCGAGGTGACGTAGAAGTGCGCACCCGCGGAGTCCCCGCCGCTGAAGGTGAGCGCGAAACGGCCGGTGGCGGGG
>NZ_JAFLRJ010000902.1 GCF_017315755.1 Streptomyces beijiangensis
GATGCAGCCGCAGCCGGGCTTCCCGCAGCAGCAGCAGCAGCCCTACGGAGGCGGCTTCCCCCAGCAGCAGCCGTACCCCGGCGCCCCGCGGCCGCCCCGCTCCGGCAGCCCCGCCGGGGCCTTCTTCCTCGGCCTGCTCGTCTCCTTCGTGATGTCACTGATCCTCAGCGGCATCCTCTTCGGCCTGTACAAGAACGGCTCCGCCTCGGAGACGACGTTCCGTGTCACCTACGCGCTGGCCGCCCTCGCCATCGCCGGAGCCGTCGGCGCTGTGGTCGGCAAGGTCGGCGGCCGCAGCG
>NZ_JAFLRJ010000903.1 GCF_017315755.1 Streptomyces beijiangensis
GGCGGCGGCGAGGCGCTGGACGGTGGGGGTGAGGTTCAGAACCGTACGGGCGGTGAACGCCTTGGAGACGAGGCGCCGGATGCGGGTGTGGTGCGGGGCTTCGAGGTCGAGGAGCCCGTTGTCGTTGAGGGTGTGGAAGGGCTCGTGGGCGGCGGGCGGGGCCGTACGCCCGAACTCCTCGTGGCTGAACCGGTGGAGATAGGTCCGGCCGAGGCGGCGGTCGCGGAGGAGGGCGCTGACGTCGGCGTGGCGGGGGATCAGCCACTGCCGGGTCGGCTCGAACCAGAGGGCTCGTCCCTCGGCTCGGAGCGCGTCGTACGACGGGTACGGGTCGGCGACGAAGGCGGGTGACCAGGGGTCGAAGGCGGCGTCCATGGCCGGACGCTAGCCGCCTGGGGCGGACCCTGACCAGGGGGCGG
>NZ_JAFLRJ010000904.1 GCF_017315755.1 Streptomyces beijiangensis
GGGGGCGGCGGGGAGGCGGTCTGCGACGGCGGCCGCGGTCTGTGCGTACAGGGCGGAGAGGTCGGAGAGGTCGGTGCCCGTGCTTGCGGCGAGCGTGCGGGTGTCGTCGGAGATCTGGGCGGCCCGGTCCGCTGTCGCGAACGGCCAGTCGAGAAGTGCGACGTCCGCCTTCGCCGGGGCCTCGCGGTCGAGATTGGCGCTGATGGTCCCGACGGCCATGGTGAGATGCGCG
>NZ_JAFLRJ010000905.1 GCF_017315755.1 Streptomyces beijiangensis
CCGAGTCGGACGACGCCGACGCCGTCGGCGTCGTCCGACTCGGGCTCTCCCTCGGGCAACCGCCCCAACATCAGCATGTCGGTCGACAACCTGGCCGCCACGGCACCGGCGCCGCAGCATCACGCGAACCCGACGCCGAGCGCTTCGGACGGGCCGTCGAACGCGCGCCCCGACGGGAACAGCGCGATCCCGACGAGCCCGAACTCGGGGGGCTCCAGCTCCAGCACGCCGGGCTCGCGCCCGAGCACGGGTCCGACGCCGTCGGGACGCACGCCGTCCCCGTCGTCCCCCTCGCCGTCGACTCCGTCGGTCCCGTCGCACTCGACGAGTTCGACCCCGGGCCCGAGGGCCACACCCTCGACGCCGTCCTCGCCCTCCTCCAGCGGCCCAGCGGCCTCGACCCCGTCCTCGACGTCTCCTTCGACGCCGCGGTCGTCGGCGCCCACCGGGACCAGCGCCACCCCGACGACGTCACCCACCACGAACCCGTCGCAGACGTCGTCGACCCCGTCGAGCAGCCCGTCGAGCACCCCGCCGCGTTCGACACCGCCGCCCACGGGCAGCACGCCGGGCACAAGCACTCCGGACGCCAACTCCAACTCCCCGCGCTCCACGCCGGGGACACCGGGCACGCCGCCTGCCAACTCGCCCGCGCCGGGCAACAACTCCCCCGGCACCCCCAACAACCCGAGTACGC
>NZ_JAFLRJ010000906.1 GCF_017315755.1 Streptomyces beijiangensis
AACAGCAGCTGGCCGCCCGCCTGGTGGCGGAGGGCTGCGACGGCCTCGTGCTCAGCGGCACCACAGGCGAGTCCCCGACCACGTCGGACGCCGAGAAGACCGCGCTGGTGCGGGCGGTGCGCGAGGCGGTCGGCGCCGCGGCGCATGTCGTGGCGGGCGTGGGCAGCGCGGACACACGCCACACCGTCGAACTGGCGGGGGCGGCCGAAGTACTGACATAGCCGGCACCGCCCACCGCGTACAGCGGGAGGTTCAGCTCCTCGCAGCCCGAGTAGTACGCGAGACCGGTGCGCGAGATGACCTTGGTGGAGCCGAGGAAGTCGTACGCGCAGTCCTTCACCGCCGTGATCCGCGGGTGCTCCGCGAGACGCAGCATCGTCTCCGGCTCGATACGGGTGCCCGTGCGGCCCGGGATGTCGTACAGCATCACCGGGACGCCCGCCGCGTCCGCGACCCTGCGGAAGTGCGCCTCCAGCGCGGGCTGCGGCGGGCG
>NZ_JAFLRJ010000907.1 GCF_017315755.1 Streptomyces beijiangensis
CCATCACCCGGATCATGTTCCGCAATGGCGGCAGCGAATACCAGATCAACGGGGACACCTGCCGGCTGCTCGACATCCAGGATCTGCTGTCCGACTCGGGCATCGGGCGCGAGATGCATGTGATCGTCGGGCAGGGCCAGCTCGATTCCGTACTGCATGCCGATCCGATGGGGCGGCGCAGTTCGTCGGTGAGGTCCTGTACGCGCGCCAGATTGGCCTGCATCGCGTCC
>NZ_JAFLRJ010000908.1 GCF_017315755.1 Streptomyces beijiangensis
GACGGCGGCGTCCCCCTGCTCCGGCAGTTCCACCAGCTCTTCGGCCTCGATCGGCCGCTCTTCCGCGATCCCCGTGGCGAGTGCCTTGCCGAGCCTCATGGCGACCTCCGCATAACGCTGTGGACGTGACGCACCGTTTTCGCCATGGTGGCGCACCTGACCGGCCCCGCCAAGACCGCCTTCCGGCCGGACTGTTCAGCGTTG
>NZ_JAFLRJ010000909.1 GCF_017315755.1 Streptomyces beijiangensis
CGGCAGCCGCACCGCCCGCGCAACCCGCCCCACCACCAGGGGAGTCAGCAGCGCAGCACCCGTGATCAGGACCATCGGCCGGGTCATGTACGTCTTGCGGTGCAGGAGTTCCGACGGGTCGCTCAGCAGTGTCCAGACCAGCATCCCGATCCCTCCCGCCAGCAGCGCGAGCCCGATGACCGTCCTGCTCCTCGACATCACGCCCACATCCACCGACGCCTCCCGCAGCGCCTCCACCGGGCCGATCCGTCCCGCCCGCCGCGAGGCCGCCCACGCGCCGGT
>NZ_JAFLRJ010000910.1 GCF_017315755.1 Streptomyces beijiangensis
CGGCCGCTTCGGTGGTGCCGTGGGCGAGACGGTCGACAAGCCCGGTCTCGATCCGGTCCAGCGCCCGACCATCGAGCACCGGGATAGCAAGACCAGCCAGAGTTGCTGCACTTCGCTGCTTGCAGACGCCAAAGAGCCCCTACCGGATCTCCCCGGCAGGGGCTCTGAGCTGCGGTGGACCTGTGGGGATTTGAACCCCAGACCCCCTCGATGCGAACGAGGTGCGCTACCAGACTGCGCCACAGGCCCTTGCAACGAGTGAAACTCGGCGCTCTCTTCGAGGGCGGCGAGTATGCGGCGGGCGACGCCCAGGCCGCGGGCCTCGCGGATCACGTA
>NZ_JAFLRJ010000911.1 GCF_017315755.1 Streptomyces beijiangensis
GCGGCGAGCGGGCCCGCGAAGAGCGTGGCGAGGTCGAGGACGCGCAGGCCCTGGAGGGGTGAGGTGGTCTCGGCTGCCGTCATGAGGCGCTGTCGATCTCGGTGCGGTAGGGCATGGAGGGGGTGGCCCCGGTGCGCTGCACGCAGAGTGCTGCGGCGTTTGTCGCCCAGGTGATCGCGGCGGGCATCGGCTTGCCCTCGTTGAGCGCCACGGCGAGTGCGCCGACGAAGGCGTCACCGGCGCCGGTCGTGTCGATGGCCTCGACCAGGCGGGCGGGGGTGAGGAGTGGCTCCGAGG
>NZ_JAFLRJ010000093.1 GCF_017315755.1 Streptomyces beijiangensis
CGGCATCGCGCTCGCCTTCCTCGGCACGGTCCTCCTCTACTACGCTGCCCGCCAGGCCGGGATCTCCGAGACGCAGGCCCTGGACTGGCCGGTACTGGTGGCGCACGCGGACGCCCTCGACCCGGCGGTGACCCGCCTCGGGATCGCGCTCGTGGTCCTCGGCTACGGGGCGAAGGCGGGCCTCGTGCCGCTGCACGCCTGGCTCCCTGACGCGCA
>NZ_JAFLRJ010000912.1 GCF_017315755.1 Streptomyces beijiangensis
GCTCATGGGTCCAGTCTCCCAGTCCTGCGGGACGACGTCCGACCGGGACCTGAGGAGGATCGTTCCCGGAGATGTCCCTGAGGTCGGGCCGGAAGATGGCTTGTGCCCCGGGGTCCGGTGCAGGATGGAGGGAAAGACCCCACGGCAGGAGGAGACCGGATGATTGCCGAGACCGTCGCTTCCGCGGTGTCCGCGGCAGGGCTGGGCATCGCCGCGATCACGGCGTACCGCAAGCGCTTCCTGTCGGCGACCCGCATCGCCGCGTACT
>NZ_JAFLRJ010000913.1 GCF_017315755.1 Streptomyces beijiangensis
CCCCGCCTCAGGCGGAGAGGCCCATCTCCCGTGCGATCAGCATCCGCTGCACCTCGCTCGTGCCCTCACCGATCTCCAGGATCTTGGAGTCCCGCCACATCCGCGCCACCGGGTACTCGTTCATGAAGCCGTACCCGCCATGGATCTGCGTAGCCTCCCGCGCGTTGTCCACCGCCACCGTCGAGGAGTACAGCTTCGCCAGTGCCGCCTCCTTCTTGAAG
>NZ_JAFLRJ010000914.1 GCF_017315755.1 Streptomyces beijiangensis
GGAGCCCAGTGTGCCAGATTTCAGAGCACTGACCAATAACGAGAGCACCGCTCTTGCTTTGGAGCACCCATCGGGTGCAGACTGCTCTCAAGCGAGAGCAGTGCTCACAAAACCAGGGAGTACATCATGTCCACGCACGTTCAGAAGCCAGGCTGGTTCACGGTCAACGTCCTCAACCGCACCGTCTCCTGGATGACCCGACGCGGCATCAGCATCTGGGGATCGCGTGTCCTGGCCGTGCGTGGCCGCAAGAGCGGCGAGTGGCGCCGCACGCCCGTCAACCTGCTCACCCTGGACGGCAAGCAGTACCTGGTCGCACCCCGCGGC
>NZ_JAFLRJ010000915.1 GCF_017315755.1 Streptomyces beijiangensis
CGGCGCGGACTTCGTGGTCGAGAAGGACCTTGCCTCGCTGGTCCGTGGCATGAACGCGCTGACGAAGGAGCCGCTGATCGACGAGGCGGAGCTGCGGCGCGAGATCGTCGCCCGCGACCGGGAGATCGCGAACCCCTTCACCAAGGACCTCCAGGTGATGTCGATCCGCGGCGCCCGCAACTACCTCGGCGACAAGCTGATCCGGACGGCGTCCCCGCACCGCATCCTGGACCCCAAGGCGGGCCCGCTGATCGCGGTGAAGCTGCACATCCTGACGCGCAAGTCGCTGGGCGGCCTGGAGACGGACCTCTCGTCGCGAGTCCTGACGGAGGGCGGCGAACCGC
>NZ_JAFLRJ010000916.1 GCF_017315755.1 Streptomyces beijiangensis
CCCAGGTATCGGCACCCTTGCGGATGATCTCGTAACTGCCCTCCGCCGACCTGGTGACCGTGCCCGCGCACTCCGTCGGGGAGAGGCGCAGGTCGGAGGTGATGCCGGGGCGCGCCATGCGTTCGCGCAGTGAGCCCGCCTCCGCGTTGGCCCGCGTCGCCGTGTTGTAGATGGCGTCTGCGGCCAATTTCTCGATGCTGTTGGGCTTGGCCCCGGGGCGGGGCTCGGCCTCGGCCTTGGGCTTGTGGTCGGCGGCCGGCTTCTGGCTGC
>NZ_JAFLRJ010000917.1 GCF_017315755.1 Streptomyces beijiangensis
GACGGGTGCGGGGGCCGGGGGCGGCTGCGGTACGGCCTGCCAGGCGGGCCCGTACCGACTGCTCGGCGAGGGACTGGCAGCGGCGCAGGAGGGCCGCGCCGGTCTGCGTACCGCGCAGGGTGCGCAGCGCCGCGAGGTCGTCGGGGCGTGGGTCGTAACCGGCGGCCAGGGCGTCCTGGAGGAGCTCGGTGTAGCCGGGGGCGGAGCCGGGCAGGGCGTCGCGGTAGCGGGCCAGGTCGGCGAGGAGGAAGGTACGGAGGCGGCCTGCCTCGTGGATCACGTCGTCCACGGAATCGGCGAGGCGCAGGCAGTCCTGTTTCTCGTCGTCTGCGACGGGGGCGGTGGGGTTGAGCGCGATGGCGAGGGCGCGGCGGAGCACGCGCAGTT
>NZ_JAFLRJ010000918.1 GCF_017315755.1 Streptomyces beijiangensis
GAAGTCATCCTGGACGGCGCCCGCGTCTGGCCCCCGGAGGACGGCCGCTTCCCCGCCTCGGTCATCCGCTCCCCCGCGCCGGCGGCCGACGCCGTCCGCGTCTCCTTCGGCTCCTGCCGCTGGGCGGCCCCCGCGCACGGCGAGCCGGACCCCGTGGGACCCGACGCGCTGGACACCCTCGCCGCCGCGCTGGCCGCCGATCCCGCGGCCGTACGCCCGGACGTCCTGCTCCTCCTCGGCGACCAGGTCTACGCGGACGAGACCTCCCAGGCC
>NZ_JAFLRJ010000919.1 GCF_017315755.1 Streptomyces beijiangensis
ACCGCCGACTGGGGCGAGCCCCACCCGAAGCGGCTCACCGAGGAGCTGACCGGGGTGCTCGAACTCTGCGACGTTGCCCTGCAGGCCCACGGCGAAGACGTCGACTTCGCCCAGGACGCCTATGAAGGCATCTTCGAGGACGCGGAGCGGATGATCGGCGGCACGGTTGCCGTCACGGACGTGGAACTGGTCGGCGAGATC
>NZ_JAFLRJ010000920.1 GCF_017315755.1 Streptomyces beijiangensis
ATCAACATGGATGTCGATACCGGCCTCACCTGCGGCTCCCTCACCCATGCCTCGCTCTACTTCGACTGCGCCAGCGGTGCTGCCTGGACATTCCAGCCGCCCTCCGACCCCGACATCCGCGCCATGGTCATCGCGGAGCTGTACCGGCACACCACCAACGGCCAGCCCACATGGAAGCTACGCGCGGTCGGCCAAGGTTGGGCCGACGGCCTCGACGGACTCGCCCGAGCCCACGAAAC
>NZ_JAFLRJ010000921.1 GCF_017315755.1 Streptomyces beijiangensis
AGTAACAGGTGATCGTGATGTAAGGGTATTACTTTTCGTGCATGCGGGAGGGGCTTCATGACGGACATGAACACCAGTACGGCCACGGCCACGGTCGACTGGCAGGCCTGGCAGGAGAGCTGGGACCGGCAGCAGGAGTGGTACATGCCCGACCGCGAGGAGCGGTTCCGGGTCATGCTCGACATGGTGGAGGCCGTCGTCGGCCCCTCCCCGCGCGTCCTGGACCTCGCCTGCGGCACGGGGACCATCACCGCCCGGCTGCTCGCCCGGCTCCCGGACGCCACCAGCACCGGAGTCGACCTGGACCCGGCGCTGCTCACCATCGCCGAGGGCACCTTCGCGGGCGACGAGCGGGTCTCCTTCGTCACGGCCGACCTCAAGGACCCCGACTGGCCCGCCGAGCTTCCCCACGACTCCTACGACGCCGTACTGACCGCGACCGCCCTCCACTGGCTGCACAGCGAACCCCTCGCGGACCTCTACGGACAGGTGGCGCGGCTGGTCCGCCCCGGCGGTGTCTTCATGAACGC
>NZ_JAFLRJ010000094.1 GCF_017315755.1 Streptomyces beijiangensis
CGCTGCGACGATCGCGCCCAGGGAGAAGGCCGCGAAGAGCAGGACCGTGGTGCGGCGGCGGCGGGCGAGCGCCTTGGTGCGGCGCACCCGCTCGGCGGCCGACCCCGAAGTCTGGTGGGACTGGTGGGACTGAGGTGTCTGGCGCGGGGCAGGGCGCGGCTCCTTGCGGGGGCGCTCCTGTTCGGGCGGGGGCGCGGCGAAGGACCGGACGTCGACGGAACTCATCGGATCCGTCGCGGCGTCCGGCACCGCGTCGTCGGGGTCGGCCTCACCGGCACTGCGGTCCTGCAGCTCCTTGGCGTACCGGCGCTCCATCCCCGCACGTCCGGACAGCAGCCGGATGGCGGTGGAGAAGCGTTCCGTCGGACGGGCTTCGTTCAGCTCGTCCTGCCTGCGGAGCCACATCGGCACCAAGTAGGCGGCCCACGCCCCGACAATGACTGCGTAGATCAGGCCGCTGCTGCTCACCCCCTTACCGTAGAGGGGACTTCGCGGGCGGATCTGCCAATTGGGCCGGTGTGTCGCACGATCCGGCTGATATCTCGAACTTTTTTTGTGATTGTTCGGATCAACAGGGGCCGAAAGTGGGCGTGTTCGCGGTCAAGTAACGATCCACCACTGATCAAATTCGAACATTAATTTGATTTGTGGGGAGTTCCCGGATGCGCTCTGCGCCAGCGGTTGAGCAGGCCTTCGGGCACCTCGTCGGCCGTGAGCGCGAAGACCAGATGGTCGCGCCAGCCGCCGTCGATGTGCAGATATCGCGGCCTCAGCCCTTCTTCGCGGAAACCGAGTTTCTCGACGACGCGACGGCTCGGCACGTTCTCCGGGCGAATGCAGACTTCGATCCTGTGCATCCCGACCGTACGGAAACAGTGGTCGACCGCGAGGGCCACCGCGGTCGGCATCACACCGCGCCCTGCCACCTCCTGGTCGACCCAGTAGCCGACATGGCCCGAGCACATCGAGCCCCAGGTGATGCCCGCGACCGTCAACTGGCCGACCAGACGGCCCTGGTACTCGATGACGAAAGGCAGCATCCGGCCCGCGTTGGCCTCGGCACGCAGATGGCGGACCATCTGGCGGTACGTGGGGCGGTGGGCCAGGGGTCCGCCGGGGCCCGGCGGCGGGATGGTGGCCTCCCAGGGGCGCAGCCACTCGCGGTTGCGGCGGTTGACCTCCCGCCAGGACTTCTGGTCGCGTGCCTTTATGGGGCGGAGGGTGACCGCACCGTCCGACAACTCCGCTGGCCAGGACGGTCTCATCTGTGGTCGCCGCCATGGATCTGGTCGACGGCGTGCACCAACAGCCGTTCCAGGACCGCGAGGCCGTCGCGTACGCCGCCGGTGGAGCCGGGCAGGTTCACGATCAGTGTGGTGCCGGCCACGCCCGCGAGGCCCCGGGAGAGCGCGGCCGTGGGGACCTTGACCAGGCCCTCGGCGCGGATCGCCTGGGGGATGCCGGGGATCTCTCGGTCGAGGACCTTCAGCGTGGCCTCGGGGGTGGCGTCGGTGGGCGAGATGCCCGTGCCTCCCGTGGTGAGGATCACGTCGTACCCGGCTGCCACGCCTGCGCGCAGGGCGGCCTCGACGGGGTCGCCGTCGGGGACGACCTGGGGGCCTTCGACGTCGAAGCCGAGCGAGGCCAGGGCCTCGGCGATCAACGGGCCGCCCCGGTCCGGGTAGACGCCCGCGGACGCGCGGTTGGACGCGGTGACGACGAGCGCGCGGTAGGGCGTCGCATCGGCAGGGGCCGGTCGTGTCACGGCGCTCTCGGCGCCGGGCTCCTGGGCCGTCATTCGCCCGCCCCCTCCGTCGCGGAGCGCCGGTAGGTGCCGGACTTGCCGCCCGTCTTCTCCTCGACCCTGATGTCGGTGATGACCGCGGACTTGTCGACCGCCTTGATCATGTCCACCACCGTCAGAGCCGCCACGGAGACCGCGGTGAGGGCTTCCATCTCGACGCCCGTACGGTCGGTGGTCTTCACCGTCGCGGCGATCTCCACCGCTTCGTCCGTGACCCGGAGGTCCAGCGTCACCCCCGAGACGGCCAGCGGGTGGCAGAGCGGGATCAGGTCAGGGGTGCGCTTGGCGCCCATGATTCCCGCGATACGGGCGGTGGCGAGGGCGTCCCCCTTGGGAACCCCCTCGCCGCGGAGGAGCTCCACGACACGCGGTGAGACCAGCACGCGGCCTGTGGCGCGGGCGGTGCGGGCGGTGACGTCCTTGGCGGAGACGTCGACCATGCGGGCCGCGCCCGCCTCGTCGATGTGCGTGAGGCTGCTGCCTTGCGTGCTCATGGTGGTGGCGCTCCCGGTCAGGCCTGTGTGGGACGACACCGTACCGCCACCGGAGGCTCCTCAGCCCAGGAGGACCACTTCGAGCTCCGTGCCGTCGGCCGCCTCGGTGGTCTCCTCGGGGACGACGATCAGGCAGTCGGCGTGCGCGAGGGCCGCGACGAGATGGGATCCGGCGCCGCCCACCGGGGCGACTGTGGCCGATTCGGCGTCGTACTTCCCGCGCAGGAACTGGCGCCGGGCCGCGGGCGAGGTGAGCGTCTTGTCCGTACGGAGCGTGGCGCGGACCGTGGGGCGGTGGATGTCGGGCATGCCCATCAGGGCGCGGATCGCGGGGCGCACGAACAGCTCGAAGGAGACGTACGACGAGACCGGGTTGCCGGGGAGGGCGAGCAGCGGGATGTGGTCGGGGCCGATCGCGCCGAAGCCCTGGGGCTTGCCCGGCTGCATCGCGAGCTTGCGGAACTCGACCTCGCCGGATTCGGTGAGGGCTTCCTTGACGACGTCGTACGCACCGACGCTCACGCCGCCCGTGGTGACCAGGAGGTCGGCGCGGACCAGCTGGTCGTCGATCGTGGCGCGCAGGGTGTCCGCGTCGTCGGCGACCGCGCCCACCCGGTAGGCGATGGCTCCGGCGTCGCGGGCCGCCGCGGTGAGGGCGAAGCTGTTGGAGTCGTAGATCTGGCCCGCCGCCAACTCCTCGCCGGGCTGGATGAGTTCGCTGCCCGTCGACATCACCACGACGCGCGGGCGCGGGCGGACCTTGACCGTGGCGCGGCCGATCGCGGCGAGGAGGCCGATCTGGGGCGGGCCCAGGACCGTACCGGACGCGAGGGCGAGGTCTCCGGCCCGCACATCGCTGCCGGCCGCGCGGACGTGGGCGCGTGCCTCGACGGGACGGTGGACGCGGACCTCGCCGCTCGCGCCCTCGGGGGCGTCGGCGGCGGCGCTCATGGTGGTGGCCGCTCCCCCGCCGGTGCCGCCGTCGGTCCACTCGACCGGGACGACGGCCTGGGCGCCGGGCGGCAGCGGGGCGCCGGTCATGATGCGGGCGGCCTGGCCGGGGCCCACGGTGGGCAGTTCGCCGCTGCCCGCGGCGACGTCCCCGATCACGGTCAGTACGGCGGGGAACTCCTCGCCGGCGCCCTCGACATCGGCGGTGCGGACCGCGTACCCGTCCATCGAGCTGTTGTCGAAGGGCGGCAGGTCGACGGGGACCGTGACGTCCTCGACGAGTACGCAGCCCTGTGCGTCCGGGAGTTGCAGCTCGATGGGCTCCAGAGCCCTGACCGTGGCGAGGATGTCCTTCAGGTGCTCGTCGACCGACCAGATCGGGGTGTTGCTCACGGTGCTACATCTCCTCGGTCACGTAACTGCGAAGCCAGGCCTTGAAGTCGGGGCCCAGGTCTTCACGTTCGCACGCGAGTCGGACAATGGCACGCAGATAGTCACTCCGGTCACCGGTGTCATAGCGGCGGCCCTTGAAGACGACGCCGTGCACCGGGCCGCCGACCGATTCGTCGGCGGCGAGCTTCTGGAGGGCGTCGGTGAGCTGGATCTCGTTGCCGCGGCCCGGCTCGGTCTTGCGGAGTATGCCGAAGACACCGGGGTCCAGGACATAGCGGCCGATGATCGCCAGGTTGCTGGGTGCGTCGGCGGCGGCGGGCTTCTCGACGAGGTTGGTGACCTTGACGACGTCCGAGTCGGCGGTCGGCTCGACGGCCGCGCAGCCGTAGAGGTGGATCTGGGACGGTTCGACCTCCATGAGGGCGATCACGCTGCCGCCCTCGCGCTCCTGGACCTCGATCATGCGGGCGAGCAGCGGGTCGCGCGGATCGATCAGGTCGTCGCCGAGGAGGACCGCGAAGGGCTCGTTGCCGACGTGCGGCTCGGCGCACAGGACGGCGTGGCCGAGGCCGCGCGGGTCGCCCTGGCGTACGTAGTGGATGGTGGCGAGGTCGTTGGACTCCTGGACCTTGGCGAGCTTCTCGGCGTCGCCCTTGCGGGTGAGGGCCGACTCCAGCTCGTGGTTGCGGTCGAAGTGGTCCTCGAGCGGGCGTTTGTTGCGGCCCGTGATCATGAGGACGTCGGAGAGGCCCGCGGAGGCCGCCTCCTCGACGACGTACTGAATGGCCGGCTTGTCGACGACAGGCAGCATTTCCTTGGGCGTGGCCTTGGTGGCCGGGAGGAACCTCGTGCCGAGGCCCGCCGCCGGGATGACAGCCTTGCTGATCCTGGGGTGCGACTGAGTCATGACGAGCACACTATCGGCTGTGTATAGGTGGACATTGGTGAGGATTGTGAACCGGCTGTGAATCGGGACGAGTTCGACAAGGTGTCGCTCCGGCGCCATCTGCTGGCCGCCCGCAAGGCGTTGACCAGTGAGGATGTGGAGCGCGTCGCCGGTGATCTGGCCGAGGTCGCGCTGGGGCTTCCCGAGCTGGCCACCGCGGGGACGATTGCCGCATATGTGGCGATCGGGAGCGAGCCGGGCACCCGGGCGCTGCTGGACGCGCTCCGCGAAAGGGGCACACGCGTACTTCTTCCCGTGCTTCTGGATGACAACGACCTCGACTGGGGAACGTACGAGGGCCCTGAGGCGCTGGTACGAGGCCGGCGCGGTCTCCGTGAGCCCGGGGGTGCGCGGCTCGGCGTGAGCGCCGTCCTGGAGGCGGATGCGGTGCTGCTGCCGGGGCTCGCCGTGGACGGGCGCGGGATGCGGCTGGGGCGGGGCGGGGGGTCGTACGACCGCGTCCTGGAGCGCATCGGGAAGGCGGGCGCGGACCCCGCGCTCGTGGTGCTGCTGTACGCGGACGAGGTGATCGCCCGGGTCCCGGAGGAACCGCACGACCACCCCGTGCACGCGGTGGTGACCCCTGACGGGGTCACCCGGTTTACGGCTTGAGCACCAGGGTGTCGACGGTGTTCTTGTCGACCGCCGCCTTGGAGAAGGACCAGTCGAGCAGATCGCCGTTGGTCCACTTGTCGGTCTGGTCGGTGTAGTGCGCGCTGAAGGCGTGGCCTGATGCACCGGTCAGGTTGATCCAGCGGGACTTGTCCATGTCCTTGAGGTTGACGACCATCCGCATGGACGGGACCCAGATCACGCCGTAGCCGCCCGCCGCGTTCCAGCCGGTGGCGTCGACCGCCGCTTCTCCGCCGCCCAGCTTCCACGGGCCTCTGTTGAGGACGCGCTGGATCAGGCTCGGTCCCGAGGTGCCCAGGGTCTGGTTGCGCAGCAGCAGCTGGTGCAGCCGGCCCCAGGTCCAGGTGTCGATGTCCTTGCCGAGCTTGGAGGTCAGCTCCCAGCGGGCGTCCTTCATGGCGCGGGCGAAGAGGTTGTCCCGGCCGTGGGTGGACTTGTCCACGCTGCTCTTGGCCGCGTCCCACCAGGGGCTGTCGGGCTCCTTGACCAGCTTGCGCATGACCTCGAAGTAGCGGTCCCCACCGTCAGGCTGGGCCGAGTCGGCGTCGCGCTGGCCGCACTCGCGATCCAGGGAGTCCTGGCTGTCGACCGGGCCCGTGTCGCCCGCCGGGTGGACGTTGATGCAGTCGCCCTTGGCGCGCAGCTCCTTGGGGAGTTTGTCGCCGATGGAGAGCATCAGGATGTTGCGCCAGACCGCGTTGAAGTACGCGGCCGACGCGGAGTCCGCCTCCTGGATGTAGTCCCAGCCTTCCAGGAGCTTCTGCGCCTCACGGACCTGCGGGTCCTTGACGTCGATCTTGAGGAGCTTGGGCACCAGCAGCCGGGCGATCTCGCTGCTGTTGTCCATCTGCATCGTCTGCATGTCCTCGGTCGAGATCTTCCCGCCGTCCTTGATCTTCGACTGGATGAGGTCGTTGATGCGCTGGCTGCGGGTGCCGTAGCCCCAGTCCTTGGTGAGGAGGTAGGGGTACTTGTTCTCGTCGATGACGGCCTGGTTGGCGGTGACGATGTAGCCGCGCTTCGGGTCGTACTCGTACGGAAGCGCGCTGAAGGGGATCGGATCCTTCTTCCAGGCGTACTTCGAGTCCCAGCCCGGGGCGGGCATCGTGCCGTCGTCACCGGACTGGCGCTGCGGGATGGTGCCCGGGGCCTGGTAGCCGATGTGGCCCTTGGTGTCGGCGTAGATCAGGTTCTGCGAGGGAACCTCGAAGTCCTTGGCGGCGGCCCGGAAGCTGCCCCAGTCCTTCGCCCTGTCCATCGCGAAGACCGCGTCCATGGACTTGCCCGGCTGCAGGGCGGTCCACTTGAGGGCCACCGCGTAGCCGTCGCCGCGGTCGGGTGCGGAGTTGGCGACGGGGGCCTTCTGGCCGACCTTCGCCAGTTCGGTGTCGCGGTCGGAGACCAGCGGGCCGTTGTTGGTCTCGCGAACGACGATCTTCCTTGAGCTGCCGCCGGCGACCTTGATGGTCTCCTCGCGGGTGGTGAAGGGCTTCGTCTCGCCGTCGTAGAGGTAGCCGGTGTCGGTGACCTTCTCCAGGTAGAGGTCGGTGACGTCGGCGCCCAGGTTGGTGAAGCCCCAGGCGATGTCCGCGTTGTGGCCGATGATCACGCCGGGCATGCCGGAGAAGGTGTAGCCGGCGGCGTCGTACTTGCAGGTGCTGGAGACGGTCCTGCAGTGCAGGCCCATCTGGTACCAGAGCGACGGCAGTTGCGGCGCGAGGTGCGGGTCGTTGGCGAGCAGCGGTTGGCCGGTCGTCGTGTACTTGCCGGAGACGACCCAGGAGTTGGAGCCGATGCCGCTGCCGCTGGGGCCGAGCAGCGCGGGGATCTCGTCCAGGGTGTCGGAGAGCGCGGAGAGCTGGCTCTGCAGACCCTCGGTGGCGTCCGACGCGGTGGAGGATCCGGACGTGGAGGTGGAGCCTGTCGCCGTCGGGTCGAACGTGCCGGTGACGGCGTTGATGCCGCCCTGGGTGACGATCGGGGTGTGACTGGAGGGGTAGGCCGGGTAGAGGTCGTCGATCTGCTTCGTGCTGAGCCGTGTGGTCATCAGCGAGCGGTCGATCTCGTCCTGCATGTTGGAGCGCAGGTCCCAGGCCATCGCCTTGAGCCAGGCCACCGAGTCGACCGGGTCCCACTGTTCGGGGGTGTAGTCGCCGGTGAGGTTCAGGGCGGCGTACTCGACCGAGATCCCCTTGGCGTCCTTGCCCTTGAGGTACGCGTTGACCCCGTCGGTGTACGACTGGAGGTTCTTCTTCGTCTCGGCCGACAGCTTGGTGTCGTACTCCTGCTGCGCGACCTTGCGCCAGCCCAGCGTCCGCAGGAACGAGTCGGTCTTGACCTGGCTCGAACCGAACATCTCGGAGAGACGGCCCGACGTCATATGGCGCCGGACGTCCATCTCGTAGAAGCGGTCCTGGGCCTGGACGTATCCCTGGGCGCGGAAGAGGTCGGCGTCGGTGTCCGCGTAGATCTGCGGGATGCCGTAGTCGTCGCGCTTGACGTCGACGTTGCCCGTCAGTCCGTCGAGCTTGATCTCACCGGTGGTCTGCGGGAAGGAGGCGCGGACGCTGTCGACGCTCCAGTACGCGCCGTAACCGATCCCCGCGATCACCGCCAGGACCAGCACGATCACGACGATCCGGCCCCGCCCTCTCTTCTTCTTGCGGGACTGCTTGCCGGAATCGCTGGAATTGCCGGAAGGGGCGGCGGAGGTGTTGGCGGGCATCGCTGTCCTTCGAGGGGCAGGGTGGGCTGTATTGCCGACGGAGCGCAGGAGCCACCTTAGGCGCAGCACTTCACCTGTCTGGACGCGGTGTCCGCCTATCGTCAAGGAATCGTCAAGAATTAGGTAGGGTAACGAAGTACCTGCCCTGATCCGGAGAGAGGATTCAGCCCCTGACTGTCCATCATCTCAACGAACTTCTGCTGATCTGCTCCCTGGTGCTGCTGATCGCAGTCGCAGCCGTGCGCATCTCCTCGCGCAGTGGCCTCCCCAGCCTGCTCCTCTATCTCGGCATCGGTGTGCTGATAGGCCAGGACGGGCTCTTCCACGTGAAGTTCGACAACGTCGAACTGACCCAGGTGATCGGCTACGCCGCACTCGTGGTGATCCTGGCCGAGGGCGGCCTGGGCACCAAGTGGAAAGAGGTCAAACCCGCGCTGCCGATGGCGGTCGTCCTGTCGACCCTCGGCGTCGCGGTGAGCGTGGGCATCACCGCGGCCGGTGCGCACTTCCTGGTCGGCCTGGAATGGCGGCAGGCGCTGATCATCGGGGCCGTCGTCTCCTCGACGGACGCCGCCGCGGTCTTCTCCGTACTGCGGAAGGTGCCGCTGCCTTCGCGGATCACCGGTGTCCTGGAGGCCGAGTCCGGCTTCAACGACGCGCCTGTGGTGATCCTCGTGGTCGCCTTCTCCGCGGTCGGGCCGGTCGAGCACTGGTGGGTGCTGATCGGCGAGATCGCCCTGGAGCTGGCGATCGGCGCGGCCATCGGACTCGCGGTGGGCTGGATCGGTTCGTACGGACTGAGGCATGTGGCGCTCCCAGCCTCCGGCCTCTATCCGATCGCGGTGATGGCGATCGCGCTGGCCGCCTACGCGGGCGGCGCCCTGGCGCACGGCAGTGGGTTCCTGGCTGTCTATCTGGCCGCGATGGTGCTGGGGAACGCGAAGCTGCCGCACTGGCCGGCGACGCGCGGATTCGCCGAGGGGCTCGGGTGGATCGCGCAGATCGGGATGTTCGTGCTGCTCGGTCTCCTGGTCACCCCGCACGAGCTGGGCAATGACTTCTGGCCGGCGATCGTGGTGGGCCTGGTGCTGACGATGGTGGCGCGGCCGGTGTCCGTACTGCTGAGCCTGGCGCCCTTCAAGCTGCCGTGGCAGGAGCAGACGCTGCTGTCCTGGGCCGGACTGCGCGGCGCCGTGCCCATCATCCTGGCGACCATCCCGATGGTGACGGGGATCGCGGGCAGCGAGCGGGTCTTCAACATCGTCTTCGTACTGGTCGTGGTCTACACGATCATCCAGGGGCCGACGCTGCCCTGGCTGGCGCGGAAGCTGAGCCTGGGCGAGGACGGCGACGCGGCCTCCGACCTGGGGATCGAATCGGCGCCGCTGGAGCGGCTGCGCGGGCATCTGCTCTCGGTGGCCATCCCCGCGAAGTCGAAGATGCACGGCGTGGAGGTCGGGGAGCTGCGGCTGCCCGCCGGGGCCGCGGTGACTCTGGTCGTACGCGACGGGACGAGCTTCGTGCCGTCGCCCACCACCGTGCTGCGGCGCGGTGACGAACTTCTCGTTGTCGCCACGGATCCCGTACGTGACCAGGCGGAAGCCCGGCTGCGAGCGATCGGGCAGGGCGGAAAGCTGGCGGGCTGGCTCGGCACGGGTCGGTAGAATGCAGGAACACTGATCGACCAACTCTGACTGAAGCAGAGCTGGCGCGACCGTATGGCGGCCGTGGCGCCCTCCTCGTAACAACTGGGCCAGCCCGGCATCTACCGCGCATTCGCGCATGAGGACAGCTCTCGGCAGCCCCCGCAATCCGGGGGCGCGCTACCAGGCAGCAGAAAGGCCAGGCCGTGGCGACCACGGTCACGACCGACATCGACAAGCGCGAGAAGCGCCCTGGATACGGGCAGCTTCTGCGTACCCCCGGAGCATGGACCTTCCTGCTGCCCGGCTTCGCCGCACGACAGCCGTTCGCGATGCTCACCATCTCGATCGTCCTGCTCGTGCAGCACACCACCGGTTCGTACGGAACCGCCGGCGCGGTCTCCGCCGTCGCCGGTGTCTCGATGGCGCTGTTCGCGCCCTTCACCGGCAAGTTCGCGGACCGGTACGGACAGCGTGCCGTCCTGCTTCCCGGCGTACTGGTGCACACGGCGTCCGTGATCGCCCTGACGGCGCTCGCACTGGCACACGCGCCCCTGTGGGCGCTCTTCGTGGCCGCCGTGCCGACCGGCGCTTCCGTACCGCAGATCGGGCCGATGGTCAGGGCGCGCTGGGGCGTGAAGGTCGGCGGCAGCAGGCTGATGCCGACCGCCGCGGCCTTCGAGTCGGTGACGGACGAATTCACTTTTGTGCTCGGGCCGCTCTTCGCCACCGCACTGTGCACCGCCGTGAACCCGGCGGC
Organism: Streptomyces beijiangensis; assembly: GCF_017315755.1. Taxonomy (GTDB): domain Bacteria; phylum Actinomycetota; class Actinomycetes; order Streptomycetales; family Streptomycetaceae; genus Streptomyces; species Streptomyces beijiangensis. The sequence continues at coordinate 10,350 of NZ_JAFLRJ010000094.1, forward strand.
CGGACTGATCACCGAGGCATCGCTCACGCTGGTCGGCGGGCTGCTCTTCGCGGCGCAGAAGGGGACCCAGCCGGTGCCCTCGGGGCATCTGGCGGGCGCCGAGCGCCACGGTTCCGCGCTGTCGGTGCCGGGCGTGCGGGTGCTGCTCGTGACCTTCCTGGGGATCGGCACGGTCTTCGGCGGGATGCAGGTCTCGCTGGCCGCGTTCACCGAGTCGATCGGGCACCCCGGCTGGAACGGCCTGATGTACGGGGTCTTCGCCGCGGGCAACATGATCTCGGGGCTCGTGTGCGGGGCCGTCGCGTGGAAGGTCGCCCCGCAGCGCCGGCTCCTTGTCGGGTACACGGCGCTCGCCATCACCGCGTCCGGACTGTGGATGGCGCACTCGGCGCTGCTGCTGGCCGGGATCGGACTCCTGGTGGGCTGCTCCATCGCGCCCGCGCTGATCACCGGGTACACGCTGGTGGACTCGCTGGTCGCGCCCGGCGCCCGTACGGAAGCCTTCACCTGGCTGACCGGCGCGGTCGCGCTGGGACAGGCGGGCGCGGTCACACTGGCCGGTCAGCTGGAGGACCGGTTCTGGGACGGGGCCGGATTCCTGGTGCCGATGGGCGGCACCGTACTGGCGCTGATCACCTTGCTTTCGCTGCGTTCGAGGCTGATGTCACGGGGTGGGGAGCGGGTCGTCGCACGTGGCGTGGGTCACCGTGTGCCAGTGTCGGTGGACTGATCCAGCGGAATAGGTCACTATTGAACGTCGTTAGCACTCACTGAGTGAGAGTGCCAGGAGGAGCAAGTGCCGACTTACCAGTACCAGTGCACCGAGTGCGGCGAGGGCCTCGAGGCGGTGCAGAAATTCACCGATGACGCCCTGACGGTGTGCCCGAAGTGCGAAGGACGCCTGAAGAAGGTGTTCTCGGCAGTCGGCATTGTCTTCAAGGGGTCCGGTTTCTACCGGAATGACAGCCGCGGCTCGTCGTCGAGCTCCACGCCGGCCACGGCGTCGTCCTCGGCTTCGGCGTCGGCTTCAGGGTCCAAGCCCGCGGAGTCGAAGTCTTCCGAATCGAAGCCCGCGGCCTCGAAGCCGACGAGTTCCACCAGCTCGTCGAGTTCGTCCAGCGCGTCGAGCGGTTCTTCCGCAGCCTGATCTCTCGCACCGAGGGCCCCTTCGCCGTACTCCGGCGGTGGGGCCCTCGGTCTTTTGTGGCCCAAGTTGTGCCCCAAGTACTGTGATCCGCATGGCGAACGCAGAGATCGGCGTGATTGGCGGCTCGGGCTTCTACTCCTTCCTGGAGGACGTCACCGAGGTCGAGGTCGACACCCCGTACGGGAAGCCGAGCGATTCCCTCTTCCTCGGGGAGATCGGCGGGCGGAAGGTCGCCTTCCTCCCCCGGCACGGACGCGGGCACCATCTGCCGCCGCACCGGATCAACTACCGGGCCAACCTCTGGGCCCTGCGGTCGGTGGGCGTGACGCAGGTGCTCGGACCGTGCGCGGTGGGCGGGCTGCGGGCGGAGTACGGGCCGGGGACCCTGCTCGTACCTGACCAGATGGTGGACCGGACGAAGTCGCGTACGCAGACTTTTTACGACGGGGAGCCGCTGGCAGGGGGCACCTCCCAGGCCCCAGGGCCTGGGGGAGGGTCCGTGTCGAACGTGGTGCACGTATCGCTGGCCGACCCCTACTGCCCCGAGGGCCGCAAGGCCGCGGTGGCGGCAGCGCGCGGCCGGGCGTGGGAGCCGGTGGACGGCGGGACGCTGGTCGTGATCGAGGGGCCGCGCTTCTCGACCCGGGCCGAATCTCAGTGGCATGCGGCGATGGGCTGGTCGGTGGTGGGCATGACCGGGCACCCCGAGGCGATCCTCGCCCGTGAACTGGGGCTCTGCTACACGTCGATGACGCTGGTGACCGACCTGGACGCGGGGGCCGAGACCGGTGAGGGCGTCTCACACGTCGACGTACTGAAGGTCTTCGCGGCCAATGTGGACCGGCTGCGTCCGGTTCTCTTCGACGCGGTGGCCGGGCTGCAGGCGAGCGCGGGGCGTGACTGTCTGTGCTCGCATGCTCTGGACGGGCTCGACACAGGCATCCAACTCCCCTGAGGGGTGAGTGAGTTGTCCACAACCCGCTGGTGGTCCACAGGGCTCAGCGGGAATCCGGCGGGCGGCGGATCGTGAGGGGTGGCCGGTGAACTCCTCACGATCAGACGGTGACTGCCATGGGACTTGTGCCGTACGTACCCCCTCCCGCATCCGCGGTTCCTCCCTTCGCCCCGTTGCGGGTGCGCGGCGGAAGGCACCGGCTGCGGCGGGCCGTGCACCGCAGGCGCCGGGTGCTCGCGGCGGGGCTCGCGATGACCGCGGCGGCGCTGGCGGCCTCGGCGCCGCGTGATCCGGGGCGTCCGCAGGCGGCCGCGGTGTCGGGCCGTGAGGAGATCCGGCACGAACAGCCGCACCGGGATGTGGTGTCCGCTCCGGTACGGATCGCCGACGCGGCGACCGTCCGGCTGCTGCGGCCGGGAGACCGGGTCGATGTGATCGCGTCCGGGGACTCCCCGGACGGCGGTGGGCGCGGCGGCGATGCGCGGGTGGTGGCCGTGGGTGCGCGGGTCGCCGAGGTTCCCGACGCGCGGGAGGGCGGCGGCTCGGACGGCGGTGCGGACGGTGGTTCGGACGGTGGTTCGGACAGCGCCGGCGGGGCGCTGATCGTCCTGGCCGTGACGCGTGCGACGGCGACGGAGCTGGCCGGTGCGAGCGCGTCCTCACGGCTGGCGGTAACACTGTGCTGACTCCCCGGGCGCCGATTCGCACCGCCGTTCCTGCGGTTCACCCGATCGATTCCGCAGATTGGACACCGCTCGACAGCCCCGACTTAGGTGGCGGCGGGGGCCTTTCCCCCGATCGCGACTGGGATGAGGAGCACTGTGGTGAGCGAGGAAACGGTAGAGAAGCCCGGGTTGCTGGAGGGCTTCAAGGCCTTCCTGACGCGTGGGAACGTGGTGGACCTGGCGATTGCGGTCGTGATCGGTGCCGCGTTCAGCTCGGTGATCAACTCGGTGGTGACCAACGTCATCAACCCGCTGGTGGGCGCGTTCGGCACCAGCAATCTGGATGCGTACCGGGCCTGCATCAAGGGCCCCTGTGTCGCGGATGCGGCCGGCAAGGTCAGCGGCGTGTACATCGGCTGGGGTGCGGTCCTCGGTGCGGTCATCTCCTTCGTCGCGACCGCTGCCGTCGTCTACTTCCTGATGGTGCTGCCGATGGCCAAGTACCTGGCCATGCGGGCCGCCAAGGAGAAGCAGAAGGAAGCCATGTCGGGCGCCGTGCAGGAGACGCTGGAGGTCAGCGAGCTGGAGGTGCTGAAGGAGATCCGCGACGCGCTGGTCACCCAGGGCGGGCCGGAGCGCGCCACCATCTGACTCAGACGTGGTGGGGCGGCTTCTCGTCCAGGAAACGCGCCAGGTCGGCGGCGCTGTCGCCGCCGGACGGGCGCTCGCCCCACCCCTGGTCCGTGTCGTCCGAGGACTGCCGGTCCAGCGGATCGTCGAAGACGAGCTTGGGCTTCGGCTTGGGCTCGGGCTTCGGTGCGGGGGCCGGGGTGGGGGCGTTGGCGCTCATCGTTCCAGGGTACGGCGGCGGATCAGCTCGGCGCCTCCGCGCTCTTGCGGGCATAGAACCACCAGCAGACCACCAGGCAGCTCGCGTAGAAGACGATGAAGCACCAGAGCGAACTGGTGATGGAGAAGTTGGCGAACATCGCGGGGATGAAGAAGAAGCCGTAGGCGGCGATCGCGGAGCTGAAGCCGATGACGGCACCCGACTCCATCTCCGACTGCTTCAGCGCCTGCGCCTCGCTCTGCGACTCGGCCCGCAGCGGGCCCTTCATGTGCTGGTCCCGGAAGATCACCGGGATCTGGCGGAAGGTGGACCCGTTGCCGAGACCGGAGAAGAAGAACGCGAACAGGAATCCGGCGTAGAAGATCCAGAAGTTGCCGTCGTCGCCACCCGTGGGCAGGGCGTTGATCACGACGACCAGCGAGACGGCCATGCCCACGAAGGACAGCATGGTGACTCTCGCCCCGCCCATCCTGTCCGCGAGCCAGCCGCCCGCCCAGCGCATGAGGGCGCCGATGAACGGGCCGATCCAGGCGTAGGTGGTGGCCGAGTAGGCCGGGTCGATCGGGGTGAAGGTCGTCTTGATCAGGTTGGGCAGCGCCGAGGCGAACCCGATGAACGAGCCGAAGGTACCGACGTAGAGCCAGGTCATCATCCAGTTGTGCTTGCGCTTGAAGATGATCTTCTGCTGGCTGAAGGGAGCGGCCGCGACCTTCAGGTCGTTCATCAGGAACCAGGCCATCAGGGCCACGATCACCAGCAGCGGCACCCAGAGGAAGGCGCCGTTCTGGAGCCAGACGTCGTCGCCGTTCTTCTTGCTGGTGAGGGGTCCGCCTGCCGGCGCACCGAGGACGGCGGCGGTGACCACCAGCGGGGCGACCAGCTGGACGACGGAGACGCCCAGGTTGCCCAGGCCGCCGTTGATGCCGTTGGCGTTGCCCTTCTCCTTCTTGGGGAAGAAGAAGCCGACGTTGGCCATGGAGGAGGCGAAGTTCGCGCCGCCGATGCCGGCGACCGCGGCGATCAGCGCCATCTCCCAGTAGGGGGTGGTGATGTCCTGGAGGGCGAAGCCCAGCCAGAGCAGCGGTCCGATCAGGATGAGGGTGGAGACCGCGGTGAACTTGCGCTCTCCGAAGATCGGCCCGATGAACGTGTAGAGGATGCGGAAGGTGCCGCCGGTGAGGCCGGGGATCGCCGTCAGCCAGAACGCCTGCGAGGCGCTGTAGCTGAAGCCGACGTCATTGAGCTGGACGACGGTGACCGACCAGACCTGCCAGACGACGAAGGCCAGCATGAGCGCCGGCACCGAGACCCAGAGGTTCCGGTTGGCGACCTTGCGGCCGGTGGAGCGCCAGAAGGCCTCGTCCTCCGGACGCCAGTCGGTGATCGTCGAGCCCGGACGGTAGGTGTCCGTCCCGGCCGGCGGCGTGGGGGCGGTGGTGCTCACGTTCATCGGTCCTTCGGGTCGAGACGCCAGAGTGCGAGGACGACGAGGAAGGACAGACAGAGGAAGCCCGCGCCCCACCAGGCCGTACCGACGTGGCCCTCCATCCAGGAGTCGACGGTGATGGTGAGCGCCCAGAGCTGGCCGACGACAACCGTGAGGGCGAGCACGAGACGGGCGGTCAGCCTGGCTGAGCGCTCCGGCTCCTGGTCGGTGCCCGCTCCCGGGCCGGGTCCTGTGTGCCGGATCCGGGGGTCGCCGTAGCCGCTGGTCGAGCGGATCTGGGGGTAGCGCTCGGCGACGGGGCGGTTGAGTCTCGGCTCGGCACTGCCCGGGTGGTATTCGGGCCGGGGCGGCGGCTGTGTCCCGCTCATCGCGCCTCACCCCGGTTCTGCTCGCTCACGGCGACGCCCCGGCAGCCGATCCGCGCGGCGGCCGGGGAGTCGGACTCCTTGAACTCGCGGCACAGGGCGTCCTTGGTGGACTCCCCCGAGCGGGCCGTGGCGACGGCCCAGACGCTGCCGTCCGACTCCTCGGTGAGCAGCACCCTGGGCAGTGGCCTGGGCGGCGGGCCCGCGGTGACCTCGCCGGTGCGGGCGTCGAAGACCCCTTCGTGGCAGGGGCAGTACAGCTCGCCCTCGCTGCCCCGGTCCTTGCGCCACAGGACCGCGCAGGCGAGGTGGGTGCAGATGGCGGAGTAGCCGGCGAGGGTGCCGTCCGTGAGGCGTACGGCCACGGCGCGGTCCTCTTCGCCGGGGAAGCGGAAGGAGACGGATTCGCCGGGCTGCAGCCGGTCGGTGACCTTCTTGGGGTCGGGAAGGGCTTCGCTGTCGCCGTGCCGGGGCAGCACCCCGGCGGCGACGCCCAGGCCGCCGACGGCCAGGCCGCCGGAGACGGTGGCGACGATGCGCAGGTAGTCGCGGCGGGTGGTGAGCGAGTCGGCGCTGATCCGGTCGCGGAGTGCCGCCTGGGCGGCGTCGGGGTGTGGTTGCGGTTCGCCGCCGGGCGGCTGGGCGGGGGGTTGCTCGGTGACGCTCAACGGACGTCGACTCCATTCACCTCGACGACCGGGAGCCCGCCGGGCACCGGCCACTGGACCTTGTCCGCGGGGACGACCATGGCCACGCCCGTGGAGACGACCACGTCACCGAAGGTGAAGGAGTCGGCGACCTGGACGCCTGGGCGCTCCGCCTGGAGCTCTTCGAGCGTTCCGTAGAAGAGCGCTCCGGTCGGGCAGACCGTGGCGCACATGGGGGCGAGACCGTAGGCGGTGCGGTCGTAGCAGAGGTTGCACTTCATCTGCAGCTTCGCCTGGAGGTCGATCTTGGGGACGCCGAAGGGGCAGGCGTTGACGCAGTTGGAACAGCCGATGCAGCGGGACTCGTCGGCCTGCTGCACCACTCCGTCGGCGGTGATCAGGATCGCGTCGGCGGGACAGACCTCGGCGCACGGGGCGACGGGGTCCTCGCAGTGCATACAGACGGAAGGCAGGGAGGCGACGGACTGGCCGGGGTCGGTGTAGTCGAGGTGGATCATCGACTTGCCGCGGTGCGAGTCGCATTCGCGGCAGGCGGAGACACACGCCTGGCAGCCGATGCAGCGGCCCGGATCAATGAAGATCGTTTTGCCCATCATGGCGGGGCTCAGCTCCTGTCTGCGGTGCCGCGGCCCTGCGGGGCCGTGGGCGGCAGGGGGTCGGTGCGCGAGACCTGGGTCTCCGGATAGGCCTGGTGGCCCGGCGCGGTGGGGGGTGCGGGGACTTCGTCGATCTGGGTCGCGGCCTCGATGCGGCAGGCGCAGACCTTGTACTCGGGGATCTTGGAGCGGGGGTCGAGTGCGTCGATGGTGAGCGCGTTGGCCGCGGTGGGGACCGGCCAGTGGTACGGGACGAAGACGGTGTCGGGGCGGATGGCCTCGGTGACCAGGGCGGGGAAGACCGCGCTGCCGCGGCGGGTGACGACCCGGACGGGGTCGCCGGACCTGAAGCCGTGCGAGGGGTGGACCTCCACCCAGGGGCGCGGGGTCTGCTCGACCAGGCCGCCGAGCCTGCGGGTCTGGTTGCCGGAGAGGAAGTGGGCCACGGTGCGGCCCGTGGTGAGCGACATCGGGTGGTCGTCGTCGTACGGGTCCATGGGGAGGTGCCAGTCCACGACCTGCATATGGATGGTGCCGTCCGGGTGGTACGTGCGGCCGTCCTCGAAGAGGCGGGGGGTTCCCGGGTGGTCGGTGGAGGGGCAGGGCCAGGCGATCCCGCCGGTCTCCTCCAGGCGCTCGTAGGTGATGCCGTAGTAGTCGTTGACCGTGCCCGCGGAGGCGACGCGCAGTTCCTCGAAGACCGAGCGGGAGTCGGGGAAGTCGAACTTGTCGCCCGCGCCGAGGCGGCGGGCCAGTTCGCAGATCACCCAGGTGTCGGTGCGCACCCCGGCGGGCGGCTCCTGCGCCTTGTTGTGCTTGACGACGCGGGCCTCGGCGTTCGCCATGACGCCCTCGTCCTCGGCCCAGGTGGTGACGGGGAAGACGACATGGGCGTTGGCCGCGGTCTCGGAGAGGAAGAAGTCGAACTGGGCGTGGAACTCGGCGGTGTCGTAACCGTCCTTGACCACCGCGTAGTTGGGGAGGGAGACGAAGGGGTTGTTGCAGATGCCGATGAGACCGCGGATCTCGCGGCGCTGCATCTGCCAGACCATCTCCATCATCGAGGTGCCGGCGGTGGGGAGTTCGGACTCCTCGATGCCCCAGATCTCGCAGATCTGGCGGCGGTGCTCCTCGTTGAGGATGGAGCGGCCGCCGGGGAGGAGGTCGGACTTCTGGCCGTGTTCGCGGCCGCCCTGGCCGTTGCCCTGGCCGGTGATCGTCCCGTAACCGGCGCCGGGCTTGCCGATGTTGCCGGTGGCGGCGCAGAGGTTGATGACGGTGAGGCAGTTCTCGACGCCCTGCGAGTGGTGCTCGATGCCGCGGGCGTGCCACGCCATCGCCTTGTCCGCGCCGGCGAAGGTGCGGGCGACCTGGACGACCTGGGAGGCGGGGATCCCGCAGATCTCGGCGGCCCGCTCGGGGGTGTACTCGGCGACCTTGGCGCGGACCTCCTCCCAGCCCGTGCAGTGGGCGGCGAGGAACGCCTCGTCGGTGAGGTTCTCGCGGACGATCACATTCAGTACGGCGTTGAAGAAGGCCGCGTCCGTGCCGGGCTTGAGCGCCACATGGATGTCGGCGGTGCGTGCGACGGCCGTCTCGCGCGGGTCGATGACGATGAGGCTCGCCCCGCGGTCCCTGGCGCCCCACAGGTACTGCGTCATCACGGGGAAGCATTCGCCGACATTGGATCCGGCGATGAGCAGGCAGTCGGTGAGGAGGATGTCGGAGAAGGGGTTGCCCGCCCGGTCGATCCCGAAGGCCAGTTTGTTGGCCCCCGCGGCGCTGACCATGCACAGGCGGCCGTTGTAGTCGACGTGCCGGGACTTGAGGGCGACCCGGGCGAACTTGCCGACCAGATACGTCTTCTCGGAGAAGAGGCTCGCCCCGCCGAGCAGGCCGAAGGCGTCCTTCCCGTACGCCGCCTGGATGCGGTTGATCTCGGAGACCGTGAAGTCCAGCGCCTCGTCCCAGGAGACCTCGCGGAACTCCTCGTCACGGGAGCGGCGCATCAGCGGGGCGGTGAGCCGGTCGGGGTGGTTGACCTGCTGGTACGCGTTGATGCCCTTGGGGCACAGGCGCATCCGGTTGATGTCGTGGTTGCGCGGTTCGACGCCGAAGACCTTGCCGCCCTTGTCGACGCGCAGATACATCCCGCACTGGATTCCGCAGAAGCAGCAGTGGGTGGGGACGAGGGTCTCGCCGTTCTGGTCGGCGTGCCACTTGTCGGCCGGGATGCCGCCCGCGTCGCGGAAGTTGCGGGTGCCGGGCGGGGCGATGGACGGGTCGAGCGGGATCGTCACTTGAAGCCCTTCTTCACCTGGGTGAGATAGGCGCTGCCGCGCAGCACCCGCTTGCAGCGCGGGCAGTACTCGGCCCACTGGTCGAAGCCGAGGTCGAGGTCGCGCATGGTGGAGCGGAGGTTCTCGACGTAAGGACCGGTGTCGATGGGCTCCTGGCAGCGGCGGCAGTGGAAGATCTGCTCGTCTTCGCGGGTCGTGTACTTGAAGAGCTGCATCCCCACCGCCGCGGGCCGCTGCACGATGTGGAAGAACTTCCCGAACGGGATGTAGATGAGGGTGAAGACCACCGAGACCATGTGCATGATCGCCAGGAACTCGTAGCCCCCGCCGTGCAGGAAGATCGAGGAGAAGGTGAGCAGCAGCCCCGTCACGGAGACGACGATCAGCGCGATCAGCGGGACCAGGTCGTAGGCGAAACGCTGTCCCGTCATCGCGCCGCGGTCCTTCATCCGCCGCCACAGGAAGTACGCGGCACCCGGGATGACCAGCACCGCGGCGATGTCCAGCCCGTGGAACATCAGCCAGCCGAGGATGCTCGCGGAGTCGTAGCCGATGACCTTGATGCCCCAGATCCGCATCTCGTAGCCCGGGCCCGAGCCGGTGGACGAGGTGAAGGTGAACCAGCCCCAGGTGAGCGGGAAAGTGATCGCCGCGGCCAGCAGACAGCCCCAGAACATCAGCTGGTGGGCCGCCCAGCGGGCGTGCGAGCGCGCGCCGAGGAACTTCTGGAAGCCCAGATAGGTGGCGATCATCTTCGGCAGGGCGGTGGGCGCCTTGCGGAAGTTGTCCATCGAGAAGAAGCTGCGCCAGCCCTGCCGGAAGAGACGGCGGGCGCCGGGGGCCGAGATCCACATCGTGTAGCGGTACGCGACGCCGAAGGCGAGGAAGACGGAGGCGACGGCGTACGGGAGGAGCGCCGAGTCGAAGTCGCGCAGGCAGTGGCTGCCCAGCACGATCGCCACGACCAGAAGCAGCGAGACCGCCACACCCACGGCCGTGGCCCTGGTGGCGACGGAGCGGGGGGCGGCGGCCGTGGGTGTGGCGGCGCTGTCGGCAGGGGCGGCACGTCCGGTGCGGACGGTGGTGCGGCGGGGGGCGCTGGCGGCTCGGTCACTCCATCACTGTAGGAACGACAGGGGTTTTATGCTGTTTTTGTGGGACAGATGAGTGGTTGGTTCATTCAGATGGCTTGCAGGCCGTGGGCGGCGAAGACCGCCTTGGCCGCCTGGACCTCGTCCGGGGTCGGCGAGGGCGTGCCGCGCAGCGTGAAGTCCTTGCCGAGGGCCTCCCACTTCGCCTCGCCCAGTTTGTGGAACGGCAGTACGTCGACCCGGGAGACATTGCCGAGCGAGGCCGCGAAGGAGGCGACGCCCTCGATGTTCTCGGCGGAGTCGGTCAGGCCGGGCACGAGTACGAAGCGGACGTGGACCTCTTTGCCGAGGTCGGCGAGGCGTCGGGCGAAGTCCAGGGTGGGCCGCAGCTCGCGCCCGGTGACCTCGGTGTACGTGGCGCGGTCCCAGGACTTGATGTCCAGCAGGACCAGGTCCACATCGCGGAGCAGCGCGTCGGTGGCCCTGGCGCCCAGGTACCCCGAGGTGTCCAGGGCGGTGTGCAGGCCCAGCTCGTGCTTGTAGCGGTGGAAGAGCTCACCGGCGAAGACCGCCTGGAGCAGCGGTTCGCCGCCGCTGATGGTGGCGCCGCCGCCCGCGGCCCTGATGAAGGTCGTGTACTTGGCCGCCTCGGCGACCATCGCGTCGGCCGAGGTGCGGGTGCCGTTGCGCATCTTCAGGGTGTCGGGGTTGTGGCAGTACAGACAGTTCAGCGGGCAGCCCGCGAGGAAGGTGACGAACCGGGTGCCGGGGCCGTCGACACCGGTCGACAGGTCCCAGGAGTGGACCGACCCGGAGACCGGCCGGTGGGTGGCCGCCCCCGCGGGCGTGGCAGGCGTGGCAGGCAGCACGGGCACTACGGGCAGTACGGGCAGTACAGGCGTGGCGGGCAGTACGGCGGTCATGGCAGGACCTCCTGGTCTCACGGTGTGACCCGGTGGTTGGTTGAACCGCAGCCCGGGGCCGGTGCGAGGAAGCGCGGCCCCGGGCTGCGGAGTTCTTCTACAGCGAGCCGTGGAACGTGCGGTTGATGACGTCCAGCTGCTGCTCGCGGCTGAGGCGTACGAAGTTCACCGCGTAACCCGAGACCCGGATGGTGAGCTGCGGGTAGTTCTCCGGGTGCTCCATGGCGTCTTCGAGGGTGGCTTTGTTGAGGACATTGACGTTCATGTGGAAGCCGCCGCTCGCCATGTACCCGTCCAGGACGCCGGAGAGGTTGGCGATGCGCTCCTCGGGGGTGCGGCCCAGTGCGTCGGGGGTGACGGTGTTGGTGAGCGAGATGCCGTCCTCGGCGTCGTCGTACGGAAGCTTCGCGACCGACAGGGCGGAGGCGATGTAGCCGTGCTGGTCGCGGCCGTTCATCGGGTTGGCGCCCGGTGCGAAGGGCTCGCCGGCGCGGCGGCCGTCGGGGGTGTTGCCGGTCTTCTTGCCGTAGACGACGTTCGAGGTGATCGTCAGGATCGACTGGGTGTGGACCGCGTCCCGGTAGGTGGGGTACTTGCGGAGCTTCTCCATGAAGTCGTGCACGATCTGCACCGCGAGCTGGTCGGCGCGGTCGTCGTTGTTGCCGTACGCCGGGTAGTCGCCCTCGATCTCGAAGTCGACGGCGAGACCGCTCTCGTCGCGTACGGGCCGCACCTTGGCGTGCTTGATCGCCGAGAGGGAGTCGGCCGCGACGGAGAGGCCGGCCGCGCCGAACGCCATCGTGCGCATCGGGTTGTAGTCGTGCAGCGCCATCTCGATGCGCTCGTAGGCGTACTTGTCGTGCATGTAGTGGATGACGTTCATCGCGTGCACATACGTCTTCGCCAGCCAGTCGAGCAGCGCGTCGTACTGCCGGGCGACGGTGTCGTAGTCCAGGACCTCGTCCGTGAGCGGCTCGAAGCCCTCGGCGACGATCTGGCCGGTCTTCTCGTCGCGGCCGCCGTTGATCGCGTACAGCAGCGCCTTGGCGACGTTGACGCGGGCGCCGAAGAACTGCATCTGCTTGCCGGTGGCCGACGGGGAGACACAGCAGGCGATGGCGGTGTCGTCGCCGTACTTGGGGCGCATCAGGTCGTCGGACTCGAACTGGATGGCCGAGGTGTCGATGGCCACCTTGGACGCGAAGTCCTTGAAGCCCTGCGGCAGCCGCTGCGACCAGAAGACGGTGAGGTTCGGCTCGGGGGCCGGGCCCAGGTTGTAGAGGGTCTGCAGGTAGCGGAAGGAGGAGCGGGTCACCAGCGGGCGGCCGTCCTCGCCGATGCCGCCGATGGACTCCGTCACCCAGGTCGGGTCGCCGGAGAAGCCCTGGTTGAAGTCCTCGGTGCGCAGGAAGCGCACGATACGGAGCTTGATGACGAAGTCGTCGATGAACTCCTGCGCCTGCTGCTCGGTGAGGACACCGGCCTCGATGTCCCGCTGGAGGTAGATGTCGACGAACGTGGAGGTGCGGCCCAGCGACATGGCGGCGCCGTTCTGCTCCTTCACCGCGGCCAGGTAGGCGAAGTACACCCACTGGATCGCCTCGCGGCCGGTGGCGGCGGGACGGGAGATGTCGTGGCCGTACGAGGCGGCCATCGTCTTCAGCTCGCCCAGCGCCTTGATCTGCTCCGAGATCTCCTCGCGGTCGCGGATGACCGGCTCGGTCGCCCACTCCTCGCCCAGGCGGGCCTTCTCGGCCTCCTTCTCGGCGATCAGGCGGTCGACCCCGTACAGGGCGACGCGGCGGTAGTCGCCGATGATGCGGCCGCGGCCGTACGCGTCCGGCAGGCCGGTGATGACACCGGAGGAACGGCAGGCCCTGATCTCCGGGGTGTACGCGTCGAAGGTTCCCGCGTTGTGCGTCTTGCGGAGCTTGGTGTAGATCTCCTTGATCCGCGCGTCCGGCTCGTAGCCGTAGTCCTTCAGCGAGGACTCGACCATGCGCCAGCCGCCGTTGGGCATGATGGCGCGCTTCAGCGGGGCGTCGGTCTGCAGGCCGACGATCAGGTCCAGGCTCTCGTCGATGTAACCGGGGCCGAAGGCGTCGATACGGGACGGGGTCGACACGTCCACGTCGTAGATCCCCCTGGCGATCTCCTCGGGGAACAGGGCGAGCAGCTTGTCCCACACCGCCGTCGTCCGCGCGGTGGCACCGGCGAGGAACGATGCGTCGCCCTCGTACGGGGTGTAGTTCTGCTGGATGAAGTCGCGGACGTCGATGGCATCGCGCCACAGGCCGCCCTTGAACCCGTCCCAGGCTGTCCCGTTCGTCCTCGACTCCGCCGCCGCTGCAGTCATGGCCCGCACCTTCCGAATCATCGTGCTCTTCCTTCTTCTCCATTCCACTCCTGTACGGGCACTCGGGCGGCCCGCAATGGTCCTGGTTAGGGCACCGATGGTCCCCCCGCCTGGCGTTTTATTCGGGACTTAGGGCCCGGAGGCGGTCGGCTCTGATGTTCTTGGCCCATGCCGCTCACCCCGCGCCTCATGACCGCACGCTCGCGCGACGAGGCGCACCGCGCCTCGACCCCGCTGGAGCTCTTCTTCGACCTGTGTTTCGTGGTCGCCGTCGCCCAGGCGGGCGGCCGTCTCGTCCATGCGCTGGCCGCCGGGCACACGGCGGACGGCATCGTCCACTACCTCATGATCTTTTTCGGGATCTGGTGGGCGTGGATGAACTTCACCTGGTTCGCGAGCGCCTACGACATCGACGACACCCTCTACCGGGTCGTCACCCTGGTGCAGATCGCCGGTGTCCTGGTCCTCGCCGCCGGGGTGCCCCGCGCCTTCGACGACGCCGACTACCGCCTCGTCGTCTCCGGGTATCTGGTGATGCGCCTCGCGCTCTGCAGCCAATGGCTGCGGGCCGCACTCTCCGAGACCGACGCGGGGGCCCGCAGGACGGCCATGCGGTACGCGGGCGGGGTGGCGCTCTGCCAAGCGGGATGGGTGGTGACCCTGCTCGTGGTGCACGCGGGGCCCGCGGGATTCGCCGCCATGGCCGTGGCGGAGATGCTGGTGCCGTGGTGGGCCGAGCGCACCTCGAAATCGCCCTGGCACCCCGGGCACATCGCCGAGCGGTACGGGCTCTTCACACTGATCGTGCTCGGTGAGACGGTCGCCGCAGCGACCGTCGCCGTACAGGAGGCGATGGACGAACACCATTCGCTGGGCGAGCTCCTGCCGATCGCGGGCGGCGGGCTGCTGATCGTCTTCGCCGCCTGGTGGATCTACTTCGCGGTGCCGATCCACGAGTACCTGGCGAACGCGCGCAGCGGCTTCCTCTGGGGGTACGGGCACTTCCTCGTCTTCGGGTCGGCGGCCGCGATCGGGGCGGGCATGGAGGTCGCGGTGGAGCAGGCCGTGGGCAAGGCGGAGATCTCGGTACGGGCCGCTTCGGCGGCGGTGACGATTCCGGCCGCGGTGTTCCTGCTGACGGTGTGGCTGCTGCACTCCCGCCACTTCAAGCGGACCGCCGCACAGCAGTTGACGCTGCCGCTCTGTGCGTTGGGCGTGCTGGCGGCGACGCTCGCGGGCGGGAGCGCGGTCCTGGTGGCCGGTCTGGCGACCGCACTGACCGTGGCCGTCGGGGTGACGCTGGCCTCGCGGGATGCACCAGAATCCGCCGTATGACAGCAGATGCACTGACCGATGTGACGGGGCTGCGGGTCGGCCATGCTCGGGTGGCGGGCGAGCGCGCGCTGAGCGGGACCACGGTCGTACTCGCTCCCGAGGGCGGCGCGGTCGCCGGTGTGGACGTACGGGGAGGCGGTCCCGGCACGCGCGAGACCGACGCGCTCGACCCGCGCAATCTCGTGGAGCGGGTGGACGCCGTGGTGCTGACGGGCGGCAGCGCGTACGGGCTGGACGCGGCGTCCGGGGTGATGGCCTGGCTGGAGGAGCAGGGGCGCGGATTCCCGGTGGGTCCCGGGGTCGTGCCGGTGGTCCCCGGCGCGTGCCTCTTCGACCTCGGGCGCGGCGGCGACTGGCGGGCCAGGCCCGACACCTCGACCGGGCGGGCCGCCGTGGAGGCCGCGGCCCGTACGGTGGTCGGCGCCGCGGTGGAGGAGGGCAACGCGGGCGCGGGGCTCGGCGCGGTCGCGGGCGGGATGAAGGGCGGCGTCGGCACGGCGAGCGTCCGGACGGCCTCCGGGGCCACTGTCGGCGCGCTCGCCGTCGTCAACGCGGTCGGCTCGCCGGTCGACCCGCTGACGGGCGTGCTCTACGGGGAGTACGGCGGCCCGGAGCGGCCCGCGTACCCGGATCCGGAGATCCACGAGGCGGCACAGAGGCGGCTGACCGATGCGCGCGCCGCGAACGTGCGCCCCCCGCTCAACACCACGATCGCGGTCGTCGCCACCGACGCCGCGCTCACTCGCGCCCAGGCCCAGAAGCTCGCCGGCACCTCCCACGACGGGATCGCCCGCGCGGTGCGGCCCGTCCATCTGATGCACGACGGCGACACCGTCTTCACCCTCGCCACCTGCACAGGACCCGCGGTCGACCCGGCCGTGCTCAACGAGATCCTGGCCGCGGGGGCGGACGCGCTGGCGCGTGCCGTCGTACGGGCGATGCATGCGGCCCGGACCGTCGAGGGACCCGGCGGCACGTTCCCCGCGTACCGCGATCTCTACGGCCTGCCCGACCTCTACTGACATACGGGGAAAGGGAATTGACGGGGCGTACGGGAACTTCGCGTGCGACCCCGCTCGTTTCCGGAACCAAGACCCCATTGTCAGACCCAGGAGCTACGTTAAGTCCAACACTCGTAACAAGCCGCGACGGCCTGGAGTCACCTTGAGCGATCCGTACGAGACCACCGAGGAGCACCTCGCGAAGCTCCTCGGGCGCGCCCTCAACTCCTTCGAGCTGCCCGATGCCGCCGTCGCACGCCTCGACTCCGCACTGGCCCACAGCACTTCCCTGCACTCCTCGCACCACAGCTCCCTGTCCGGGCTGCACCGCGAGACCTACCGCCATACGTTCCTGCTCACCGACGGCAGCCATCTCACGATCTGGGAGATGGTCCACAACACCCAGCACGAGCTGTACGTGACGGAGGACGAGGCCCTCATCGCCGCCTCGCGGGTGCGCGCGGGCTATCCCCTGGAGGCGGCGTCGCCCGAGGAGGAGCCGGAAGCGGACCTGGAGATCCTCAGGTCCCTGATGTCCGCTCCCCCGATGGAGATCCCCCGGGTGTACGTACCGGACAACTCCGCGGACCACGCCCGCCGCGTGCTGCGCCGCGCGGAGAACGCGGACCGGCCGGGCGAGGCGACCGCGCGGCTGCTGCGGCGCGCCTTCGCCCACGAGATCCTCCAGGCCTTCGGCGCGAACTGCTTCTTCGAGTCCACCGCCTTCACGCTGTACGAGCACGCCTTCCTGCTCCTGGACGGCAGCGAGGTCAGCCTCTGGGAGGTCGAGCACACGGCGACGCCCGACGGCCGCCATATGTGCGAGGTGTACGAGACCGAGGGCGCGGCCCGCGATGCGATGGAGCTCCGCTCCCAGGTGCGCTGATCGGGTCGTGCTGATCGGGTCGTGCTGATCGGGTCGTGCTGATCGGTCAAGAACTTCCCAAGTGACGGATGCCGAACCTGGCCCATGGTTCGCTTCCGCCGACCACGCGGCGAACTGCCGTTCGGGGGAAGGAAATTGACCATGCAGAAAACAAATGTACTGACGGTGTGGGGGCCGACGGTCCTGTTCAGCATCCTGCTGCCCTGGATCACGTACGGAATACTCACCGACCACGGGATGAACGAAGTCCCCGCACTGCTGCTGATCTCCTGCTGGCCCGTGGTGGAGCTGGCGATCTACTTCGGGATCCACCGGCGGGTGGACGAGTTCTCCATGCTGATCCTGATCACGCTGGTTCTGGGGGCGTTGAGCGCACTCGCGTACAACAGCGCGAAGCTGCTCTTCCTCAAGGACTCCGCGCTGACCGGGCTGCTCGGTATCGCGTTCCTCGTCAGCCTGGCGCTGAAGCGGCCGCTGATCTTCTACTTCGGCCGGAAGTTCGGCACGGACGGCTCGCCCGAGGGGGTCGCCGACTGGAACGCCATGTGGGACAAGTACCCCGGCTTCCGCGCGACGCAGCGCAGGCTCACGATCGTGTGGGGTGTGGCGTTCCTGGTCGAGGCGGGGGTGAAGGCGGCGCTGGTGTACATGCTGGACACCGGGACGATGGTCGGGGTGTCCAATGTGCTGCCGTTCGTGGTGCTCGGGTTGCTGATGGTCCACACGATCCGTACGGGACGCAAGGGACGGGCCCGTCGGGCGGCGACGGAGGCAGCGGAGGCTGCGGAAGCAGCGGGGACGCCGGGAACAGCGGCGGAGGCGCAGCCCCCGGGGGCCACACCTCCGCCGGCCGAGGCCTGAGGGTCAGGCGGCCACCGGCACCTTGGCCTCCTCCTCGGAGGGGGCCAGGGTGGCCGCCGTACCGACCTGCTTGCGCATCCCCTTGAGGAGGATCACCAGTGCGGCCGAGACCGCCGTACCGGCCACGATCGCGAGCAGGTACAGGAACGGGTTCCCGATCAGCGGCACCACGAAGATGCCGCCGTGCGGAGCGCGCAGAGTGCAGCCGAAGGCCATCGACAGCGCACCGGTCACCGCTCCGCCCGCCATACAGGCCGGGATCACCCGCAGCGGGTCGCCCGCGGCGAAGGGGATCGCGCCCTCGGTGATGAACGAGGCGCCGAGCACCCAGGCCGCCTTGCCGTTCTCCCGCTCGGTCTTGGTGAAGAGCCGTCCGCGGACGGTCGTCGCCAGGGCCATCGCGAGCGGCGGCACCATACCGGCGGCCATCGTCGCGGCCATCACCTTGAGCGAGCCGTCGGTCGGATTGGCGAGACCGCCGACCGCGAAGGCGTACGCGACCTTGTTGAGCGGGCCGCCGAGGTCGAAGCACATCATCAGGCCCAGGATCACGCCGAGGATGATCGCGTTGGCGCCGGAGAGGCCGTTGAGCCAGTCGGTCAGGGCGCCTTGGAGCTTGGCGATGGGTTTGCCCACGACCAGGAACATCAGGAAGCCGACCACCGCCGTGGAGATCAGTGGGATCACCACGACCGGCATGACACCGCGCAGGGGCGCCGGGATCTTGACTCTCTGGATGGCCATGACGATCGCACCCGCCATGAGGCCGGCGACCAGGCCGCCGAGGAAACCCGCGTTGATCGCGACGGCGATCGAGCCGCCCACGAAGCCGGGTACCAGACCTGGCCGGTCGGCCATTCCGTACGCGATATAGCCCGCGAGGACCGGTACCAGGAAGGCGAAGGCGAGTCCGCCGACCTGGAAGAGGAGCGCCGCCCAGCTGGTGGTGTCCGTCCAGATGAAGTGCTCCATCACGGAGGGGGCCTTGTCGACCTTGTAGCCGCCGATGGCGAAGCCGAGCGCGATGAGGAGGCCGCCCGCGGCGACGAACGGGACCATGTAACTGATCCCGGACATCAGCCACTTGCGGAGCATGGTGCCGTAGCCGTCGTCGCCCTCGCCCGCCGATTCCACGGGGGACGGCTTGCCGGGCTCGGTGATCTCGCCGCGGTCCGCCTTGCCGCGAGCCTCTGCGATGAGCTCGGCCGGGCGGTTGATGCCGGCCTTCACGCCGACGTCGACGGTGGGCTTTCCGGCGAAGCGGTCCTTCTCGCGGACCGGGACGTCGTGGGCGAAGATCACGGCGTCTGCGGCGGCGATCGTGGCGGGGGCCAGGCGGGTGAAGCCGGACGATCCCTGGGTTTCCACGGTGAGTTCCACGCCTGCTTCGCGGCCTGCGTTTTCGAGGGACTCGGCTGCCATGTAGGTGTGGGCGATGCCTGTGGGGCAGGAGGTTACGGCGACGATGCGGAAGGGTGCGGCCGCGTCGGGGGTTTCGGGGGCTCCGCCCCCGGGCCCCCGCTCCTCAATCGCCGGAGGGGCTTGATTTTGCCCGGCGTGGGCTTGAGTTGGCTCGGCTTGAGTGGGGTTGTCTTGAGTGGGGTTGTCTTGAGTGGGGTTGGCTTGAGTTGACTCGTCGCCTCTGATCAGTGCTGTTGCCTGCGTCGCGTCCGTCGCGTTTCGCAGCGCCGTGGTGAACTCCTCGTTCATCAACTGGCGGGCCAGTGACGAGAGGATCGTCAGGTGTGCGTCGTCCGCTCCCGCCGGGGCCGCGATCAGGAAGATCAGGTCCGCCGGGCCGTCCGGGGCGCCGAAGTCGATGCCGTTCGCGCTGCGGCCGAAGGCCAGCGTCGGCTCCGTGACATGCGCGCTGCGGCAGTGCGGGATCCCGATGCCGCCGTCCAGGCCTGTCGGCATCTGGGCCTCGCGTGCCGCGACGTCCGCGAGGAAGCCGTCCAGGTCGGTGACTCTGCCGAGCGCGACCATGCGCTCGGCCAGTGAACGGGCCGCCTCCTGCTTGGTTCCGGCGGTCGCGTCCAGGTCGAGGTCGACCAGGGCAGCAGTGATCATCTCGCTCATCGGGGGCTCCCTTGCTCCGTCAGTACGCGGTCCAGCGGGACCTCCGCGGTCACGATGACCGCTGCCAGGTCCAGGTCTTGGGGGGTCGGCATCACGCTGCCGGGGAGTTGCACGGCCGCGGCCCCGTGGGCGACGGCCGACCGCAGGGCGTCCGGGCCCGTACCGCCTGCCGCCAGGAACCCGGCCAGCGAGGCGTCGCCCGCGCCGACGTTGCTCCGTACGGTCTCGACGGGGGCCCAGGCGAAGTACGTACCCGAGTCGGAGACCAGCAGCTGGCCGTCCGCCCCGAGGCTGGCCAGGACGGCCGCCGCACCCGACTCCCGCAGCTCCTGCGCCGCCTTGACCGCGTCGCCGATCGTGGCGAGGGGGCGGCCCACGGCCTGGGCCAGTTCGTCGGCGTTGGGTTTGACGACGTCGGGGCGTTCTCGGAGCGCCGCGAGAAGCGAGGGGCCCGAGGTGTCGAGGGCGATACGGACGCCCGCGCCATGGGCCCTGGCCACCAGTTCGGCGTACCACTCGGGCGCGAGACCCGGCGGGAGGCTGCCGCAGCAGGCGATCCAGTCGGCGGCGGTGGAGTGGGTGCGGATGGCGGAGAGCAGCAACTCGGACTCTGCCGCAGTGAGTTCGGGGCCGGCCGCGTTGATCTTGGTGAGAGTGCCGTCAGGTTCGGCGATCGAGATGTTCGAGCGGGTGTCGCCTGCCACCGGGACCGGGGCCACCACGATGCCCTCGGCGGCGAGCAGTTCGGCGACGAGGGCGCCGGGGGCGCCGCCCAGCGGGAGGACCGCGACCGAGCGGTGGCCCGCGGCGGCCACGGCGCGCGAGACGTTGACGCCCTTGCCGCCCGGGTCCATGCGGTCGCCGGTGGCGCGCAGCACCTCGCCGCGCCCCAGGGCCGGGACCTCGTAGGTGCGGTCCAGGGACGGGTTGGGGGTGACGGTGAGGATCATGCGCGTACGACCTCCGTGCCGGCCGCCTCGATGGCGGCGGCGTCTTCGGGGCTGAGGCTGGTGTCGGTGATGAGCAGGTCGACCTGGCTGAGGTCGCCGAAGCGGGCGAAGTGCTCCTGGCCGTGCTTGGCGGAGTCGGCGAGGAGCACGACCCTGCGGGCGGCGGCGATGACGGCCCGCTTGACGGCGGCTTCGGCGAGGTCGGGGGTGGTGAGGCCGTGGGCGGGCGAGAAGCCGTTGGCGCCGATGAAGACGACATCGGCGCGGATCTCGCTGTACGCACGGAGCGCCCAGGCGTCGACGGCGGCGCGGGTCCGGTTCCTGACGCGTCCGCCGACCAGGTGGAGGTCGATGCCAGGGTGGTCGGCGAGGCGCGCGGCGACGGGGAGGGCGTGGGTCACGACGGTGAGGTCGCACTCCAGGGGGAAGACGTTCGCCAGGCGGGCGACGGTGGATCCCGCGTCGAGGATGACGCTGCCCTCGGCGGGGAGTTCGGCGACGGCGGCCTGCGCGATGCGGTCCTTCTCGTCGGCGGCGGTCGACTCGCGCTCGGCGAGGTCCGGCTCGAAGTCGAGGCGGCCTGCGGGGATGGCGCCGCCGTGGACCCTGCGGAGGAGGCCCGCGCGATCGAGGGCCTTGAGGTCGCGGCGGATGGTCTCGGCGGTGACCTGGAACTGGTCCGCGAGGGAGAGGACGTCTACGCGTCCGCCCTCGCGGGCCAGGCGCAGGATCTCCTGGTGGCGCTCCGTTGCGTACATGTGGATTTACGTCCGTTCAATGCCCGAACCCGTTGCTTTAGCGCCAGATTACGGCTGCGATTCCAGAAAGTAAACACAGATGGGCACGTTCGGGCGTACTCGGGAATATTCGGGCCGTTGGTCCCGGCACGGGAGGGCACTCCGCCCACCGGGCGTCAGAGGGTCGCGTCGCCGCCCTTGACCAGGTGCCTGAGGCCGTCGGGCGTGGAGCGGGTGTGCCCCAGCCGGTCAAGGAGTTCGAAGAAGGGTACGGCTACCCGTCGGGACGTGCCGAGCGTCTGGCGGCCCGTGCTGAGGCTGAACGGCTGGGGCAGCGGTGCCAGCCTGGCCAGCGCGAGAGGCACCGCGTCGGGGTGCAGGTACACGCCCTGCTCGACGCGGAACAGCAGCCCGCGGTCGACGGCCGCGCGCAGGTGCGGGGTGGTGAGGCCGAGCTCCGCGAGCTCCGGCTGCCCAGGTGCGGCGAACGGATCGCCGCGCAGCCGCGCACAGAGGGCGTCGATCGCGTCCTGTGCCCGGTCGGACAGCTGGGGACGTACGTCCGCCTCGCGGATTCCGGATCCGTCCCGCACCAGGCCGAGCCCGTCCGCCGCCGCGTCGAGCAGCGCGGTGCCGGGGAAGCCGGTCAGACGCAGTGCGGTCTCCCTCGGCAGGGCCGGGGTGAGCGGATGGGCGGCGGCCTGCTCCCGTACGGCCGCCGCAAGCTGATCCCTGCCGTGGCGCCACCACGCCGCGTCGACGATCCATCCGGCGACCTCCTCGCTGCCCGCCGGCGCCGCCGAGCCGGGGGCCAGGTGGCCGGACGAGGTCAGCGCCTCCCGGCGTACAGCACCGCGCCTGGCGATCTCCGCGGCCGCGTCGGGGCGGTCGGGACGGCCGGCGAGATCGATGTGGCGCCGGGCGGCGGCGCCCCTGCGCGCGAGCGGCGGCGGATCGGTGTCCAGCACGACGAGCCCCGCGGCGATCATGCGCTGCCCCGGGTCGCGCAGCAGCGTCCGCTCCCCCACGTCGAGGGGCAGATCGCGCTCCGCCCTGATACGCGCGGTGCCGTCGCCGAGCCTGCGCACCCGTACGGGCACGGCCGCCGAACCCGCGTGCAGGATCAGCTCGTTCGACCGGCAGTCGGCGAGCCAGTCGACGCGTGCGTCGAACTCCCGCGCGCCCGCCCACAGTCCGGGCGCGACCAGGGCGTCTCCCCTGCGGACCTCGTCGCGGTCGAGCCCGCGCAGGTTCACGGCGACGCGGGCGACGGCCTCGGCCCGGTTCACGCTCTCGCCGAGGCTCTGCAGCTGCTTCACCCTGACCGGGCGGCGGCTTGACCAGAGGAGCAGTTCGTCGCCCCGTACGAGACTGCCCGCGCCCAGCGTCCCCGTCACGACCGTGCCTGCGCCGCGCACCGTGAAGACGCGGTCGATCCACAGCCGGGTGCGCGGGGTCGGGGCGGGTTTCGGCAACCGTGCCGCCAGTCTGCCGAGCGCCAGGCGGAGTTCGGGCAGGCCCGCGCCGGTGGGTGCGCTGGTGACGACGGCCTCCAGGCCGGACAGCGGGGTGCCCGCCAGCCGGTCCCTGGCCTCCTCGACCGCGAGGTCGCCGTCGCCGAGATCGGCGCGCGTGATGACGAGGACACCGTCGCCGACGCCGAAGGCGCGCAGGGCGTCCACGTGTTCCTGCGTCTGTCTGCTCCAGCCCTCGTCGGCGGCGACCACCAGGAGTACGGCCGGTACGGGTCCGACACCCGCCAGCATGTTGGGGACGAACCGCTGGTGACCGGGCACGTCCACGAAGGCGACGGTCTCGCCGGTGGGCAGCGTGGTCCACGCGTACCCGAGGTCGATGGTCATGCCGCGCCGCTTCTCCTCGGCCCAGCGGTCCGGCTCCATGCCGGTCAGTGCCCGTACGAGGGTCGACTTCCCGTGGTCGACGTGTCCCGCGGTGGCCACGACGTGCACGGCGTCGTCACCCGCCCGCGAGGGCGATGAGCCCCACGCTCAGGGCCGCGGCGACCGTCGCCGCGAGGACGTCGCCGTCCCGCTCCTCGGGCACGCAGCGCAGATCGAGCAGCAGCGCGCCCTGGGCGGTGCGGCCCACGACGGCGGGCCGGCCCCGGCGCAGCGGCGCGGCGAGCGCCTCGCAGACGCGTACGGCGAAACCCGGCAGGGCGACCCCGGGGGCGCCGCCGCCGCCGACGGCGCCCTCGTGCGGTGTCACGGCGGCGTCGAGCCCCCGTGCGGTGAGCGCGGCGGCGAGTACCGCACTGCGTTCCCGCAGCCGCTCGGGGTCGATGTGCACGGCCCTGCGCACCGGCGGCTCGGGTCCGCGCAGGGTCGCCTCCAGGGCGGCGAGGGTGAGCTTGTCGACGCGCAGGGCGCGGGCGAGCGGGTGGCGGCGGAGCCGGTCGATCAGCTCCTGGGTGCCGAGGAGGAGCCCCGCCTGGGGTCCGCCGAGGAGTTTGTCGGCACTGGCGGTGACGAGGGCGGCACCCTGGCGGAGCCAGGTGGCGGCGTCGGGTTCCGCGGGCAGCAGCGGGTCGGGGCGCAGCAGACCCGAGCCGATGTCGGCCACCACGGGCACGCCGAGCGTGGCCAGTTCGGCGACGGGCACCTCGGAAGTGAAGCCCTCGACACGGAAGTTGGAGGGATGGATCTTGAGTATGAAGGCGGTGTCGGGGCCCACGGCGGCCCGGTAGTCGCCGAGGTGGGTCCTGTTGGTCGTCCCCACCTCGCGGAGTCGCGCGCCGGTGCTGACCAGGAGGTCGGGCAGCCGGAAACCGTCGCCTATCTCGATGAGTTCACCCCGGCCGACCACGATCTCCTTGCCCTGCGCCAGCGCCGTGGCCACCAGGACGAGCGCGGCGGCGCCGTTGTTCACGAGATGGGCGTCCCCGGCGTCGGGCACGGCGGCGCGCAGGGCGTCGAGCACTCCCCGGCCGCGCCGGTCGCGCCGGCCGGTGTCGGTGTCGTACTCGAAGTCGACATATCCGGCGGCGATGTCCACCGCCGCGCGCGCCTGCGCGGAGAGCGGGGCGCGGCCCAGGTTGGTGTGGATGACGACCCCGGTCGCGTTCAGCACGGGGCGCAGGGTGGTCGCGTGGTCGGGCAGCAGGCCGACGGCCACGTCACCGATCCGCTCCGGCATCACCTCGGCGGCCCTGACCATGTCCTGGGCCCTGCGCACCGCCTGTTTGACGAGTACGGGACCGAGCCGCACGGCCGCCTCGGCGAGGCGCGGGTCGGCCAGGACGGTGTCGGTGCGCGGCACCCGCCGGTACGGGGTGACGGGTGCGGATGGCTGGGGTGCGGATGGTTCGGGTGCCATGGGTCAGCCCACGGTCACGAAGTGGTCGCCGAGCGGGGCGAGATGGCCGATGACGGGGGCGCCGGGGATCTCGCCCGCGACCAGCAGGCCGCCGGAAGTCTGGGCGTCCGCGAGCAGCAGCTGCTCGTTCTCGGACACCCCTGCACCGAATCGGGTGTGCGGCCCGGCCCAGGCGAGGTTGCGGCGGGTGCCGCCGCTGACGAAGCCGTCCCGTACGGCCTCGCGGGCACCCCCGAGATAGGGGACGGCCGCCGGGTCGATCACGGCGGTGACACCGCTCGCCCGCGCGAGTTTGCAGAGGTGGCCGAGGAGGCCGAATCCGGTGACGTCGGTGGCGCAGACGGCGCCCTGGTCGAGGGCGGCGCGCGACGCGGCGGCGTTGAGGGTGGTCATGGCCGCGATGGCCTCGGGGAAGCGCTCGCCGGTCGCCTTGTGGCGGGTGTTGAGCACGCCGAGACCGAGCGGCTTCGTCAGCGACAGCGGTACGCCGGGGCGGCCCGCGTCGTTGCGCAGCAGCCGCTCCGGGTCCGCGTGCCCGGTGACGGCGAGGCCGTACTTCGGTTCTGCGTCGTCGATGCTGTGGCCGCCCGCGAGGTGGCAGCCGGCCTCGGCGGCTATGCGGGCGCCGCCGCGCAGGACTTCGGCGGCCAGCTCCATCGGCAGGGTCTCGCGCGGCCAGGCGAGGAGGTTGACGGCCATGATGGGCGTCCCGCCCATCGCGTACACGTCGGAGAGCGCGTTGGCCGCGGCGATGCGGCCCCAGTCGTACGCGTCGTCGACGACCGGGCCGAAGAAGTCGGTGGTCATGACGAGGGTGGTGCCGCCGGCCGTGGTGACCACGGCCGCGTCGTCGCCGTTCTCGGTCCCCACCAGCAGGTCGCCCACGGGCAGCCGCCCGGGCGCCCGGGTGTCCGACGAGGCCATGACGGCCTCCAGTTCGCCCGGCGGGATCTTGCAGGCGCAGCCGCCGCCGCGTGCGTACTGGGTGAGTCGGACCGTTGCCGTGGAAGTGGCGTCCAAAGCGGTTCCCCTGCCCTCGTGCTTCATGTCCGCGCCGGAACCGTGCTGGTCAAGTGCCTGGCGGTGCGGAGAAGTTGGCTTATCGTAATGGGCGGAGGCGTCAGGGTTCCTGGTGGGCCTCCCCGCCTTCAAAGCGGGTGGGGCGGAGTATCTCCGTCCGGCGGGTTCGATTCCCGTCCGCCTCCGTCGAGAGCCGGCGTACGGTCCGCGACACCTCGGTGTCGCGGACCGTACGCCGGTTTCTGCTAGGCCAGGAGCGTGCCCAGGCCTCTCGCCGTGGGAACGACCTTCACGGAGTCGCCCTCGCCGAAGACGCTGACGGGCTCACTGGTGTGGCGCAGTCCGCCCTTGGAGACCATCGCCACGGCCGGGTCGATCGACAGGCTGACGCCCGCCGTCGTGCGGTGGACGGCGAAGACCTCCTGCGGGCTGCCGTCGGACGCGACGCCGAGCGCCACGTATACGAGATGGGTGCCGTCCGCCTGGTCCTTGACGAACGCCACCCCCCTGTCGGTGGGAGTACGGGTCATGGTGTGTGCCCCTTCCGGGCCGATGTGGGTGTGTCGGGTGTGCTGGTTGCGTCGGGTGTGCTGGTTGCGTCGGGTGCGTCGGCCGCCGGCTCGGGCTCCCGCTCATGGAGCGGGTCGACATCGGTGACCGTCGCTTCGAACAGCACG
The DNA here is from genome assembly GCF_017315755.1 of Streptomyces beijiangensis. GTDB lineage: Bacteria > Actinomycetota > Actinomycetes > Streptomycetales > Streptomycetaceae > Streptomyces > Streptomyces beijiangensis. Next base: position 36,595 of record NZ_JAFLRJ010000094.1, read on the forward strand.
TTCTTCCAGTCGCCCCCGTAAGGGAAAAGGCCACTGGTGGTACGGATCCCCAGCTTGTGCGGCACGCGGGAGGCGAGGATGTGGCTCTGCACCTCACCCATCGCGTACATGCTCTCCAGCGTCCGCCAGAGCGTGATGCTGAGGATCGTGCGGTGTTTCCACAGCACGACCGGTGCGGCGCCGACGAAACCTCCGGCGACGCGCCGGACCTCTCTCTTGATGCGCATGTGCATGAGCAGCACGACGACCATGTTCAGCACCGTGCGGCACTCGAACCGGGTGAGGGCGATGTGCCCTCGCGGATCCCGGGCCTTGGTGTATTCACTGTTCATCGCCAGGCCGTCCAGACGGTGTAGGCACCCACGAGCACAAGGCCGAGACCGGCCGTGCGCCGCATCCACGGGAACCACGGCTGTACGCGGTCCCCGAACCGGGTGAGCGAAACGGAGAACCAGGTGACACTGCGCACCGAGACGGCAGCCACCCCCGCAAGCGCCATGCCGACCAGCAGCAGGGACGACGACGCGGGATGCAGCAGCAGCGCTGCCACGAGCACACCCCAGGTCAGCGAGGTGGACTTCTGGGTGGTGAACAGCAGCCCCAGATCGAAGCCCCAGGTCAGACCGAGCATGCCCGGAGGCATGGTCCGCACGTGCTCCTGAGGCACCTGGCGCCAGATGTGCGGCGTGCGGTTCGCCATGTCGGCGAAGCCGAACACCACGACGGCGATCCCCGTCAGGGACTCCCGCCACGGGGCGCCGAGGATCAGGCCGAGGCCTTCCCCCAGCACGTACACGGCCAGCGACATGAGACCGGCGGCGATGGCCTCTCCGGCCAGCAGGCCGACGAGGAACCTCGTACCGCGGGATCTGCTCCGCTTCAGCATCGGGCCGGCGACCCCGGCCATGGACTCACCTCAAGGACTGAAGACTTGCAGGACCGCCGCAACACCGGCGATCACGAGCCACGTCACCATCCGGTGTCGACTCCTTCTGTTCCGGGCCGGGGACGTGGACCGCCCTCAGGCCGTCCGGGTCAGTTGTACTGGCACTCGAACGCGGACTTGGCGTTGCCGGGCGTCTCGCAGCAACTGCAGTGCAGATACGCGCTCATCGCACAGCCCCACAGGTAGGACAGGTGCGCACGGCAGTACGTCATGGTCGTGTAGCCCGCGCTGCCGGGCTTGTTGGCGAGGTTGCAACAGTTGTCGCTGTCCGCCGCCGCGGGAGCCGCGGAGGCGAATATTCCGGCGGCGGCCATCAGGCCGCTCGCCCCTACGCCGCCGAGGACTCTGCGGCGGCCGAGCCGGATTTGCGGACCGTCCGAGCCGTCCGACTTGGCCGATTTCGAGAGAAGCGGAAAACGCATGCCGGTACTCCTTCTGTTCGTCGTTCGGATCCGTGACGGATGCCGCGGACCACAGCAGGGAGCGCCTTCGCGCGTCGGAGCGCGTCCGAGCGCGTCCGAGCGCGTCAGACGACAGCTCGGGCGCCGCCGGTCAGGCCGACCTCACGCAGCAGTTCCTCGACGGAGGTGAAGAGGTGGCCGCCGGTCAGGACGCCGTCGTCGAAGACGAGCGCGGTGGGGCTCTGGGTGACGGAGAAGCTGCCGGCGACCCAGGCGCCGCGCACATCGACGTGGTGCGGAAGGTCCGTGAGGCCGTGCCGCAGGACGAACTCGTCCCCGTCGGCCTGTTCGGCGCAGGAGATCGCGATACCGACGGAGCCCTTCACACCGGCGAGGGCGCCCTCGGAGAGCTGCCCGGCGACCTTGGCGCAGCTCGCGCAGATGGTGCTGAGGACCAGTACGACGCTGCGGGAGCCGGTGCCGAGCACCGCGAGGGACTCGGGCCACTCGTCGACCACCGCGCCGAGGCGGTACTCCTCCAGCGGGGAGACCCCGGCCGGGGCAGCGGCGGGCGCGGCGGCCGTCCGGGTCGCGAGTTCGCCCATCATCGCGAACAGGACGACGACGGCTGCCGTCAGGAGGAGCAGTGCGCATGCCAGAACGATCGTCATCAGGCCGAGCCCCATCGCCGAAGGAACGTGCGGTATGCCGTCTGCGCGGCGGTCCGGTGCGTGGCCAGGAGCCAGCTGCTGGAGACGGCGGAGGTGAGTACGGCCGTCGTGGCCGTGGAGCCGGCGCCGGCGGCGTCAGGACCGAGCAGGCCGGCGACCGCGACGGCGACGAACAGCAGGCCGCTGACGATGTTGGCCGTGCCGAGCGGCTTGCTCTCGGCGATGCCGAAGCAGCCGCACGGGCGGTCGCTGCCCCGGAGTTTGCCTGCCGTGCCCATGCCGGCGAACAGCACTCCGAGGACTCCGGTGATGACGTAACCGACGACCCGGGTGCCAGGAACGACCAGCAGCGCCACGGTCGCCAGCTCCAGGACTGCGACCAGCCTGACGGCGGCGTCCGAGGGGCGCGGCCGGCCGCCCAGGAGTTCCTGCACCGCGGAGGCGGCGACACCGGGACTGGCGGCTTTCGCCGCGGCCGCCCGGAGGAATACGGCAGCCACCCCGGCATTCACGATGATCATGGTCACGTCAACCGTCGACACCACATCCCCCTGTTCACACCGCACGGTCAGGGCGGTGCGGAATTCCGCGAAAAGGAACTCCCCGAGCTCACTGCCGAGCATCATGCCCACGGACTTCAGGAGCGTCAAGAAGGCCCAACAGCCCCATGCGTTACGGAATTTGAGGGTCCGGTAGCGCGGCCTTCGGCCGCGTTGTCGTCAATCGCCGGACGGGCTTGAAATGCCCACCTGGGCAAATCAAGCCCGTCCGGCGATTGAGGACCGGGGGTCCGGGGGTGGATCCCCCAGGGCGGGGGTCAGTGCGACAGCACCGGCTCCTTCACCGGCTCCGCGTCGGCCACCGTCTCCGCGCCCAGCTTCGGCCGCTTCGGCAGCGCGAACATCACCACGAAGATGACGGCGAGCACCGCCACCACCCACCACAGCGAATCCATGAAGGCGTTGACGAAGGCCGGACCGATCTGCGTCGGCAGCAGGTTGTCGCTCATGGAGCCGAAGAAGACCACCGACACCAGACCAAGACCCAGCGCATTGCCCATCTGCTGCACCGTGTTGATCAGGCCCGACGCCGAACCCGAGTGCCCCTTCGGGACTTCGGAGAGCACCGCGTCCGTCAGCGGGGCCACGATCAGACCCATGCCCGCGCCCATGACCACCAGCGGGAGCGCCATCTGCCAGGGGGCGATCGTCGCGCCGTAGCGGTCCGCCTCCCAGATGTAGATCAGCAGTCCCGCGATCATCAGCAGCGCGCCCGCCTGGAGCACCTTCCTGCCGAAGCGCGGGACCAGCAGCTGCACCGACATGCCCGCCGCCGCCGAGACCGCGATCGAGAACGGGATGCCCGTCGTGCCCGCCTTCAGCGCGCTCCAGCCAAGACCCATCTGCATGTACAGCGTCCAGACCAGGAAGAAGATGCCGAGCGCGATACCGAAGGTCGTCTGCACCGCGATGCCCGCAGCGAAGCTCTTCACCTTGAAGAGGGAGAGTTCGATGAGCGGGGAGCCGTCGCGGGCCGCCTTCCTCTTCTCGTACGCCACCAGGCCCGCGAAGACCGCGATGCTGCCGACCATCGAGGCGTAACCCCACAGCGGCCAGTCCAGCTCACGCCCCCGCGTGAGCGGGTAGAGCAGCATCAGCAGGCCGACGATGACGAGCACCACGCCCATCAGGTCCAGCTTCAGCGCCTTCGGGGCCTTCGACTCGCTGATGAACTTGCGGCCGAGCAGCAGGCCCGCGATGCCGAACGGCAGGTTGATGAGGAAGATCGGGCGCCACTCCAGGCCTGCGATGTTCCACTCGGTGAGCAGCGCGCCGAGCAGCGGGCCCGTCACCGCGCCGAGGCCGACGATCGCACCGAAGAGGCCGAAGACCTTGCCGCGCTCCTCGGCGGGGAACGTCGCGTGCACGATCGACAGGACCTGCGGCACCATCATCGCCGCCATACCGCCCTGCAGGATGCGCGAGGCGACCAGCATCTCCGGGTTCGCGGCGAAACCGCAGAGTGCGGAGGCCAGCGTGAATCCCGCTATGCCCAGCAGGAAGAGCTTCTTGCGGCCGTAGATGTCGCCGAGCCGGCCGCCGGTGATCAGTCCGGCGGCGAACGCGAGGGCATAACCCGCGGTGATCCACTGGATCTGGCTGAAGGTCGCGCCGGTGTCCTTCTGGATCGACGGGATCGCGATGTTCACGATCGTCACGTCGACCAGGTCCATGAAGGCCGCGGTCATCACGATGGCGAGCGCGAACCACCTGCGGCGGTCCGATGCCACCGCCGCTGCGGGTGCGGATGCTGGTGTTGAGGTCATGCATTCAAGGTAAAGGTCGTGTAGGACAGTACATGTCCTAGTGAGGCGGCATCCTGGGATCCATGACGGACACTCCGGCACGGCTGCTGCAGCTCCTCTCCCTTCTTCAGACTCCGCGCGAATGGCCCGGCGGCGTGCTCGCCGAGCGGCTCGAAGTGAGCCGGCGGACAGTACGGCGCGACATCGACCGGCTGCGGGATCTCGGTTATCCCGTGCAGGCGACGATGGGCTCGGAGGGCGGGTACCGGCTGGTCGCGGGCAAGGCCATGCCGCCGCTCGTACTGGACGACGAGGAGGCCGTCGCCATCGCGGTAGGGCTGCGGGCCGGTGCCGGGCACGCGGTCGAGGGGATCGAGGAGGCGTCGGTACGGGCGCTGGCCAAGCTGGAGCAGGTGCTGCCGGGGCGGCTTCGCCACCGCGTTGCCACGCTCCAGGCCGCGACCATCCCGCTGACCAGCGGGGACGGCGCGACCATCGCCCCGGAGACGCTGACCGTGCTGGCGGGGGCCGCCACCGGGCAGGAGCGGCTGCGGTTCGGGTACCGGTCGGGGGACGGGACGCGGAGCAAGCGGCTCGTCGAGCCGTACCGCCTGGTGTCGACCGGGCGGCGCTGGTATCTCGTCGCGTACGACATCGACCGCGAGGACTGGCGGACCTTCCGCGTCGACCGGGTCGACGAGCCCTTCGCGACCGGCGCGCGGTTCGTCCCGCGAGAGCTGCCGACCGGGAACGCCGCCGAATATCTGCGCCACTCGCTCTCCAGGCACCAGGACTCCATCGCGCTGGACGTCACCTTCGAGGCGCCGGCCGCCTTCGTGGCGGCCAGGATGCCCCGCGGGCTCGCCGCTCCCGAGCCGCTGGGCGAGAACCGCTGCCGGCTGCGGGCGGAGGCGGCGGACTCGCTGGAGTGGCTGGCGGTACGGCTCGCGCTGGTGGACGCCGAGTTCACCGTGCACGAGCCGCCGCAGCTGGTGGACTACCTGGCCGAACTGGGCTCCCGCCTGGCCAGGGCGACCAGCGCCGCGGGAGCCGTCTGACGGCAGGGGCCCCCGACGCTGGGGGGAGTGCGTCAGGGGCCCCGGTCTCAGCAGGCTTCGGTGGGGGCGGTGTCACGCCGCCGCGTCGAAGCCCGTGTCGCGCGCCATCTTCTTCAGTTCGAGCAGGGCGTGCTTCTCGATCTGGCGGATCCGCTCGCGCGTCAGACCGTGCTCCTTGCCGACCTCGGTCAGCGTGCGCTCACGGCCGTCGACGATGCCGTACCGCATCTTGATGATCGAAGCGGTGCGGTGGTCGAGCTTGCCGATCAGGTCGTCGAGCTCCTCGCTGCGCAGGAGCGTCATCACCGACTGCTCGGGCGAGATGGCCGAGGTGTCCTCCAGGAGGTCCCCGAACTGGGTCTCGCCCGCGTCGTCCACCGGCATGTTCAGCGAGACCGGGTCGCGCGCCCAGTCCAGCACGTCGCTGACCCGGCTGGTCTTGGTGTCCAGCTCGGCGGCGATCTCCGCGTGCTCCGGGTCGCGCCCGTGCTCACGGTTGAACTCGCGCTGGACACGGCGGATCCGGCCCAGCTCCTCCACCAGGTGGACAGGGAGCCGGATGGTCCGCGACTGGTCCGCTATCGAGCGCGTGATGGCCTGGCGGATCCACCAGGTCGCGTACGTGGAGAACTTGAAGCCCTTGGCGTAGTCGAACTTCTCGACCGCTCGCACCAGGCCCGCGTTCCCCTCCTGGATCAGGTCGAGCAGCGGAAGTCCCGCACGCGGATAGCGGCGGGCGACGGCGACGACAAGGCGGAGGTTGGAGCGGATGAAGACGTCCTTGGCGTACTCGCCCGCGGCGACCAGCGCCTCGAGCTCTTCGCGCTTGGCGCCTGCGCCGTCACTCTCGACGGCGCCGTCGAGGATCTGCTGGGCATACACGCCCGCCTCGATATCCTGCGAGAGCTCGACCTCCTTGGCGGCGTCGAGCAGCGGCGTACGGGCGATTTCGTCGAGGTACATGCCGACCAGGTCGCGGTCGGCGATCTCCCCGCCTACGGCGCGAACGCTGCTTGCCCGGTCGGTACGACGGGCGACGGCACGGGTTGCCATGCGTGCTCCCTAACGTGAGTAACGTGAGTGGGTCGCGGTGAGTGGCTTTTGAGGTGCCGGACACCCTCCCGGGTGCCCTGCATCTGTTGGCGGTAACTCTTAGAACACAACGACTGGAATCCGGACAGAATTCCCCGCACACGCATTGATTTTCGTGATCATGCAGTACCCTGTCCGGTCACCTACGGGAGCAAGCAATGACGATACGTAAAGAAGTGCAGGTCAGGCCGGGCGTGGAGGCTGATCTCGACGCCCTCACGGACCTTTACAACCACTTCATCCGTGAGACCGCGATCACATTTGACACGGAACCCTTCACGCCCGAGCAACGCCGCCCGTGGCTGGTCTCCCACCCTGAAGACGGCCCGCACCGCCTCCTGGTTGCTCAGGACAGTCAGGACGGCGGGACCGGCCGGATCCTCGGGTACGCGACGAGCAGCGCCTTCCGCCCGAAGGCCGCCTACGCGACCTCGGTCGAGGCCACCGTCTACTGCGCGCCCGATGCCGCGGGCCGCGGCATCGGCACACTCCTCTACAAGGCCCTCTTCGAGGCGCTCGCCGACGAGGACGTGCACCGCGCGTACGCCGGGATCACCATGCCCAACGAGGCCTCCGTCCGCCTCCACACCCGCTTCGGCTTCGAGCCGGCCGGTGTCTACGCGGAGGTCGGGCGGAAGTTCGGCGCGTACCACGACGTCGCCTGGTTCGAGAAGAAGCTCTAGGCCGCTCCGGGCTCCTCTAGGCCCGAAGACCTACGCCTCCAGCCCGTTCCGTCCGTCCCGGGCCGATCCTAGGGTCGGCCCATGGACACCACAGGAACGCTGGACGAAGCACTGGAAAGGCTCCACACCACCGGGCCCGAGATCAAGGGCTGGCTGAGCAATCACGGTCCGATGGCCGTGGAGGCGCTGGTACGGGGAGGCCAGGCGGCCACCGTCCATCGCTGGCTCGACCGCTACAGCACCCGGCTGGATGAGACGCCCTCCCCCGTCGAGCCCGTCACCGCCGTCAACTGGCCGCAGGCACTGGGCGATCCACGCCGGATCACGGACTGGACGGAGTACTTCGGGCACGCGATCGAGGAGCGGCCCTGGCGCGAGGTGCTCGCCGAGTGGTGGCCGCGGCTGCTGCCCGGCATCGCGGCGGGCGCCACGCACCCGGTGATCCGGGTGGGCCACGCGGTGCGGACGCTCCTTGACGACGACGGAGGCGCCGCCGGGCCCCGTCTCGCCGAGCTCGCGCACGGCCTGGGCTACTGGGCGGCCCGCCATCAGCCGCTGCCCCCGCTCACCGCACTGCCCGGCACGGACAGCGCCGCGGCCGCCCTGGACGCCGTACCCCTCGTACTGCAGGAGGGCGGGATCCGGGACCGGCTGTCCCGGATGACGGCGTTCCCCGCCTGGCCGGACCCCGAAGGCGATCCGCAGGCCCAACTGGCCGAGCTGGTCAGGGCTTCCGTCCACCGGTACGCCACCCACGGGCATGCATCGCCCGTCATGCTGGTGCACGCCGCGACGGCACCCAACGCGGTCCTGCGCACGCTGCCCGCGCTCCCCCGCGCCCTGTGGACGCCGAGTCTCGAAGCGGCCTGGGCGGCGAGCGCCGCGGTGACCGCGGCCTACGCCACGGCCGATCCCGCCCCGTACAGCACCACGCGACTGACCGGCGCCGAGCTCTTCGAGCGGGCCGCGCTCCACGGCGACGACCACACCATCAAGTTCACCGACACCGCGCTCGACGTGGGCGACCGGGCCTCGCTGGACGCGGCGCTGCTGTCGATCGAGCTCAACCCGCCGCTCCTTTAGGCCCGTTCAGCCAGGTCTGTTCAGCCGAACTGCACGGACCGCTTCGCAAGGCCCATCCAGAAGCCGTCGATGACATCGCGCCGGCTCGCCAGCTCGCCCGACGCCTCCGCGGCCCCCAGCGTCACGAACAGCGGCGCGAAGTGCTCGGTGCGCGGATGGGCCAGCCTGCCCGCGGGGGCCTTGTGCTCGAAGTCGAGCAGCGCGTCGACATCGCCGGCGTCCAGCGCCTCGCGCCCCCAGGCGTCGAACTCTGCGGACCACTCGGGGACCCCTCCCCCGGCGTGCCGCAGGGCCGCCAGGTTGTGGGTGAAGAATCCGCTGCCGACGATCAGCACGCCCTCGTCGCGCAGCGGCGCGAGCTTGCGGCCGATGTCCATCAGCTTCTGCGGGTCGAGCGTCGGCATGGAGATCTGCAGGACGGGGATGTCGGCGGCCGGGAACATCTCGACGAGCGGGACGTACGCCCCGTGGTCGAGCCCGCGGTCCGGGATGTCCTGCACGGGCGTGCCCGCGCCGCGCAGCAGCTTCCGTACGGAATCGGCCAGGCCGGGTGCGCCGGGGGCCGCGTACCGCACCCGGTAGTAGTGCTCGGGGAAACCCCAGAAGTCGTACACCAGCGGGACGCCGCCGTCCGTCGCGCCCAGTGCGAGCGGCGCCTCCTCCCAGTGCGCGGAGACCATCAGGATCGCCTTCGGGCGCGGCAGCTCCGCCGACCAGGCGGCGAGCTCGCCGGGCCACAGGGGGTCGTCGGCGAGCGGCGGGGCGCCGTGCGAGAGGTAGAGGGCGGGCATGCGCTCCGGTGCGGCGGCTGCGGCGTTCATGGCGGTCACTCCCTTGCTTACTTGAACTCTCAAGCTTATGCCCAGGAGGCTAACGCGATCTGGTTTAAGTTTCAAGAAGTACAGTTGGAGACATGAACGACGAGCAGCCGCCCGAGCCCCGCTGGCTCACCACGGAGGAGCAGCGCACCTGGCGCGCGTACCTCCACGCCACCACGCTCCTGGAAGACCACCTCGACCGCCAGTTGCAGCGCGACGCCGGCATGCCGCACATCTATTACGGACTGCTCGTCCAGCTCTCCCAGGCGCCGAGACGCACGCTGCGGATGACGCAGCTCGCCAAGGACGCCAAGATCACCCGCTCCCGTCTCTCGCACGCGATCGCGCGCCTGGAGAAGAACGGCTGGGTCCGCCGCGAGGACTGCCCCTCCGACAAGCGCGGGCAGAACGCGGTCCTGACCGACGAGGGGTACGGGGTCCTGGAGCGCACCGCCCCCGGCCATGTCGCCGCCGTACGCCAGGCGATCTTCGACCGGCTCTCCGCCGAACAGGTCGCCCAGCTCGGCGAGATCATGAAGGTGATGGCGGAGGGACTGCAGCCGACGGACGTGAACGCAGACCTGCCCTGGCTCCGTTAGCAAGGAACCAGGGCAGGACCTGAGGAGCGTCGGGTGTCAGTGCGCGACGACGGGAATCCTGATCTCGTCCTCGGCGCCCTCACCGGAAGCGGCGACCGGACCGGCCTCCGGCTTCCCGGTGTTGATGAACGTGAACGCGATGGCCGAGGCCACCACCAGGATGCCGACGGCCCACCAGATCGCGCTGGTGAAACCGTTCACCATGCCCTGGAGCTTCAGCAGCTCCGGGTTGGTGGCACCCGCGGCGTGCGAGGAGACGTACGCCGTCGTGGCCGAGGCCGCGATCGTGTTCAGCAGCGCCGTACCGATGGCACCGCCCACCTGCTGCGAGGTGTTGACCATCGCGGAGGCCACACCGGCGTCACGCGGCTCGACACCGAACGTGGCGAGGGACATGGCGGGCATGAACGCCGTACCCATGCCGAGGCCGAGCAGGACCAGACCGGGCAGGATCACCGCGGCGTACGAGGTGTCGAGGGAGAGCTGCGCGATCAGCAGCATGCCGACGGCGGCGGTCAGGAAGCCCGGACCCATCAGCTTGCGCGGGGCGACCCGGGTCATGAGCCGGGCGCCGATCTGGGTCGATCCTGCGATCATGCCCACGATCATCGGGAGGAAGGCGAAGCCCGTCTTGACCGGCGAGAAGCCCTTCACGATCTGCAGGTAGTACGTGAGGAAGAGGAACGTGCCGAACATCGCGATGACGGCCAGACCCAGTGAGAGGTAGACCCCGCCGCGGTTGCGGTTGAGGAGCACACGGAGCGGCAGCAGCGGGTTCTTGACCTTGGACTCGACGAAGACGAACGAGGCGAGCAGCACGGCCGAGCCGACGAAGAGACCGACGGTCGTCGCGTCGGACCAGCCGTTGGACTCGGCGCGCGTGAAGCCGTACACCAGCGAGACCAGACCCAGGGTCGAGAGGATCACACCGGGGATGTCGAGCGCGGAGCGGTTACGGGTGCCTGCGGGCTCCCGGATCACGAAGTACGCGCCCAGGGCCGCGACGACCGCGAAGGGGATGTTGGCGTAGAAGGTCCAGCGCCAGTTGAGGTACTCGGTGAGGAATCCACCCAGGATCAGGCCCAGCGCGCCACCGCCACCGGCGATCGCACCGTAGATACCGAAAGCCTTGGCGCGCTCCTTGGCGTCGGTGAACATCACCGCGAGCAGCGAGAGCGCGGCCGGGGCGAGCAGTGCGCCGAAGGCACCCTGCAGCGCGCGCGAGCCGAGCAGCATGCCCGAGCTGGTGGCGGCGCCGCCCACCGCGGAGGCGAGGGCGAAGCCGACGAGGCCGGTCACGAAGGTGCGCTTGCGGCCCCACATGTCGGCGATGCGTCCGCCGAAGAGCAGGAGTCCGCCGAAGGCGAGGGCGTAGGCCGTGATGACCCACTGCTTGTTGCCGTCACTGATGCCCAGGTCGGCCTGGGCCGAGGGCAGCGCGATGTTCACGATGGTCGCGTCGAGCACGACCATCAGCTGGGCGACGGCTATGAACGCGAGCGCTTTCCAGCGACTTGGGTCCGGGGCAAGTACAGAGGGTGAAATGTCGGCAGTTTTCGACATGGCTGAAGCCACCTATGAGTGCGAGACGAGTAAAGGGGAGTAAGGAGAGGCTGCGGTACGGGAGTTACGGACGAGTGGACGACAGGGTTACGACTGTTGACGCAGGTCTTCGAAGGTCGCCGGTGACCCAGGAAGCTCGGACCGCGCCGGGGTCTGCAACCCGTCGAGGAACAGCTGAAGATGACGGTGGACGAAGCGGTCGATGCCCTGGCAGGTGATGGCGGGCAGCGGCCGGGTGAGCTGGGAGAGGGCGACGAGCAGGTCCCCGGCAGCGACGTCGGTACGCAGCTGCCCTGCTTGCCTGGCCCGTTCCATGAGGCCTTCCACGGCTTCCTGGAGACGCACCCGCTGTGTCTCCAGCTGTGGATCGTTCTGGTCGAAGACGTCGGAGAGCATCGGGCAGAGCGCGCCGATCCGCTCGTCGGCGGCGGCGTGCACGAAGTGGCGGAGTGCGCTGAACGCGTCGGGCTCCTCCGCCATGGCCTCGTCCACCTTGTCCAGTGTCCGGTCCATGACGTAGAGGACGACGTGCCGGATCAGGTCGATCCGGTCGGGGAAGTGGCGGTAGAGCGTCGCGTTGCCGATCCCGGCACGGCGGGCGATCTCGTCGAGGGGCACATCGGGCCCGAACTCCACGAAGATCTCACGCGCCGCCGCGATGATCCGCTCCCGGTTGCGCAGAGCGTCGGCGCGGGGCGCCCGGGTGGTGGTGACTGGGCTGCTCATGATCCCGCTCCCTCCTGCTCACGTATGTCATCGGGACCGTACCGGGGACTGCTTCCCCGCTTCAGTGGCACCCGTGCAAACGGGGAAACGGTCCCCGGTTATTTCCCGCACCACATGTGACCTGCGTCACACCCCAAATGCGCGAGAAACCCACGGTCGGCCCACCCAGCGAGCGCCCCCGCCACGCCCGGCACAGGGTGATCGAACGAGCACCGAACCCCCGCACCACTCCCGAGGGCGAAGGCAGGCGAGCCATTGCACCGCAGACGCACCCGTGCCGCCGCCGGAGCCGCGATAACGGTCATCGCCCTGGGGGCCGTCACCTCAGGCTCCGCCGTCACTCTCACCGCGGGCACCCCGCCCACCACGGCCGCAGCGGCCGCCGCTCCCGTGGCCGCCGCCAATCCCGTCGAGGAGACGGCCGTACTCGGCCCGTGCCGGATGCCGAACCCGATGGGTGTCCAGATGTCCGAGGGGCTGCCCACCTCACCCGGCTACACCCGCTCCACCGGCCGGGTCAGGGCCCTCACCCTCATGATCGACTTCCCGGACGCACCGGGCGCAGGACCTGCCGCGAGGCGCTTCCGCGAGTTCTTCCCGCAGACATCGGACTGGTACCGCACCAGCTCCTACGGCCGCCTCGACTACCGCGCCGAGACGCCGATCCCCGGCTGGCTGCGGATGCCGCACCCGTTCGCCTCGTACGGGATAGAGCGCGGCGCTCCTTACGACCCCGGCTACCGCGACCTCGCCCAGGACATCGTGACGGCGGCCGATTCCCGGGTCGACTTCTCCGCGTACGACCTCATCAACGTCCTGGCCACCCCGAACGCCGGCCCCTCGGCCCTGGACACCGTCCTGTCCGTCACCTTCTCCGGCAACGACGAGGCCCCGGTCGCCGACGGCGTCTCCCTCGCCAACATGTCCTTCGTCTACAGCCGCCAGGACGACGGGTCCGGATCCTTCGGATCGACGGGCTACCGCGTCCTGCCGCACGAGAACGGCCACACCTTCGGCCTGCCCGACCTCTACACCAACGAGGGCGGCGGGTCGGTCGGCCACTGGGACATCATGTCCGAGGACTGGGGTGCCAACAACGACATGCTCGGCTGGCACAAGTGGAAGCTCGGCTGGCTCCTGCCCTCGCAGGTCCGCTGCTTCTCCCGCCCCGGCATCCGCGACCTCACCCTCGCCCCGATGGCCGCCCCCGGCGGCACCAAGCTGGGGATCGTCCCGCTCGCGGGCGAGTCGGGTTACGTCGCCGAGGTGCGCACCAGGGCCGGGAACGACGCGGCGGTCTGCAAGCCGGGTGTGCTGATCTACCGCGTGGACTCGGACGTGGACACCGGCCGCGGCCCGGTCACCGTCGCCGACAGCACCCCCGACAGCGGCGGCTGCACCCGGCAGGCCAATGTGCAGGCGGAGCTCTCGGACGCGCCGTACGGGGTGGGCGAGACATTCACCGACCGGGCCAACGCCCTGCGGATCACGGTCACCGGAAGGGACCGGGCGGGCAACTACCGGCTGCGCGTCACCCGGTCCTGAAGGGGAATCGGTTACTCACCGATGTCCTCGTTCCACAGCTCGGGCTTCGCCGCGATGAAGTCCTTCATCATCGCCACGCACCCGGCGTCGTCGAGGACCACGATCTCCACCCCGTGCTCCGCGAGCCAGTCGTGCCCGCCGTGGAAGGTCTGCGCCTCGCCCACGATCACCCGCGAGATCCCGAACTGGCGCACCAGACCACTGCAGTACCAGCAGGGCGAGAGCGTGGTCACCATCGTCGTGCCGCGGTACGAACGCTGCCGGCCCGCGTTGCGGAACGCGGACGTCTCCGCGTGCATCGACGGGTCCCCGTCCTGCACCCGGAGATTGTGCCCGCGCCCGAGAAGCGCGCCGTCCGCGCCGTAGAGCGCGGCCCCGATCGGGATGCCGCCCTCGGCGAGTCCGGCCCTGGCCTCCTCGACCGCGGTCGCGAGCCACTGCTGTGCCTGTGTCTGGTCCATGCCCCTACCCTCTCAGCCCGGACACGACAGGCCCGCTCACGCCCGGAAGTGCTCCTGGACCGGGCCGCGCAGTTCCCGCTTCAGGATCTTTCCGGTGGCATTGCGGGGCAGGTCCTCTTCCCGTACGAGCACATGGGCCGGGACCTTGAAGACCGCGAGTGACCTGCCCACATGGGCCCGCAGCTCCTCGGCGGTGGCGGCCGACCCGGGGCGCAGCCGCACCACAGCGGCGACCTCCTCGCCGAGCACGGGGTGGGGCACGCCGAGCACCGCGGCGTCGATGACGTCCGGGTGGTCGTGCAGCACCGCCTCGACCTCCACGCAGTACACGTTCTCGCCGCCGCGGATGACCATGTCCTTGATCCGGTCGACGACGCTGACGCGCCCCTCGTGGACGGTGGCGAGGTCACCGGTACGGAACCAGCCGTCGCCCGTGAATGCCTGGGCGGTGGCCGCCGGGTCGTTCCAGTAACCCCTGACCAGGGACTGTCCGCGCAGCAGCAGCTCGCCGACCTCACCCTCGGGTACGTCCTCGCCGCCGGGTCCTGCGATCCGTACGTCGGTCACGGGGGTGGGGCGGCCCACGCTGGCGGGGTGCGCACGGTACTCGGCGCCGAAGTTGGCCATGACGCCGCCCGAGGTCTCGGTCAGTCCGTAGCCGTTGCGCGGTTCGATGCGCTCGCCGAAGCCGGCGGTGACGCGGGCGACCAGGTCCGGCGGGGCGGCCGCGCCGCCGGTGTTGAGCATGGCGAGCGTCTCCATGGCGTCGCCGGTGTGCTCGGCCGCGTCCAGGAGCTGGAGGGCGGTGGAGGGCACGCCCGCGTAGTGCGTGACGCCGTGGGTGCGGATCAGTTCGAGCGCGGTGTGGGCGTCCCACTTGCGCATGAGGACCAGGGTCCCGCCGGCGGACATGATCGCGTACACGCCGGTGAAGGCGGCCACGTGGAAGAACGGGAAGGTCATGAGGGATACGGGCGCGGGCCCCTGGCCCGGCATCTCGCCGCGCGCGAGGGTGGCGCAGGCCGCCTGGTAGCGGGGGTTCATCATGGCCGCGACCTGGGCGCTGTGGGTGGCCACCGCGCCCTTGGGGCGTCCTGTGGTCCCGGAGGTGTAGATGATCGTGGCGTCGTCGGCGGGCTGCGGCTCGTTGTCGGGCGGGCCGATCGCGGGGTCGGCGGCGGGCAGGTCGCCGTAGCGCTCGACGCGGGCCGCCGGCTCGCCCTCGTAATGGAAGGCGAGCGTCCAGGGCCGGTCCTCCTGCGCGGACAGCCAGGGCTCGACGCGCGTCAGGCGTTCGCCGTCGACGAGCAGGAGGCGCGCGCCGCAGTCGGTGAGCGCGTACGCGAACTCGTCCTCGGTCCACCAGGCGTTGAGCGGTACGGCCACGAGTCCGGCCAGCTGCGCCGCCCAGAAGGCGATCTGCCACTCGGGGTGGTTGCGCATCGCGACGACGGCCCGGTCGCCGGGGCGCAGTCCGTAGACGTCCAGGAAGCGGTGGGCCAGTGCGGAGGCCTCGGCGAAGAACTCGCCGTAGGTGTAGCTGCCGCTCTCCGCGACCAGGAAGGGCTGGTCGCCGAAGGCCCAGACCGACTCGACGAACTCGCGCAGGGTGCGCGGCCCGGTCGTGTACTCCGGGGAGCCGTCCTCGGTCCGTACGACCTCGAAAGGTGCGCCAGGGGCCGTCAGCGCGGCTTCGACCTGGGACGGGGACGGCAGTTCGGTCTGCGGCACTGGAGACCCTTCCTGATCCTGACCTGATCCTGACCTGATCCTGATTTCTAAGCGCTTGCTCAGTACATCTATCAGGACGCTATGCCGCGTCCCTCCCCCCGGTCAAGGCGCACGACCGGAGGGAGGGACGCGAGCGATCAGGACGGGTCGATCGTCGCCGTGATCGTGTTGCGCATCGCGGTGAACGGAGACGAGATGCCGCCACCTTCGAGTGCCGCCGTGCGGTCGGCGCCGTACTCGTCGGCGTTGAGCGAGACGATCTCGTCGACGCCGTCACCGTTCAGGTCGCCGACGAAGATCCCGTCGCCGCCCATCGCGGGGAGGTCGGCCACGCTCGACGGGTAGTCGTCCCCGGCGGTGAGGATCGACGGGTCGTACGTGCTCGCGCCGCCGATCTGGCCCGAGACGATGATGCGCCTGCCGCCGGGGCCGGTCGCGAAGGCCGCCGTGTGCGAGTCCGCGACCGTGTACACCCGCGAGTCCTGGCCGTTCGGCCCGAACGTACGCATCGACACCCTGCTGATCAGGGTCAGACCGTCGGGGCCGGTCAGCCAGTTGCCGAGGCCCCACGGGCCGCCGTCCTTCCCCTCGTGCAGGAGCTCGCCGGTGCGTCCGTCCCGGATCTGTACGACGGTCGTCAGCGATCCGTACTGCGAGTCGATGCTGAACACGGTGAAGGCGACCGCGTGCCCGTCCGCGTACGGAATGCCGGACGAGGCGAACGTGCCCGCCGGCAGCGGCGCACCCCAGACGCTGCCGTCCGTGCCGGCGCCCGGCTGCGGGGTGAACGACCAGTCGACCTTGCCCGTACGGGAGTTGAGGGCGACACCGCCGGCCACGCCGGGAGTCATGGAGCCCGCCGCGTCGCCGGGGTGCTGGGCGTACTGGGCGTAGAGGTGGCCGTCGCCGAACGAGACGTCCGCGAAGACGACGTCGCCGGCCGACGCCGGGGCCGCGTACTCCCACAGCTTCTTGCCGGTGCCGCTGTAGACCCGCACCTTGTCGGTGGCGACGACGATCTCGGCCTTGCCGTCGCCGTTGACGTCGGCGGCCTGGACGGAGCGGACGAACTGGCCGCCGCCGTCGATCGTCGTGAGGACCTTGCCCGTACGGGAGTCGAGCACCGCGGCCGCCGAGTCGGCGGCGACTATCGTCTCGTCGCGGTGGTCGCCGTTGACGTCGGCCTTCACGAGGGCGTGGACCTGGCCGGGGACGGTGGCCGCCCACAGCTGCTTGGGCGTCCCCGACACCATCGAGGGACCGTCGTAGGCGAAGACACCGTTGGAGGTGCCGCCGACGATCAGGTCCTTCTTCTTGTCGCCGTTGATGTCCGTGGAGACGGACGCGAAGACCGCGGAGCGCAGCGGGACGAGGTTCTCCTGCTTGCCGCTGCCCAGGTTGTACGTGCGGATGTTCTCGTTGGTGTCGACGGTGCGCAGGTGCCAGCCGTTGTTCTTCTTGTACGGCTGCGCCCACATCTGCGAGGTGACCAGGCCGCGCTGCTCCCAGCGGACCTCGCCGTCCCGGCCGGAGAGGACGGCGAGGCGGCCGTAGCGGCTCCCGCCGCGGTTCGCGGCCTGCTCGTAGCTGGCGTCGTCCTTGTACGAGGCGACGACCTTGTGGTCGACGACCTCCAGGCCCCAGGCGGTGCCGCCGTTGTGGCTGTTGGCGGGATCGCGCTTGATCGTGCGCGACCACAGCTCGCTGCCGTCGTCGCCGTTCAGGGCGCGCACCGTGTTGGAGTTGATGTACAGGTTGTTGTCGACCGTCGACTCGCTGACGGTGTACTCGGGCTTGGAGCTGCCCTGAACGTCGCCGATCACCAGGTCGATCGGCAGCGCGTTGACGCGGCGGTCGACGGTGGTGCGGGTGCCGTCGGCCAGTGCGTACGAGGCGAGCTCGTAGACGACGCCCTCGTTCGGGTCGGACTGCTCCAGCGCGACGATGCTCTTGCGGGCGGCGTCGTAGTGCAGCTGACGCGAGTAAAGGCGGTTGGTGGCCTTCCACTTGACGCTTCCGTCCGTGGTGTCGAACACCAGGGTGGTGCCGGACGGCGCCGCGGTGGCGCTGAGCTTGCGCTGGTCCCACGAGGCGGCGACCAGACCGTTGCCCAGCGGCTCCAGGCTGGCCCAGCTCGCACCGAGGAGCGCGCCCGCGTCGTACGACCATGCGTCGGTGGAGGTCAACGCCCCGTCCGCGTACGAGAAGCGGACACCCGTCAGCGTGGTCTTGGAACCCTTGGGTGCGTTCAGGTTCAGGTACGGCGAGTCCGCGACGACCAGCGTCTTGCCGACCAGCTTGATGTTGTACACGCCGGTGTAGAGCTTGCTCCACAGCGTCTTGCCCGTCGCACCGTCGAGGACCGTCACGAACGTGCCGGTGGGCAGCGTCGATCCGGGGGACGTGAACGGACGGTAGGGGGTGCTGCCGACGCTCGCCGTGTAGACCAGGTCGTCCACGCCGTCGCCGGTGAGGTCACCGGTGGTGTAGCCGTTGTCGGAGGCGACGGTGAAGGGGCCGACCGCGTTGTAGCCCATGATGATGCGCGCCGGGTACGGCTCGGTCTGCCACGGACGGGTGTTGGTGACCTTCCAGTCGGTGTACAGCGAGGCGTTGTCGCGCCGCCACACCTGCTTGCCGTCGGCGGTGTGGCGCTGGACGATGCCCAGCGCGTCCAGCGCGAAGTAGTCGCCGCGCGTGCCGCCGACCGCGGTGGTGGCGGTCATGCCGTAGTCGCCCTCGATGGACGACTTCTTGGTGACCTTCCAACTGCCGCTGTCGGCAGTCGCGTTCGGAGTGGTCGCGTCGGCGGTGGGCGCCGTGGCGGCGTCCTCGCGTACGGTCGCGTCCTGCGGGTCGTACGCCTGGCCCTCGTCGTCGCCGTACGGGTTCAGCTGGGCGTGTGCCGTCAGCTCGTCGGTCTGGGCGTCGGTGAGCGTCAGCAGACCGTTGTCGTCATCGGCGAACGCGACGGCCGGTGCGGCGCTCAGCACCAGTCCGGCGGCCACCAGGGCGGAAGCGAGGCGCAGGCCTCTTCGGTTGATGTTCCTCATCACGCGGCCTTCGGGGAGATGCGGATCGCGGACTTGTCCGTGAGGACGGACGCGTTGAAGGAGTACTGGAGGGCGTCGGTGCCGGCCTGGTTCTCGATGCCGATGGTGGCCGAGGAGCCCTTCTGCAGGGCGCTGGTGCCGATGCCCTGGTACTGAAGGGTGATGGCGCCGGTCGCCTCGTCGAAGACGGCCTCGAAGGTGAGGCGCACCGAGGTGTCTGAGACGAGCGCGGCGTTGTTCCAGACGATCGCGAACTTGCGGGCGCCGGTGGTACCGGTGGTGGTCGTCTGGACGGTCGACTTCTTGTCGATCGTCAGGTCGTCCCAGAACGCGGCCACGACGCCGTTGGGCTGCGCGGCGGCGGGAAGCGCGGTGTTGGCGTAGTCGCCAAGTCGCGGTGACAGGAAGTTCACCAGGCCGTTGGTGGTGATGTTGGCGCTGGTGTACGAGACTCCGTAGTACTTCACGGCGAACGGCAGGGCGACGGCCTTGGCGTTCTCGTCACCGCTCAGCGCGACCTTGGTCTGGCCGGCGATCCAGCTGTAGGTGCCCGGGGTGCAGGAGTAGGTACCGGCGGCGTCGGTGCGCGCCGGCAGCGAGGCCTTGACCGTCTTGTTGCCGTCGACGGTCACCGCACCGGTCCAGATGCCGTTGCACAGCACGGGGGCGGCAGGCGTGGCGGTCAGGTGGTAGGAGCCCTCGGCGACGGCCGGGAAGGTGTACGTACCGTCGGCGCCGGTGGTGACGGAGGCGACCGGAGCGTCACTGAAGGACATCGTGGCGCCCTTCAGCGGCTTGCCCGTGACGTCGAGGACCGTGCCGGAGACGGTGTGGTGCGCGACCGCGGTCAGCGGCAGGTCGAGGGTCTCGGTCTGGCCGGAGGCGATGGTGACCGTGTCGGTGCGGGTGGCGAAGCCGTAGCCGCCGGTGGTGATCGTGTACGTACCGGCGGACAGGTGGATCTGGTACGCGCCGGTGGTGGCGTCGGTGGTGACCGAGCGCTTGGTGTCGCCGTTCTGCACGGTCACCGTGACGGAAGCGGCCTTGCCGGTCGCCTGGTCGGTCGCGGTGCCGGAGAGGGTGCCGGCCGTGTGCGGGGCGGCGTCGACGGAGGCGAGGATGTTGAGCTTTCCGTTGCCCCAGACGTTGTTCATGGCGGCGGTGCCGCCGCAGTGGGTGTCGTCGACGTCCGTGGCGCCCTCGTTGAGGAGCGTCCGGGTCTCGTCGATCTTCCCGATCAGGGACGGGGCCGCGGACCACAGGAGCGCGACGGCGCCCGCGACGTGCGGGGTGGCCATCGACGTACCGGACTCGGTGTTGTACGAGGAACCCGGCCACGTGGACTGGACGTTGTAGCCCGGTGCCGAGATGTTGGGCTTCGCGGAGCCGTCGACCGGAGAGGGGCCGAAGCCGGAGAACGAGGCGATCTTGCCGTTCACGTCGTAGGCGCCGACACCGTAGGTCTCCGCCTGCGCGCCCGGCGGGTGGGTCGTCGAGCAGGTCGTGCCGTCACCGTCGTTGCCGGCCGCGAACGCCTCGAAGATGCCCGCGGAGTTCCAGGAGTTGACGATGTCCGTGTAGAAGGTGCCGTCGCCGCCCCAGGAGTTGTTGACGATGTTCGGGGCGAGGTCCGGGCGCGGGTTCTGCCCGTTGTGGTCGGTCGGCGCGAGGATCCACTGACCGGCGGCGAGCAGATCCTCGTCGGGGCACTCGCCCTTCGTACCCCCGCAGGCCTTGGCGGCCATCCACTTCGCGTTCGGCGCGACACCGATGCCGTGCGCGCCGACCATCGTGCCCATGGTGTGGGTACCGTGGCCGTTGTCGTCGCACGGCGTGCTGCTGGTGGCGCAGATGCCCATCGTGTCGTAGAAGTTGTAGTCGTTGGTGAAGGTGCCGTCGCCGTTGTTGCCGCGGTACTGCTTCACCAGGTCCGGGTGGTCGTACTGCACGCCCGAGTCGACGCTGGCGATGACGATGCCCTCGCCGCGGTCCTCGTACTTGTCCCAGACCTGGTCGGCCTTGATGTCGGAGACGCCCCACTCGGGGGTCTCGTCGCCGTCGGCGGACGAGTCGGTGCCCGCCGACGCGGTGCGCGTCTTGGTGACCTTGGCGCCGGACGTCTCGGTGGCGTCGAGCTTGAACGTCTGGCTCTTGACGATCGACGCCACGTCCGAGCGCCGCGCGAGCTCGTCGACGAGAGCCTTGTCGCCGGTGACCTGGACCGTGTTGGCGATCCAGTAGTCCTGGTGACCGACCTTCTCCTTGTCGAGGAAGGCGGTGAGCGACTTCTGGCTGTCCCCGGCAGTGGTCTTCAGCGCCTTGTAGGCGGTGGTGGCCGCCTTGGCGTGCGTCTTCTGCTTCTTGGCGGCGGACAGGTCCGCCTGCTTCTTCAGTACGACGAAGAAGGTCGACTCCTCGCCGTTCCCGACCGCATCACGCAGCGCGGAGTCGACCTTGGCGGTCGTGGTCGGAGACGGGGTGGTGCCGGCGCCGGTGGCGGCTATCGCGGACGGCGCCGTACCGAGCACGGCAAGGGCCGTGAACGCGGCTGCCGCCCATGCGGCACCGCGGCGCCTGGGGCTTCTGGACTGATACATGAAGGGGAGCTCCTCCGGGGTCAGGTGCACGACAGCCAGGCCGGACCTCCGGAGTGCGGGGGACAACCGCAAGCGCGGCCAGGTTGGTGCGGAAGGTACGAGGAGCCCGTTACTGAGTCATTACTGGCCACATCAGCGCCTCTGGCCGGACATGGCTGATGCCCGGCCCCAAAGGCCACGAGCCGTGCCCAACCACCCAGGGAATCCCACATGTTGCGACACAACGCCTGGCGCGTCACTCTGGTCGGCGCCGCCATGACCGCCTTGGCCGCATTCGGTACGGGTGCGGCACGTCTGCATGACCACGAACGACCCCACCGAGCCGACCGTGTGGATCCCCGAAGGGGAGTCGTACACCTACGACACGACGATGACGTACTGCGTCACCGGGGACTTGATCTTCACTCTGTCTCCGGGGGAGTCCATCGAAACGACGCACACGGTGACCGGACCGGGTGCGTCGCCCGAAGGCAAGTGCCTCTCGTGACCGAGAGCGTGCGACCCGTCAGGGCGTGACATGACTGATGCCCGGCGCCAAGGGCGCCGGGCATCAGGGGTGAAGAAGGGGCGCGACCGCTACCGCGGGGGCGGCGGGTCCTGGTAGTACCGCTGGTCGTACGGCTGCTGCGGCTGCTGCGCACGCTCGACGCGCCGCCGCCTGGTGTACGTGAGCACGAGTCCCAGCACGAGCCCGGCCGCCCCGCCGATCATCAGGATCGTGCCGAGGATGCTGAGATTGATCCAGGTCGGCTCCCAGGTGATGGCGTACCTCAGGATGGCGCCGATGATCATCAGTGCGAGTCCGCCCGCTGCGGTCATGGGGTCGTGCCTCCTCAGGCGGCGAGAGCGTTCCGGTGCCGTGTCTCCGGACCAGCGTGCGGCCGCGTACCCCTGCTGTCCTGGTGAGCGGCCCCGCACTGGGCCGAACGGACGCGCCGGCGCCTCTGTTACGCGGCCACAGCCACCGGCAGCGAGAACTTCTGCGCCGGGACCCCCGGGAGGGCCCTGCGGGCCAGGCCGGCGAGGGTGCCGCCGGGGCCGATGTCGAGGAAGGCGGTGCAGTCGAGCTCCTCGTGGAGGGTCGTCAGCGACTCCACCCAGCGCACCCGGCTGACCAGCTGGCGGGTGCTCAGCTCCTGCCACTGGCTGCCGCCGTAGTGGGCGCGGGCGTCGACGTTCGCGACCACGGGCAGCACACCGGCCTGGAAGTGGGTCAGCTTCAGGGCCCGGCGCAGAGGCGCGCCCGCCGGCTCCATGTAGGGGCTGTGGCAGGCGGCCGAGACGGGCAGCACGCTGTAGCGCAGTCCGACCACGGCGGCGCGCTCGGCGGCCGCGTCGATGGCCGTACGGCTGCCCGCGATGACCGTCTGCTGGGGGCTGTTGTGGTTGGCCACCCAGAGGTCGGCGCCCTCCTCCCGGAAGGAGTCGACCAGGCCGGTGACCTCGTCGATGTCACCGCCCATCACCGCGGCCATCGCCCCGGGCCGCTGCCGGGCGGCCTCGGCCATGGCCCGGCCCCGCTCCCCCACCAGCCAGGCGCCGTCTGCCACCGAGAGCACACCGGCCGCGACCAGCGCCGTGTACTCGCCGAGGCTGTGCCCGGCGACCGCCACCACCCGGGCGTCCGATTCCCGCGCGCGGAACTCCGACCAGGCGAGCAGCGACGCCGTGAATACCGAGATCTGCGCGTGGTCGGTACGCGACAGGGTCTCCTGGTCCGCGTCGAGCAGCAGCTCGGCGACATCGAAGCCCGAGGACCGCGAAACGGTCTCGACGAGCTCCCAGGACTCGGTGGTACGCCAGGGCTCGCCCGTCCCTGCCCGCTGGACTCCCTGGCCGGGAAAGAGAACGGCGTGTCGGGGCGTGGTCGCGGACGGATCGTGAAGATGCGTGGTCATGGTCTTCCCTTCCGGAAGTGCGGCGGTCGGGAAGGATCATCCGTGCTCTCCACTCAAGCCGTGCAAAAGGAATCCGGCTTTTCCTCGCCTTGAGTCGGGCATTGTCGGCCGCCCTCCATTCTCTTCCTCGGGTGGCGCCATTCGGGTGCCGGTCTGATGGGAGGACAAGGCATGACCACCATGGTCGAGAAACCCGTCGAGGAATCAGTCGCGGAATCAGTCGCGGAAATACCGGTCGGATTCGGTGAATCGGAGCCGGAAAGGCCCGACAGCGTGCATGCCCGGGTGGAGCAACTGCGCCGGCTGCGGGCCGAGGTCCACGCGGGCCCCGGGGTCAGGGCGACCCAGGCGCAGCACGACCGGGGCAAGCTCACGGCACGCAAACGTATCGAACTCCTCCTGGACGAGGGCTCCTTCACCGAGCTGGAGGGGCTGCGCAGGCACCGGGCCACCGGCTTCGGGCTGGAGAACCGCAGGCCGCACACGGATGGCGTGATCACGGGCTGGGGGACGGTCGAAGGACGGCAGGTCTTCGTCTACGCCCATGACTTCCGCATCTTCGGCGGTGCGCTCGGCGAGTCCCACGCAGCGAAGATCCACAAGCTGATGGACCTGGCCGAGTCGTCAGGATCCCCGCTGGTCAGCCTCTGCGACGGCGCGGGCGCCCGTATCCAGGAGGGCGTCACCGCGCTCGCCGGGTACGGCGGCATCTTCAGCCGCAACGCCCTCTCCTCGGGCGTGATCCCGCAGATCAGCGTGATCCTCGGACCGTGCGCGGGAGGCGCCGCCTACTCGCCGGCGCTGACCGACTTCACGTTCATGGTGCGGGGCGTGGCACAGATGTTCATCACGGGCCCCGACGTCGTACAGGCGGTCACCGGGGAGCGCGTGAGCATGGACGAGCTGGGCGGCGCCGATGTGCACGCGTCCGTGTCGGGGGTCTCGGCCTTCGCGTACGACGACGAGGTGTCCTGCCTGGAGGACGTCCGCTATCTGCTGTCGTTCCTGCCCTCCAACAACCGCCAGGCGCCGCCCGCCGTGGCCGGTGACGACCCGGCGGACCGGCGTACCGACAAGCTCATGGACCTGGTCCCCGCCGACCCCTCGCAGGGCTACGACGTCCGGGCCGTGATCGAGGAGATCGTCGACGACGGCGAGTCCTTCGAGATCCAGCCCGACTGGGCGCACAACGTGGTGTGCGCCCTGACCCGGATCGACGGGCAGGTCGTCGGCATCGTCGCCAACCAGCCCCTGGCCTGCGCCGGTGTCCTCGACATCAGGGCCAGCGAGAAGGCCGCCCGGTTCGTGTCGCTGTGCGACGCCTACAACATCCCGCTGGTGACCATGCTCGATGTGCCCGGCTTTCTGCCGGGCGTCGAGCAGGAGCACAACGGCATCATCCGGCACGGGGCGAAGCTGCTGTACGCGTACTGCAACGCCACCGTCCCGCGTATCCAGCTGATCATGCGCAAGGCGTACGGCGGCGCGTACATCGTGATGGATTCGCGCTCCGTGGGGGCCGATCTCTCCTTCGCCTGGCCCACCAACGAGGTGGCGGTGATGGGCGCGGAGGGCGCGGCCAACGTCATCTTCCGCCGGCAGATCGCTGCCGCGGACGACCCCGCGGCCATGCGCCGACAGATGGTCGAGGAGTACAAGTCCGAGCTGATGCACCCGTATTACGCGGCCGAACGCGGTCTCGTCGACGACGTCATCGAACCGGGCGAGACCCGGGCCGTGCTCGCCCGCTCGCTGGCCATGCTGCGCACCAAGCACCGCGCGCTGCCGCAGCGCAAGCACGGGATCACCCCGCTGTGAGCGCCGTGACGGGCTCGGACGTCCTGCGGGAGGCCTCCTTCCGTGTGGTGCGCGGCGACCCGACCCCCGATGAACTCGCCGCGCTCGTGGCGGTCCTGACGCTCACGCTGCGCCCCTGCGACGAACCGGTCTGCGTGGCGCCCGCCCGTGCCGAGTGGGACCGGCCTGCCGACACCTACCGCTCCCCCCTGGCCTGGGCGGCTTGAGTACGGACCGACGCCCTTGAGGCCGCCTTTAGTGAACGCTTTGCCACCCCCCGCGAGAATGTAACCAAGCGAGAGAAGAGAAAAGGAAATGACGACGAATACCGAGGAAAAGAAGACCTGCCTGCCGGGCGCCGCGAATCTCGAATTCATGCGCACCGTGGACCGTTCACTTCTCCACCGCTGGGCGCTCTCCGAGGTATTCCTGACGGACAGCCGGCAGACCGGCGAGAACGACTATCTCGCCGCCGCCCAGCTCCCCCCGTCCCACGCGTACTACACCGAGACCACCTCACGGCTGAACGCCCCCGACCCGATGCTGCTCCTGGAGTGCTGCCGGCAGGCCGAGACGTACGGCGGCCATGAGTTCGCCGGAGTCTCGCGCAAGAGCAAGTTCCTGCTGCGGTCCTGGAAGATGGAGCTGCCGGGACTGCTCACACTGCCGGAGGAGGAGACCCCGGGCGAGCTGCGCATCTCGGTGCGCACCAGCAACCGGCGCGGCACCCCTGGCGATGTACGGCGCCTGCGGTTCGGCATCGACATGAAGCTGGCCAAGCGCTGCCTCGGCTTCGTCACGATGGACGTCGGCTACATCCCGGCCGAGGTGTACGACGCGGTGCGCATCCAGGGCCGCGGCAGGCCCCTGGTCCCCTTCAAGGACATCCCCCGCGAGAACGCCCACGTCGCCCCGCACCTGGTGGGCCGCAGCTCCCCGTCGAACGTGGTGCTCGCCTCCGCCACCGTCGACACCGACAACGCGTACGCCACCGTGCGGATCCCCCTCGACAACCGCAGCATGTTCGACCACGGCCAGGACCACGTCCCCGGCATGGTCCTCATGGAGGCCGCCCGCCAGATCTGCCTGCTCGGCGTCTCGGACCTGTGGGGCGCGTCGGTCAGCCGCACCACGGTCGCCGGATTCGAGTTCGACTTCATGCGGTACGCCGAGCTCGACGCCCCGACCACCGTGCACATCCGCAAGACCGAGCCGTACGCGCACGAGGACAACCTCAGCCTGATGCTGCCCGAACTGCGCACCTTCTACATCGAGTTCGAGCAGGACGGCGATGTCATCGCCGCGGGTCAGATGCACACCACGACGTCCGCCACGGTCAACGTGCTGCCCGAGGGCGAGGAGTGCCTGTGATCCCCGGCCAGGTGTGGCTGTCGCCGGCGCAATGGCTGCCACGCACCGCGGAGAAGACCGTCGACGCCCTCGCCGAAGGACGGGTGACCGACGGTGAGGCCGATGCGATGGGGTACGAGCAACTGCCCGTCTCCTCCGACGAATCGGCCCCGCAGATGGCGGTGCGCGCCGCCCGCCGCGCCCTGTCCCTGGCCGGCACCCCCGCCGAGTCCATCGCCGCCACCCTGCACGCCTGGACGTACTACCAGGGCCACGACTTCTGGTCGCCCGCCCACTATGTGGCCGCCGGTTCCGGCGCGCTCCATTCGATACCGACGGGCATCCAGCAGATGTGCAACGGAGCGGCGGCCGCGCTGCAGAGCGCGGTGCACCACGTCACCGCCGACGCTTCCGGCGCACCGGTCCTGGTGACCACCGCCGACCGGTTCGCCCCTCCCGGTTTCGACCGGTGGGGCGGCGACTACGGCGTCTGGTACGGCGACGGGGCCACCGCAGCGGTCGTCGGCCGGGCCACCGGGACCGACGCCGTACCGGAAGGGTCGCTCACCCTGCGCGCCCTGCAGACCAGGGCCGCACCCGAGCTGGAGACCGCCCACCGCGACGTGGACACCTTCCACGCCGCACCGCACACCGCGGGCCCGGCCGTCGACGTACGGCGCGCCAAGAAGGCGTTCCTCGCCACGCAGGGCAAGGCGGAGTTCCTCGGCAGGCTGCGGCGTGAGACCAGCGAGGTGCTCGCCGCCGCGCTGCGCGAGGCGGGCATCGGCCCCGGCGGCCAGGAGCTGCACTCCGTGCTCCTGCCACGGCTCGGCCGGGCCACCGCCCGTGAGGTGTACGGGCCGGCCGTGGCCGAGGTCACCGGAGCGCCGGTCGCCGACCTGGGCGAGCGCACCGGTCACCTGGGCGCGGGCGACCTGCTCTCCAACCTGACGGCGCTGTCGGCAGGAGCGAGCCCGTACCGCCTCCAACGCGGCCAGTACGCGGCCGTGTTGAGCGCGGGCGCCGGGTTCACCTGGAGCGCCGTCGTCGTGCACCGCCCCTGAGCCCCTGAAATTCCTGAAACCGCTCATCCCGATCCGACCTTGATCCGACGAAAGGCACACTGTCATGACGATCCCGCTGCGCGAGAGCCCCGGCGGACGACGCCCTGTCCTGATCGTGGGCGCGGGCCCCGTAGGCCTCGTGCTCGCCACCGAACTGCTCAGCCAGGGCGTCCCGGTGAGACTGATCGACAACTCGGCCGCCGGACCCGTACAACACTCCCGCGCCAGTGTCGTCTGGCCGCGCAGCCTGGAGCTCCTGGGCCGTATCGGCGCCGCGGAGGGCGTCGTCGAGGCGGGCAACCGGCTCGACTCGGTGCAGTACTACTCCCGCAAACGGCACATCGGCGCCGTCGAGATGAGCCGCCTGACGGACACCCCGTACCCCTTCGGCGTGGTCATCCCGCAGGACACCACGGAGGCGATCATCCGAACCCGCCTCGCCGCCCACGGCGGTGAGATCGAGGACGGGACGCTCACCGCGCTCGACACCTCGGGGCGCAGGCCGGCCGCCCGGGTGGAGCACGCCGACGGACGCGTCGAGCAGATCGAGGCCGACTGGGTCATCGGCGCGGACGGCGCACGCAGCGCGGTACGCGAGTTCGCCGGGATCGAGCTCCTCGGCACCGGCAACGACGTCCTGTTCGCGATCGGTGACGGACCCGTCGACGGCGACATGGACCCCCACTCGCTCGTCTACTGCTACTCACGGACCGGCGCCCTGGGCATCGCGCCCTTCGGCAACGGCCAGTTCCGGCTGGCGATCAGCGTGCCCGACTGGAACGAGGAGAAGAGCCCGCCGCGCGAGCTCTTCCAGCACTTCCTCGACGAGCGCTCCCCGCGCCCCGGTCTCGTCGGCAAGCTGGACTGGTCCACGATCTTCCGGGCCCGGCGCCGGGTCGCCGAGACGATGCGGGCGGGGCGCGTGTTCCTCGCGGGAGACGCCGCCCATGTGTTCAGCGCGGCCGGCGCCCAGGGCATGAACACCGGCATCCAGGACGCGGTCAACCTGGCCTGGAAGCTCGCCGGGGTCGTCAACGGCCTGTACGAGCCCGGCATTCTCGACACGTACGACACCGACCGGCACCTCGCCGCCGAGCGCATCGTCCTGACGACCGCCAAGCAGACCAGCTGGGGCCTGTTCAAGCGCCGCCACGAGGTCGCGGCCCGCGACAACGCCCTGCGCCTGGCCCACCGCACCGGGATCCTCCAGCGCTTCGGGGCCCCGCTGATGGCGCAGCACGACGTCAGCTACCGGCCCGCCGAGTCACTCCGCGACACCCTGCCGGGCCTCACCCGCAAGGTCCGCACCGGCGACCGCCTCCCGGTCTTCGCCTCGCACGGCACACCGCAGCCGGGCGCCGAGCGCTGGCCGGCGATCGATCCGGCACGGCTCTCGCTGCTGCTGTGGGCGGGCGGCCGGCAGGACTCCGCATGGGTGGCGAGCCGTGACGCGCTGACGGCAGCGGCGCCGGCCGATGTCCCGGTGCGGGACATCTCCAACTGGCCCGGCTTCACGCCGCTGCTCGGCGACGCCCCCAAGGCTCTTCTCGTACGACCGGACGGGCACATCGCGGCCATCACCGCACCCGAGCCATCCGCCGTCCGCATCGCGCTGCGCAGGGCGGGCAGTTCGTTCCGGGCCGCCCCCGCGCCGGCGGTCCTTCTGTCCCCGGCCGCCGTCGGGCACGACGTCGAGGAGCTGGCCGCATGAGCCGCGCCGCCGTGCTCTGCGGACTGGGCGGCGCGCTGCCCGCGACCGCCGTCACCAACGAGGAGCTCGCCGCCCAGCTCGACACCTCCGACCAGTGGATCCGTACCCGTACGGGCATCGGACTCCGCTACGTGGTCGCACCGGGCGAGGCCACATCCGACCTGGCCGTCGCGGCCGGTGAACGCGCCCTGGAGTCGGCGCGCAGGACGGGCGGCGACAAGGCCGCCGACGTGGACCTGGTGGTCCTGGCCACCAGCACCCCCGACCGGCCGTGCCCCGGCACCGCACCCGGTGTCGCCCACCGGCTCGGGCTCGGCACGGTGCCCGCCTTCGACGTCGCGGCCGTCTGCACCGGGTTCGTGTACGCCCTCGCCACCGCGGCCTCCATGATCACCGCGGGGGTCGCCCAACGGGCCCTGGTGATCGGCGCTGACACCTTCTCCACGATCCTCGACCCCACCGACCGCACGACCCGCGCCATCTTCGGCGACGGAGCCGGAGCGGTGGTGCTGCGGGCCGGCGAGTCCGGCGAACCCGGCGCGCTGCTCGGCTTCGACCTGGGCAGTGACGGCGGCGGCGCCGACCTGATCACGGTGCGCGCCGGCGGCTCCCGCCAGCGCTCGACAGGCGAACCGCCCGTCGAGGGCGACCAGTTCTTCGCCATGGAGGGGCGGCCCGTCTTCACCGAGGCCGTGATCAACATGAGCGAGTCCTCACAGCGCCTCCTCGACCGCGTCGGCTGGACACCGGCCGCCCTGGACAAGGTCGTGGCGCACCAGGCCAACGTCCGGATCCTGCACGCCGTCGGCGAGCAACTGGGCCTGGAGGAGAAGCAGATCGTGGTGAACCTGGACCGGGTCGGCAACACCGTCGCCGCCTCGATCCCGCTCGCCCTCACGGACGCCGCCGCCGAAGGCGACCTCCTGCCGGGACACCGCGTGGTCCTCACCGGTTTCGGCGGCGGCCTCACCTGGGGCTCGGCCGCACTGGTCTGGCCGGACATCGCGCCGGTCACCGCGTAACACACCCGCACAACTCACCCATCAGAACAAGGAGTTCATCATGACCACTCTCTCCGTCGAGTTCTCGCTCAAGCACCAGGTCTCCGGCCTCATCAGCGAGAAGTTCGGCCTCGACGAGTCCGAGCTGCTGTCCGGCGCCACCTTCGACGAGCTGGACATCGACTCGCTGATACTCGTGGAGCTCAGCCTCATCCTGCGCAAGGAGATGGGCATCGTCCTGAAGGAGGGCGAGCTCAAGTCGTCCTTCACACTGGACGAAGCGGTCGCCGTCATCGGTGCGAAGGCGGCCCAGGCGTGAGCGGGGTGGCCCGGGGACGCGGAGTCGCGATCACCGGAATCGGCCTCGTCACACCCGCCGGCATCGGCATCCAGGAGAACTGGCGGCGCGTCCTGTCGGGCGTGTCCGCCGCCGCCACCGACCCCGAACTCCTGGGCGAGCGGGTCGACATCTCCTGCCGGGTGCCCGGCTTCGACGCCACGGCCGAGCTGGGCAGGCGCCACGCCTGGAAGCTCGACCGGTTCACCCAGCTCGCCATCGTGAGCGCCCGCCAGGCGGTCGCCGACGCGGGACTCGACAGCACGTCCTGGGACGGCGCCCGGGTGGGCGTCGTCATCGGGAACTCACTGGGCGGGGCCGCCACGCTGGAGAAGCAGCTGCGGACCTACTTCGAGGGCACACCCGACGACGTGTCGGCGCTGATGATCCCGATGGGGATGGTCAACATGGTCGCCGGTTACGTGGCCATGGACCAGCACATCCAGGGCCCGAGCCTGGTCACGGCGACGGCCTGCGCGTCAGGGGCGTCCGCCATCGGCACCGCCCGCGAGTGGCTGCTGTCCGGTCTGTGCGACGTGGTCCTCGCCGGCGGCACGGAGTCGGCGATCAGTCCGGGCACGCTCAACGGACTGTCCAGGATGGGCGCGCTCTCTTCCCGTACGGACGACCCGGCCGCGGCGTCCCGGCCCTTCGCCCACGACCGGGACGGCTTCGTGGCCGGAGAGGGCGCCGGCATTCTCGTACTGGAAAGGTGCGCGGACGCCACCGCACGCGGCGCCCGCCGCTACGCCGACATCGCCGGATTCTCCGCGACGTCGGACGCGCACCACGCCACCGCACCCCACCCGCAGGGCGCAGGACTGGCCCGCGCGCTGCGGAACGCCCTCGAAGACGCGGGGGTGCTCCCCGACGAAGTGGAGCACGTCAACGCGCACGGCACCTCGACCCC
>NZ_JAFLRJ010000922.1 GCF_017315755.1 Streptomyces beijiangensis
GTCCCGTGCGAGGAAGGCCATGTTGCAGAAGGCGTGCGCCTCCAGGGCCGGGTCGCCGGAGACCCGGGCGGTGGCGAGGGCTTCCGCGTAGTGCGAGCGCGCATCGTCGAAGCGTCCCGAGTCGTGCGCCAGCCAGCCGACGGAGATGGCCAGTTCGCCCGCCCCCGCGTGCAGCCGGTCGGCCGCCTGCCGGCGGGCGGACCCCGCGTCGAGCAGTGCGTATGCCGTACGGCAGATCCGGCTGCTCGACGAC
>NZ_JAFLRJ010000923.1 GCF_017315755.1 Streptomyces beijiangensis
GACGTCGGGGGCGGCGGGCTGGCGGCCGACCTGGGGGACGCGGACCTCCATCGGTGTGTCCGCGTCCGCGCCGCCGGTTGTCCGCGTCACGTCGATCACCAGGCGGTCGCCGTCGCGGCGGTCGGCGCGGAACTGCCACGCGCCGGCGGCCAGTTCGGCCGGCAGGGTGGCTCCGACGGGTGTCAGTACCCGTACCGGCATCCCGTCGAGGTACGCGTGCCAGCGGCCCGCGCCCGCCGGTGCGGGCACCGATGCGGTGAAGCGGCCCTTGTCCCGTACGACATCGGCGCGCACGGTCCGGCCTTCCTCTTCGGCCCGCAGCTCCAACTCGCCCCGCGCGTCCCCGCCGTGCGTCCCCGACAGCCGCAGCGCGCCGTGCTCCCACCGCAGTACGTCGGCGATCGCCTGCCGGGTCAGCTCCACCCGCAGTTGCCCGGCCGCATCCGCCGTCACGCACACCTCGCCGTACCGGCCGGGTGCGAGCCCCAGCCTGGCCGCCACCGGCAGCTCGGTCCCGTCGGCCAGCACCAGTCGTACGCGCCAACGCACCGAGCCCGGCGGCTCGACCTCCTTGGGGAGGCGCGGCTCGTCCACCGGTTTGTCCGTGAGGTCCGCCAGGGGGAGGCGGACCGTGAAACCTTCGCCCGAACCGTCCACGTGATACATGAACTCCCTGCTCCCATCCGGGTGTTGGACGCTCAGCGTGGTCGGCCGCACCCCGCCGAAGAGCTCCCCGGTGAGCTCCACCCGGTCGCCGTCCAGCCGGTGCGCGTCCACGCGCGCCGCGCACTGCCGTACGGTCACCGACGCCCGCCCGTCCCGGAAGTCGAGCGTGCCCCGCCAGCCGTGACCGAGTTCCTTCACGAGCGGCTGCGCCGCTGATGTCTCCGGGGGGCGTACGGCGGCCCGGCGCACCACCTCGCGGCGGCTGACGACCACCCCGAGCAGCCACTCGCCGACGGGGAGCGCCAGCGGATCGACGGTCATCTCGAACGTGTCGGGCCC
>NZ_JAFLRJ010000924.1 GCF_017315755.1 Streptomyces beijiangensis
TCGACGCCATGCTGGAGGACCGCTTCCGGCTGCTGGCCAACCACACGCGCGGCGCTCCCCCGCGCCATCACACCCTGCGCGCGGCCATCGGCTGGAGCCATGAACTCTGCACGCCGTCCGAGCGGTTGCTGTGGGCCCGGCTCTCCGTCTTCACCGCACCCTTCGACGTGGAGGCCGCCGAGGCGGTCTGCTCCGACGCCCACCTCCCGCAGGAGGACATTCCCGGCGCCCTGAAGGAACTCGTCGGCAAGTCGATCCTCATCCAGGACGGCAGCGGCGAACACCCGTACCTGCGGATGCTGGACACCGTGCGGGAGTACGGACACACCTGGCTCCAGGAGCTCGGCGACGAGGACCGGCTCGCCGACCGGCACGCGGCGTTCTACCTGCGCCTCGCACGCCAGGCGGAGTCGGCCTGGTCGGGCCCGGAACAGCTCGCCTGGTACGCCCGGATGACCTCCGAGCACCCCCACATCAGGGCCGCCCTCGAACATCTCCTCACCCATCCCGGGCGCGGCAGGGAAGCCCTGGAACTCGCCGCCCGCATGTGGTTCATGTGGATCGCCTGCGGACGGCTCCGCGAAGGCCGCCTCTATCTCGACCGCGCCCTGCGCCTGGACGTCGCGCCCTGCCGTGAGCGTACGAGAGCCCTGTGGACCTGCGGCTGGATCGCCAGTGTCCAGGTCGACGCCGCGGGTGCCACCCCGTATCTGGAGGAGGCCGTCGCCGCGGCGGACGCGCTCGACGACCCGGAGGCCGCGACCCACGCCCTGCAGTGGTCTGGATGCGCTCGCACCTCGACTGGCTGACGGCCCAGGCCGACCGTGCCAGGGGCCACTTCTCGGCCGCGATCGCCCGCACCCGCGATGCCCTCTGGGTCCAGCACGCCTTCCACGACGTGATCGGCGTGGCCGTCACCCTCGAAGTACTCGCCGGTCTGCAGGCCTCCCTCCTGGAGGCCGACCGCGCGGCCCATCTGCTGGGCGCCGCCCGCAACTTGCGGAACACCTACGCCGTATCTGTCACCGGCGCCCCCTTCCTTGCCTCCATACGGACCCAGGCGACCACCACCGCCCGG
>NZ_JAFLRJ010000925.1 GCF_017315755.1 Streptomyces beijiangensis
GCCTCACCTCGCCCCGCGCCGGAGAAGGTGTCGGCGCGGTCATCGGCATGGCCCTCGCCACCTGCCTGCGCTTCTGGGGCACGCGCACCCTGGTGTTCAGCCGACCGGCGGAGGGTACCCGCACCTCATGGACTGGCTGAAAAACCTACCCGTCGTCGGGCCGCCGCTGACCCGGCTGATGGGCACGCACGCCTGGCGCAGTTACGAGACCCTCGACCGGGTCCACTGGTCACGGCTGGCCGCGG
>NZ_JAFLRJ010000926.1 GCF_017315755.1 Streptomyces beijiangensis
CGGGGGTCCGGGGGCGGAGCCCCCGAAACCCCCGGCACCGGTCAGCCCGTGTTGCGCAGGCCCGCTGCGACACCGTTCACGGTGAGGAGCAACGCCCTTGCCAGGGTCGGGTCCGGGGTCTCACCCCTCTCCGCAGCCTCCCGCTGGCGCGCCAGCAGGGAGACCTGGAGGTAGGAGATCGGGTCCAGGTACGCGTCACGGATGCCGAACGTCTGCTGCAACGCCGGGTGCGAGTCCAGGAGTCGCTGCCCACCGGTGACCCGAAGGACCTCGCGGACCGTCAGGTCGTGCTCGGCCTCGATGTCGGCGAACACATGCTTGAGGTTCTCGGGGACCAGCGTGTCGACGTAGTGGCGGGCGATGCGCAGGTCCGTCTTGGCCAGGGTCATCTCCACGTTGGAGATGAAGTTCTGGAAGAAGTGCCAGTGCTCGTGCATCTCGTCGAGGACCCCCTCTCCTCCCAAGGGTGCAGTGAGGCCGGCCTCGCGCAGCGCCTTGAGGCCCGAGCCGACGCCGAACCAGCCGGGGACGATCTGGCGGGACTGGGTCCAGCCGAAGACCCACGGGATGGCGCGCAGCCCGTCGAGGGAGACTCCGGATCCGGGGCGGCGGGACGGCCGGGAGCCCAGGTGCAGGTCGGCGAGCTGGTCGACCGGCGTCGAGGCGAGGAAGTACGCCGGGAGGTCCGGGTCCTCGACCAGCTTGCGGTACGCACCGTGCGCGGCATCCGAGACGACCTCCATCGCCGCGTCCCAGCGGGCGAGGGCGTCGTCGGACTGGCGCGGGGCGGTGTGCAGGGCGGAGGCCTGCAGCGTTGCCGCGACGGTCAGTTCGAGGTTCTCGCGGGCCAGTGAGGGGATGAGGTACTTGTCGGAGATGACCTCGCCCTGCTCGGTGACCTTGATCTCGCCTTCGAGCGTCCCCCAGGGCTGGGCGAGGATCGCGTCGTGCGAGGGGCCGCCGCCGCGGCCGACGGTGCCGCCGCGGCCGTGGAACAGCCGGAGGCGTACGCCGTAGCGGTGCGCGACGTCGCGCA
>NZ_JAFLRJ010000927.1 GCF_017315755.1 Streptomyces beijiangensis
AGTCCCGTGCCGGACCGGCCGGCTGGGGGCCGGTGGGCCAGACGGCGCGCAGGTCGCGGCTCAGCCTGATGCCCTCGACCGGGACCTTCACCAGGCGGCGGGACGCGATCTCCTCCCGTACGGCCAGCTCGCTCAGTACGGAAGGGCCCGCGCCGCTGACGGCGGCGGCCTTGAC
This sequence comes from Streptomyces beijiangensis, assembly GCF_017315755.1. Classification (GTDB taxonomy): domain Bacteria; phylum Actinomycetota; class Actinomycetes; order Streptomycetales; family Streptomycetaceae; genus Streptomyces; species Streptomyces beijiangensis. Next base: position 176 of record NZ_JAFLRJ010000927.1, read on the forward strand.
GGCGGTGGTGGAGGCGAGTTCGAGGAGGGGGGCCGCGAGGCCGCCGTGTCCGGCCAGCGCCGCGTCCCGCTCACCCCGCGCGAACTGGCCGCCACCGCCCTCATCCTGCGGGCCCAGGGGTGCGTGGGCGCGGCGACGACGATCAGACGGTCGCGGCCGATGACCGTGCCGTCGAGCCCTTCGGGGACCGCGAGTCCTTCGACGAAGCCGAGGTCCGCCTCGCCGTTGAGGAGGTGTGCGGCGACGGAGACGGAGTTCCCCGCGAGAAGGGAGACCGCGGTGCCCGGGCGCTGGGTGCTCAGCGCGATGAGCCAGCCGGGGAGCAGGTACTCGGCGATCGTCATGGAGGCGGC
>NZ_JAFLRJ010000928.1 GCF_017315755.1 Streptomyces beijiangensis
CAGTCGGTGACGAGGACCCCCGCGTCGGTGAGGCGGGAGCCGCGCGGGGAGCGCTCCAGAAGGACCACACCGAGCCTGGCCTCCATCGAGCGGATCCGGCCGCTGGCCGCCGGCTGGGAGATGCCGAGTTCACGGGCCGCCTTGCCGAGGCTGCCGTGGCGGGCGACGGCGAGGAGCAGCTCCAGGGCGGCGAGGTCGGGGACGCGGTGGGACAGCGGACTGCTCATAAGCCGAGCTTATGCCCTCATAGGTTCATGGGATCTGGTGGGCGGGCGCGCGCGGCGGGAGCCTGGCTGTATGACCACCCTCGTTCGGACCCGCCCCTACGCGGCCGCCCCCGCGGCGCTGCGCCACCTCGGCCCCAACTGGTACGCCACGGTGATGGGCACGGCGATCGTGGCCACCGCGGGTGCCGCCCTCCCCGTGCACATTCCGGGGCTGCCGTGGGTCTGGGCGCTGTCGGCGGTCCTGCTCCTCGCCCTGCTCATGGCCCGCGCGGGCCA
>NZ_JAFLRJ010000929.1 GCF_017315755.1 Streptomyces beijiangensis
CGCGCCGCCGAGGGGGATGTACCGCCCCTGCGGGTTGTAGTGCAGCGCCTCCTTCATCGTCATCCCGCGCGCCAGGCCCGCGACCTCCTCCAGCGTGCAGCCGGGGCGCATCCGCAGACCGCCGCTGGAGACGCCGCGCACCAGGCGGTCGACGACCAAGTGGCCCTGGTGGCCGGTGACATGGTCGGTCCAGGTCAGGGAGATGAGAGGGGTGGTGGTCATACGGCGGACTCCTCGGGGACGGTGATCAGGGTGGGGCCTGGGGTGGTGAGGGCGCGCGTGAGGACGGCGGCGAGTTCGCCGGGGGAGCGGACCACCACGCCGCGGCCGCCGTAGGCGCGGGCCAGTGCGGGCAGGTCGACGCGGGGGAGGTCGACAGCGGTGGGGGTGTCGCCGCGGGCGGCCATCTCGTCGCGGATCTCGCCGTAACCGCCGTTGTCGAACACGACGACGGGCAGCGGCAGTCCGAGCTGCGCCGCGGTGGCCAGCTCCTGGACGGAGAACTGCAGTCCGCCGTCCCCGCTGAGCGCCACCACCTGCCGTTCGGGGCAGGCGGCCCTGGCGCCGATCGCGGCGGGCAGCGCGTACCCGAGCGTGCCGAAGCCGGTGGGGTGCAGATAGCGGCCCGCGGGGCGGAGCGGGAGGTGCGGGAGCGCGCCGTAGTAGCAGCACTGGTGCAGCAG
>NZ_JAFLRJ010000930.1 GCF_017315755.1 Streptomyces beijiangensis
TCGCCGCCGTACTGGGCGAGTTGGCGGGCCACCCTGCCCTGGCGGCGGAGCTCCCCGAGGCGCTTCCGGCCCACAGCGCCCTGCTGGCCGGCGGCTTCGGAGGCGGCGCGGCCGACCCGGAGGCGGCCACGGACGACAGCCCGGACGACTTCTTCCGCGACCGCGTGGACGACCCCCAGACCCTGCGCCCGCGCGTCGTACTGCTCCGCGCACGCCCGGCCGG
>NZ_JAFLRJ010000095.1 GCF_017315755.1 Streptomyces beijiangensis
GCGAAGGTCAGGGCCCTGACCATGGCGTCTGCCAGGTGCGGCTCGCGCTGGAGGGCGCGGAAGGCGCCCATCAGCGTCGACGCGACCCGCTCGGCCGGGGTGTCACCGGCGGGCGGGCGCTTGCGCAGGGTGCCGTGCAGGTGCTGGAGCTGGTCCTGCATCGTGGCGACCAGCAGGTGGATCTTGGACGGGAAGTAGCGGTAGAGCGTGCCGAGCGCGACCTGCGAGGACTCCGCGACCTCGCGCATCTGCACCGCCTCGAAACCGCCCCGGCTCGCAAGCTGCGCACTCGCGTGCAGGATGCGGCGGCGGCGCGCTTCCTGGCGTTCCGTCAGGGCAGGAGACGTCGGAGATGTCGGCTTCGCTTCCGCTGTCATGTGTCCCCATCCGTGACATACATCTGGGCCGTGCCGTTTCGTGCGAGCGAGGCGACAGCATGCCAGGAGCCCCCTGGGTGGCGCGAATCACCTGATCGGGCCGGTCCTGCGGGGCTACCAGCCGGTAGATTCGATGCTCGTTGAACGATCAAGCCAGTGTACGAGAACTTGTTCTAGATTGGCACGAGCGGTTACGCTCCGGCGAAAAGCTTGCAGTGAAGAAGGGGGCCGGGAGTGACCGCTGAGGCCGTGGAAGCGGGGCCCCTCGGCGCCCCTTCGAGGGTGCAGTCCGACCGCGACGAGCGACCGCTGCGCATCGCGCTCCTCACCTACAAGGGCAACCCGTTCTGCGGAGGCCAGGGCGTCTACGTACGCCATCTCTCCCGCGAGCTGGCCCGCCTCGGGCACAGCGTCGAGGTCATCGGCGCCCAGCCCTTCCCCGTACTCGACGAAGGCGTGCCGCTCACCGAGCTCGGCAGCCTCGATCTGTACCGCAGCCCCGACCCGTTCCGGACGCCGAAGCGCGACGAGTACCGCGACTGGATCGACGCCGTCGAGGTCGGCACCATGTGGACCGGGGGCTTTCCCGAGCCGCTGACCTTCTCGCTCCGCGCGCGCCGCCATCTGGCCGCCCGCCGCGGCGAGTTCGACGTCATCCACGACAATCAGACGCTCGGTTACGGACTGCTCTCCGACCTCGGCGCGCCCCTCGTCACCACCATCCACCACCCCATCACCGTCGACCGGCAGCTGGACCTCGCCGCGGCCCCCGACTGGCGCAAGCGCGCCTCTGTGCGCCGCTGGTACGGCTTCACGCGCATGCAGAAGCGCGTCGCCCGCCGCCTGCCCTCCGTCCTCACCGTCTCCGGCTCCTCGCAGCAGGAGATCGTCCACCACCTCGGCGTCGACCGCGACCGCGTCCACGTCGTGCACATCGGCGCGGACACCGACCTCTGGTCGCCCGACCCCTCCGTCGCCGAGGTCGAGGGCCGGATCGTCACCACGTCCAGCGCCGACGTCCCCCTCAAGGGGCTCGTCCACCTCGTCGAGGCCCTCGCCAAGCTCCGTACCGGCAACCCCGCCGCCCACCTCGTCGTCGTCGGCAAGCGCGCCGAGGACGGCCCGGTCGCCCAGGCCATCGAGAAGTACGGCCTCCAGGACGCCGTCGAGTTCGTCAAGGGCATCTCCGACGCCGAACTGGTCGACCTGGTGCGCAGCGCGCAGGTCAGCTGCGTCCCGTCCCTGTACGAGGGCTTCTCGCTGCCCGCGGCCGAGGCCATGGCCACCGGCACCCCCCTGGTCGCGACCACCGGCGGAGCCATCCCCGAGGTCACCGGAGCCGACGGCGAGACCTGTCTGGCCGTGCCGCCCGGCGATGCGGGCGCCCTCGCCGACGCCCTCGCCCGGCTCCTCGACGACCCCGAGCTCCGCGCCCGCCTCGGTGCGGCGGGCCGCGAGCGGGTGCTGTCCCGCTTCACCTGGCGCCAGGCGGCGATCGGCACGGCCGAGCACTACCGGGCGGCCATCGCCGCCCGACGACGTCACACCACCTCCTCCTAGCGAAGAAGGCAGACACCTCCGTGCTGACCGTGGACTTCTCCCGCTTCCCGCTCGCCGCGGGCGACCGCGTGCTCGACCTGGGCTGCGGCGCAGGCCGGCACGCCTTCGAGTGCTACCGGCGCGGCGCCCAGGTCGTTGCCCTCGACCAGAACGGCGAGGAGATCCGCGAGGTCGCCAAGTGGTTCGCCGCCATGAAGGAGGCCGGTGAGGCCCCGGCCGGCGCGACCGCGACCGCCATGGAGGGCGACGCGCTCAACCTCCCCTTCCCCGACGACTCCTTCGACGTCGTGATCATCTCCGAGGTCATGGAGCACATCCCCGACGACAAGGGCGTCCTCGCGGAGATGGTCCGCGTCCTCAAGCCGGGCGGCCGCATCGCGGTGACCGTGCCGCGCTACGGGCCCGAGAAGGTCTGCTGGGCGCTCTCCGACGCGTACCACGAGGTCGAGGGCGGCCACATCCGCATCTACAAGGCCGACGAGCTCCTCGGCAAGATGCGCCAGGCGGGTCTGAAGCCGTACGGCACCCATCACGCGCACGCGCTCCACGCGCCCTACTGGTGGCTCAAGTGCGCCTTCGGCGTCGACAACGACCAGGCGCTGCCGGTGAAGGCGTACCACAAGCTCCTGGTCTGGGACATCATGAAGAAGCCCGCCCTCACCCGCATCACCGAGCAGCTGCTCAACCCGGTCGTCGGCAAGAGCTTCGTGGCGTACGCGACCAAGCCGCACGCCCCCAAGGTCGACGCGTGACCTCACCGGGGCGCACCGAGCACCTCGTCCTGCCCGGGGTCCTCACCGCCGAGCAGGCCGCCGAGACGGTGGCCGGGATCCTCGCGATGCAGCGCGAGGACGGCGCCATCCCGTGGTTCCGCGGCCACCACCTCGACCCCTGGGACCACACCGAGGCGGCCATGGCGCTGGACGCGGCGGGCGAGCACGATGCCGCCGCGCGGGCCTACGAATGGCTCGCGCGCCACCAGAACCAGGACGGCTCCTGGTATGCCGCGTACCAGGACGGGGACGCCACACAGGTCACCGACCGGGGCCGCGAGACGAACTTCTGCGCGTACATCTCCGTCGGCGTCTGGCACCACTACCTGGCCACCGGCGACGACACCTTCCTCGACCGGATGTGGCCGGCCGTCCACGCCGCGACGGAATTCGTGCTCGGGCTCCAGCAGCCCGGCGGTGAGATCGGCTGGAAGCGCGAGTCCCCCGAGGACGGCGGCGCCCCCGTACGCGACGCGCTCCTCACCGGCTCCTCCTCCGTCCACCAGGCACTGCGCTGTGCGCTCGCCGTCGCCGACGAGCGCGACGAACCGCAGCCCGACTGGGAGTTGGCGGCCGGTGCGCTCGGCCATGCGATCCGCAGCCACCCCGAGCGCTTCCTCGACAAGTCCCGCTACTCGATGGACTGGTACTACCCGGTACTCGGCGGTGCGGTCACCGGAGCCGCGGCCAAGGCGCGCATCGAGGAGGGCTGGGACCGCTTCGTCGTCCCCGGCCTGGGCGTGCGCTGCGTGCTCCCCAACCCGTGGGTCACCGGTGGTGAGAGCTGTGAACTCGCCCTGGCCCTCTGGGTGATGGGGGAGTCGGACCGCGCGCTGGAGATCCTCCAGTCCATCCAGCATCTTCGGTACGCCGAGGACGGCATGTACTGGACGGGTTACGTCTTCGAGAGCGGCGCGCAGGGCGACCCGCCCGCAGTCTGGCCGGAGGAGAGAACCAGTTGGACGGCCGGGTCGCTGCTGCTCGCGGTGGCCGCGCTCGGGGGGGACGAGGCGACCACCGCGGTCTTCGGCGGGGAGCGGCTCCCCAGGGGGCTGGAGCCCGACTGCTGCCGGCCCTGACGTCCGGGCTGCCGGCTCTGACGTCCGCTCTGACGTCCGCGCTGCCGCCCCTGACGTTCGGGTTGCCGATCCACCCACGCGTGAAACCTGTCCGGACGCGCTCAAGTGGCAGGGCGGCGGCCTTCGGGCGACGCTGCGGGAAGCAACGATCCGCGCGCCTGGAGGTCCGTCGTGCCCGCTTCCACCCCGATCCGCCGTGTGCTGGTGGCGCTGGTCCTTTCCTGCGCCCTGCTCGCCTCCACCACGGCCTGCGGTTCCAGCAGCAATGACGCGACCTCGACCGCGACCCCGACGTCGTCCGCCGAGGCGCAGAAGTTCGCCAAGACCCGGTTCGTGGCCAATGCGGGGCTCGCGGCCGGAGCGACGTACCAGTGGATCGTGAAGCCGCTCAAGTCGGGCAAGTTCAAGAAGGGCGCGGACGGCCAGAAGTTCGCCATGATCAAGGCGGGTGCGGCGGGCCTCTTCGCCTACAACCGCCTCAAGGCCGCGGTGAGCAACGCCCAGGGCGACCCCACGCTCGCAAAGGCGGTCGCACCGCTTAGCGCGGGCATCGCCTCGCTCAAGGCGCTCCCGGGCAAACTGCGCAGCAGCGACAGCGCCGAGGGCGCCGCAGGAACCTTCCAGAGCGTCATCGACTCCGTGAAGGACGCGGGCAAGAGCGCGGGCGCCGAGGTCACGGACAAGGTTCCTTCCGCAGGGCAACTCACCGGAAGCTGACCTGAATAGAGTGCGCTCATGACTCTTCTCACCCATGAGCGTTACTGCGACGAACTGATCCGCGAGACGGGCCTCCTGAGGGCTGTGCTCGCCGGAGCCGACCTCTCCGTCACAGTCCCGACCTGCCCGGACTGGAACCTGGGGGACCTCGTCCGGCACGTGGGCGCCGCGCACCGCTGGGCGGAGATCATCGTACGGACGAAGTCCTTGGTGGAGGTCCCGGACGACGACGTCCCCGGTGTCCCCGGTCCCGGGAACGACGAACCGGCCGCCCTGGAGGCCTGGCTGGCGGAGGGTGCGGACCTCCTCGCGGCAACTCTGCGCGAGGCGGGCCCGGACGCGGAGTCGTGGACCTGGGCGTGGGAGCAGCGTGCGGGCTTCTGGGCGCGCCGGATGGTCCACGAGACGGTGATCCACCGGGCGGACGCGGCGAGCGCGGCCGCGGTGCCGTTCGAGACCGACCCGGAGGTCGCCGCCGACACCGTCGACGAGTGGCTGCAGATCGTCGCCTTCTCGGCCGCCTGCGGCGACCCGGAGGCCCAGGAGCTGCGCGGCGCGGGCCGCTCCATCCATCTGCACGCGACGGACGCCCCCGGCGTGGACGCGGAGTGGCTGATCGAGTTCGGCGACGAAGGCTTCACCTGGCGGCGCGGCCATGAGAAGGCGAACGTGGCACTGCGCGGCCCGCTCTCCGACGTGCTCCAGGTCTTCTACCGCCGCCTTCCGTCCGACAGCGAGCGGGTGGAGGTTCTCGGCGACGCGGGTCTGCTGGACTTCTGGCTGGCGCGGGCGTCGTTCGCCTGAGGGCCCCCGAGAGTCCCTGAGAGTCCCTGAGAAGGAGCAGAAATGAGCACGACGGAGTTCGTCTACGTCAGCTACATCCAGGCCACCCCTGAGGAGCTGTACGCGTCCCTGACGGAGTGGCCGTCCATCGAGCGGTACATGGGCGGCTGGGGTCCCGTATCGGACTGGCAGGTGGGTTCGGTCGTGCGGTGGCAGATGGGCCCCGACAGCGATGCGCAGGACCTCGGCCAGAAGGTCCTGGAGGCGGAGCCCGGCAAGCGGCTCACGTACACCTGGCACACGCTCCAGCCCATGCACCGCGAACTCTTCGACACCGACGAGGAGTTCGCGGCGGCCCTCGGCGAGCGCTCCACGGTCTCCTTCGCCATCGAGCCGGGGGAGGTAGTCGAGGCGGGTACGAAGCTGACGCTCACCCACGGCGATTTCGACAGCCCCGACAGCAAGATGCTGGAAGGGACCAGCGGCGGCTGGGTGATGATCGTGTCGGCGCTCAAGACCCAGCTGGAGGGCGGCAGGAGGCTCGACGGCAAGGCGTGAGCGGCCTCAGCTGTTGAGCTCGGCCAGTACGCGCAGGGTATGCGGGTCCGGGGCCGTGACGAGGAGGTCGGTGACCGGGCCCTCGCGCCACAACTCCAGGCGTTCCGCGATGCGTTGGCGTGGCCCGACGAGGGAGATCTCGTCGGCGAAGGCGTCCGGCACGGCCAGCACCGCCTCCTCCTTGCGGCCGGCCAGGAAGAGCTCCTGGACGCGCCGGGCCTCGGCCTCGTACCCCATGCGTGCCATCAGGTCGGCGTGGAAGTTACGGGCCGCGTGCCCCATGCCGCCGATGTAGAAGCCGAGCATCGCCTTGACGGGGAGCAGTCCCTCGGCGACGTCGTCGCAGACCCTGGCGCGGGCCATCGGGGCGATCATGAAGTTCTCGGGGAGGTCGGTGAGGGACGCCTTGTAGACGTCGGTACGGGTGGGCGACCAGTAGAGCGGAAGCCAGCCGTCGGCGATGCGGGTCGTCTGGGCGATGTTCTTGGGGCCCTCCGCGCCGAGGAGCAGGGGGAGTTCGGAGCGCAGGGGGTGGGTGATGGATCTGAGCGGCTTGCCCAGTCCTGTGGCGTCGGGACCGGTGTACGGATGCGCGTGGAAGCTGCCCTCCAGGGCGACCGGGGCCTCGCGCCGCAGCACCTGGCGGATGACGTCCACGTACTCGCGGGTCGCGGTGAGGGGGCTGCGGGGGAAGGGGCGGCCGTACCAGCCCTCGACCACCTGCGGCCCCGAGAGGCCCAGGCCCAGCATCATGCGGCCGCCGGAGAGATGGTCCAGGGTCAGCGCGTGCATGGCGGTGGCGGTGGGGGTGCGGGCCGCCATTTGCGCGATGGCCGTGCCCAGGCGGATGCGCGAGGTGTGGGCGGCGATCCAGGTGAGCGGGGTGAAGGCGTCGGAGCCCCAGGCCTCGGCGGTCCAGACGGAGTCGTAGCCGAGGCGCTCGGCCTCCTGGGCCAGTTCGAGGTGGCCGGGCGTTGGCCCGCGGCCCCAGTAGCCGAGGGCGAGTCCGAGGCGCATTGAATCCCCTTTGATGGGACGGCATCTGACGGTGCGTCAGGTGACTGTAAGCGCAACGGCCCCCGCCCGGAAGGGGCGGGGGCCGTGATGACGTGCGTACGCGGCTCGGGAAGTGCTAGCCGCGCTGGATGCCCGTGGTGTCCTGGAGGACGCCGCGGCGGCCGTCCTGGGTCTGGGCGATCAGGGCCGGACCGCGCTGCTCGACCGCGAGGTACCAGGTGCCGGGCGCCAGTTCGGCGATGGGGCTCGGGGAGCCGTCCTCGCCGTAGAGCGGACGGGCGACGGGCACCGCGAACCAGAACGGGGCGAAGTCCCCGGCGGGTCCGCCCGCGGCCGGACCCGGCTGCGGCTGCTGCTGGTGCTGTGCGGGCTGCGGCTGCTGGTGCTGCTGCGGCGGCTGGCCCTGACCGGGCTGGGCGCCGAAGGGCTGGGGCTGACCCTGGCCCTGGTGGGGCTGGCCGGGCTGCTGCTGACCCGGCTGCGCGCCGTACGGCTGCTGCTGGGCCGGGTATCCGTAACCCTGGCCGGGCTGGCCGGTCTGACCGGGCTGGCCGCCGTACGGAGGCTGCACCGCGGGGCGCGGGGCACCGAGCAGCGGGGCCTTGAGGGCGGGCACGAGCGGGCTCGCAACGGCGGCGCCGGCCAGGACCAGGGCGGCGATCAGGCCGAGGATGAGGCCGATGCCTGCGCTGATGGAGGGAACTCCGCTGCGGTTGTACGGGCCCATCGGGTCGAGGATCGCGCCGAGTGCGCTCCAGGCGGCGAAGACCGCCACGGCGACACCGAACGGCCCGAGTTCCAGACCGGCGATCTTGCGCGGCATTGCGCGGCCGACAACGATCAACGCGGCGGCGATGAGGCCTGCGAGGTAGACGCTCATGAGGAGCTGGGCGTTGTCCCAGGCGTTGGGGACGTCGCTGCCATCGGCATCGAACGTGCTCAGGAACGAGGCAATGAACAGCACTACCGCTGCTCCGATCACCACGCTGTCGCCTCGAGTGAGGGAGCGGATGTTCACGTAAGAAGTCCTTCGTCAGTCGTCTCGGTATCGGGGCGGCGTGGAGCTCGGGGGCGGCTCCCCATCGTACGGATGAATCTATCGTCTGCTCGGGCGGGGCGTGTGCCGGGTCTCGTCACTACCCGTGGAGAAAGGAGATGATTCCGTCCGCGATGCCCTGTGCGGCCTTCTGCCGCCAGCTCGCGCTCGTCATCAGTGCCGCGTCGTTCGGGTCACGCATGTTGCCGCACTCGATGAAGACCTTCGGGACGGTCGAGAGGTTGAGTCCGCCGAGGTCGCTGCGGGTGTCCAACCCCGTACCGCCCCCAATGTAGTTGGAGGGCGCGCTCCCGGTGTCCTGGACGAACTTGCCCGCGATACGGACGCCGAGGTCGTGCGAGGAGGCGACGATCGGGCCGGTATCGGCGGCGCCCGCCCGGACCAGTGCGGGAAGGATCACATGGAAGCCGCGGTTGCCGGCCGCCGAACCGTCGCCGTGGACCGAGACGACCGCGTCGGCCTTCGCCTTGTTGCCGATACGGGCGCGCTCGTCGACGCACGGCCCGAAGGAGCGGTCGTTGTCCTGGGTGAACTTGACCGTGGCGCCCTGTGCTTGGAGCAGGGTGCGCAGCCGGTGCGAGACGTCCAGGGTGAACCGGGCCTCCGAGTAACCCCCGTTGGTGGAGGTGCCGGTGGTGTCGCACTCCTTGCTGGAGTTGCCGATGTTCACCTGCCGGGCGATGTCGCGGCCGTGGTTGAAGTTGTTCGGGTTGTGCCCGGGGTCGATGACGACCACCCTGCCCGCGAGGGGGCCGTTGCCCGTGGGGGGCTTGTTGTCCGCAGGCGCGGACGAGCTGGGTGACTTCGACGCCGGGTGCGAGGTGGCCGGAGTCCTGACCGGCGACTTCACGGGCTGCGTCGTCGCCGTGGCCGTCGGGCTCGGCAGGGGCAGCACCTTCTGCGGCGCGCTGTCGCCCGGCCCCTTCATCGCCTGCCAGACCAGCCAGCCCGCGAGACACGTCGGGACGAGCGCGATGAGCACGATCAGCAGGGTGGAGTTGCGGAAGCGGCGCGGGGCGGGGGGCTGGCTATCGTCGTACGACACGAACGCGAGCCTATCCGGGGGCTCTAGATCCCTGTTCCCGTACGGCGGAGAACGCGCAGCGATTCGGTGGCCGAGACCTCAGTGAAGGCGCCGGAGGCGAGCGCCCTGAGGTAGACGCGGTACGGGGCCTGGCCGGTCCACTCGTCCACCGGGTCGGGGAAGACGTCGTGGATGAGCAGGAGCCCGCCGGGTGCGACGTGTGGCGCCCAGCCCTCGTAGTCGGCGGTCGCGTGCTCGTCGGTGTGCCCGCCGTCGATGAAGACGAGTCCGAGCGGACCGCCCCACGCCTTGGCGACCTGCGGCGAACGCCCGACGACCGCGATGACGTGGTCCTCAAGACCGGCGTGGAACAAGGTGCGGCGGAAGGTGGGGAGCGTGTCCATCTGCCCGACCTCGGGGTCCACGACGGACGGGTCGTGGTACTCCCAGCCCGGCTGCTGCTCCTCGCTGCCCCGGTGATGGTCGACGGTGATCGCGGAGACACCGGCCCCGCGGGCGGCGTCGGCGAGCAGGACGGTCGAGCGCCCGCAGTACGTACCGACCTCGAGCAGCGGCAGCCCGAGGGCGGCGGCCTCGACGGCGGCCTCGTACAGGGCGAGACCCTCGACGACGGGCATGAACCCCTTGGCGGACGAGAAGGCGGCCAGGACTTCGGGCTTGGGCGCTGCCATGGGGTTCTCCTGCCGGTGGGCCTTGGGGGGTGAGCCGGGCCATCGTAGTGGGGCGCTGTGGGGTGGCTAGAAGATCATGCAGGTGGTGGTGGCGTGGGCGATCAGTTTGCCCTTTTCGTCCAGCACCTTGCCCTCGGCGGTGGCGACGCGGCGGCCGGCGTGGATGACGGTGCCCTCGGCGGTGAGGGTCTGTCCTTCGGTGCGGGCGGCGCGGATGTAGTTGACCTTGAGTTCGAGGGTGGTGTAGCCGGTGCCGGCGGGGAGCGTGGTGTGGACGGCACAGCCCATGACGGAGTCGAGGAGGGTGGCGGCGATGCCGCCATGGACGGTGCCGAGGGGGTTGGCGAAGTCGGGGCGGGTGTCGAGGGAGATGACGATGCGGCCGTGATCGACCTCGTCGAAGCGCATGCCGAGCAGGCGTCCGATGGACGGGATGTCGGTGGGGCGTTCGGTCTGCACCCAGCGCATCAGTTCCAGGCCGGACATGGCGGTGAGGTCGGTGGTGGTCACGGTCGTTCTCCTTGGGTGCAGCCGGTGAGGTGCTGGTCAGCCGAGCGGGTTGGCGGTGTCGCGCAGAGTGGCCAGGGCCGGGGCGTACATACGGGACTTGATGGTGCCGAGGGTGTCGCCGGCCTTGTTCAGCTGCGCCTGGGCGAGTTCGACGGCGGTGGCGAGCACGGCGTCCTCGGGGACCGCCCGGTCGACGATGCCGGCCGACGCGGCTTCGGCGCCGCCGTATCGGCGGGCGGTGAGCATGGCCTCGTGCGCGGTCTGCGGCGCCAGCCGGGACTGGATGAGGGCGGACATGCCGGGAGTGAAGGGGATGTTGATGTCCGCTTCGGGCAGGCACCAGTAGCCGCGGTCGGCGCGCATGACGCGGAAGTCGTGGGCGAGGGAGAACATCGCGCCGGCGGCGAAGGTGTGCCCCTGCAGCGCGGCCACCGTGACGACCGGCAGCGACAGCAGCCGTGCGAACAGCTCATGGACGGAGACGACGTAGTCCTGGTGCTGGTCGGCATGGGCGAACAGCCAGTCCAGGTCGAGCCCGTTGGAGTAGAACTTGCCCGTGGCGGCGGTGACCAGGGCGCGGGGGCCCTCCGCCTTCTCCACCTCCTGGAGCGCGGCGCCGACGGCGGCGAGCCAGTCGGGGTGGAAGCGGTTCTCCCCGTCTCCGAGGTCGAGGACGAAGACGTTGTCCTGACGGTCGAGATTGGGCATGGCGACTCCTTCGGGGCAGGTACGTGAAGTGGGTACGGGCTATGGCGCTATGGCCGGGGCAGGGGTCCGGCCTCGCGGCGGTCGCGCAGGGCGTACACGAGCAGGTCGTGGATCTCGGCGGCGGCCGCCTCGATCGGGGCGGTGCTCTGCTCGGCCCGGCACATGATCACCGCGCCCTCGACCGCGGAGATGATGAAGGTCCCCAGCCTCCGGCTGCGCTCTTCGGCCAGGCCGTGCCGGACGAACAGGGCCGCGAGGGTCTCCTGCCAGTGGGCGAAGACCGCAGCGGCGGAGCGGGCGAGTTGAGGTGCGTCGTCGTTGGACTCCACGGCCACCGCCACGATCGGGCAGCCGGCCCGGAAACCGCTCCGCACGAGCCGGTCGCGCCACAGGACGAAGAACGCGTCGATGGCCTCCACCGGATCATCGGCGCGCATGGCGGCGTCGAGCAGCCCCGTGATGAAGTCCCCCGCCAGTGCCACGGCCTCGTCGATGAGCTGCGTACGCCCGCCGGGAAAGTGGTGGTACACCGAGCCGCGAGGGGCTCCGCTGTGGGCGAGTACCCGGTCGATGCTGGTCGCGCTCGTCCCGTGCTCGCCCAGCAGGGCGGCGGCGCTGAGGACCATCCGGTCACGACTGTCGCTCTTGCGCGGACTCATTTGCCCGTCACCACCTTCCCGATTGGCTACCTGCTGGTAACTTAAGGTGTATGACATAGAACATGCAAGGGGTGAGGGGCGGAAGGTGTGCCCACGACGTACCACCCCGGGATCGAGACTGCGCTCACACTTCCCTGAGAACCGCGTGGTGTCTGTTGGCATGCTCGGTGAGCGGTGGCTAACTGATCGGCGGCGGCGATGAATTATCCAGGGGGATTGCAGTGGACGAACCGATAGCCGGACCCGACGAGCACGTGACCGCGCTCGCGGAGAAGCAACGGATGGGCGGCTGGCGGATGGTGGCCGCGAACCAGAAAGGCGGATTCCGCAAGCGCTGGGGAGACGCACGCCTCCACCTGTACGAGAACGGACTGATCGTCACCGCGCCCGAGGGCGGCGAGTGGGTGTACCGCTGGGACTCGACGGCGGCGGTCCTCCAGAACCTGCGCTCGGTCGGCGGCGGCCTCCAGGACTCGACGTACACCTTGATCGGCGCAGACGGTGCCGCGTTGTCCATCGGGCGCGGTACCCACGGCCTGCTCCGCCGCGAGATCGACCGCCTGGGAGTCACGTCCTACTCGCGCGGCCCCTACGTCGTGTACGAGGGGCAGTGGGGTCCGGAAGTGCAGAAGGGCGTGGCCGCCGCACGGTGGGCGAGCGTGCTCGAACGGCTGCGCGGCGGTGAGACGCTGGCGTTCGGCCCGATCGACGTCGACCGCAACGGTCTGTCGATGAAGAACGAGACCGAGAGCTGGTCACGGATCAAGGAGATCAGCACCCGGGACGGGCGGGTGAGCTTCACCGGCTCGGACGGGCGTGGCGTCCTCGGTGTCGTCGGCATCTATCACGTCCCCAACCTCTATCTGCTTCTCGCACTGGTGAGGCAGCTGAAGACGGGCTGACCCCGGTAGGTGAGGCGGCGTATCGCACCGCCTCACCAGGCGTTTCAGGTACGGGAGTTGGATGCGTACGCGGTGAAGGCGGACCAGGCGCCGGGCGAGACGGTGAATGGACGGATCGCGGTGTCCTTCGAGTCGCGCACGTGGACAGCCTCCAGCTGTACGGCGACCTCGACGCAGTTGTCGCCCTCGCCCCCGCTGTAGCTGCTCTTGAACCAGCTCGGGTCTTCAGTGGTGCTCATAGCGCTCCTCGCATCCGTTCCAGCAAGCTCACCGTAGCCCGGCATTCCAGGGCCTGGGAACGGAGTTTGCCATAGCGCTGAAGGAGGACGCTGACGTCGTTGGGGGTGGTGATCAGAGCGCTTGAGCGATGTCCCTCTGTGTAGCCGAACCACTTGTTGTCAGGGCTCTCGGCCAGGTACATCTCGCCTTCGAATCCAGCGTGGTCCTCCTGGCGGAGCGGCATCACCTGAATCTCGACATTGGTGCGGCGGCCGACGTTCAGCAGGTGGTCGATCAGCTCCCTAGTGACGGCGGATCCGCCCAATTGCCGCTCCAGAAGGGACTGTTCGATGACGAAGCTGAAGGCCGTGTTCGGGTGTTCGGCCAGCAGCGTCTGCCGCTCAAGCCGTGCAGAGGTCTGTCGCTCGATCTGTTCGTCCGTGAGTGGCGGCAGGTTCCGCTCGAACACGGCCCGGATGTACCCCTCCGGCTGCAACAGCCCCGGAATCCCCCGGCACTCGTACGCATAGAGCGTGATCGCCTCCTCCTCGATCCCCGCCCACTGCAAGAACCACGAAGCCAGCCCCGACTTCCGCCGCAGCGACTTCGCCGCCGCCGCGAGCACCTTCCCCGCGACCGGCCCCAGCGCCTCGCCCGCCCGCTCCGGCAGGTTCCCCGGCGGGAACCGCTTCCCCTGCTCGATCTTGGCGATGTACGCCGCCGAGAACCGCACCCGCAGCGCGAACTCCTCCTGGGTCAGGTCGGCGGCCTCCCGCAGCGCCTTCGCGACCGCGCCGAAGGTCTTGAGGCCGTCCGACAGTTCAGGGTCGCTGTTCGTGGTCATCGTCGCCGCCCCGTCTCCCGCGCATCGCTCAACCCATCCAGGGTCACGGGGAGTTACCCGCCCAGTCCAGTGCGTGAACCCATACAGAAGGATCTGTATGGGTGTCGCTCCTGTTGGCGAGGGGTGGCCGGGCGGAACGCTGAACGCATGACAGCTCAGCAGGCCCAACCACCCGTAACCGTAAGTGTGTTCGCGCAGAGATTCTCCGCCACCCGCCTGGGCGCACGTCTCGCGCGGCGCCTGGCCGTGCAGCGGCTCGATGCCTGGGGTGTCCCGTACGGCACTCATGTCTCCGACACCACCGCCCTCGTCGTCGCCGAACTCGCGGCCAACGCCGTCCTGCACGGTCACGTGCCCGGCAGGGACTTCGAGCTGCGGCTGACGTACGAGCACGAGACCGGGGCCGTGCGCGTCGAGGTGTCCGACACCCACCCGGGCCGGCCGGATCCCTCAGCCGTCACCGCGGCCGTGGCGGACGCCGACGGAGGCCGCGGCCTCCTGCTCGTCGCGGCCCTCGCCGCCCGCTGGGGAGTGAGCGACCGCACCGGCCCTGGCAAGACGGTCTGGGTGGCGACGGGGCCGCTCGGCTCCGACAGCTCATGACACCCCAGGGCCCCTCTGCCCATTACGCTGGCGGTACGCCTGGACAGCAGAGGGGCCACTCCATGACTGAGCAGCGCATCGACAAGAACCTCCCCTACCTCCTGGAGCTGGCCCGAGAGGTGGAGAAAGAGCACGGCCGAGGGGTCGAGGCGCATGTTGTCGACGGCATCGTGATGATGTCGCCGATGGAGCCGGTTCACTTCCGTACTCAGGACCAGATCAACGATCAGCTCAAACAGCAGGTCGAAGCGGGATGGACGGTCCTCGGGGAGAGCGAGTTCGCGCACCCGACCTGGGACCGGAAGCGCACGCCCGACCTGTACGTGTGGGACGGCGACGAAGAGGACAACATGCCGTTCGACCCGGAGCACATCGGCTTCGTGATCGAGGTGGTGTCCCGGTCGTCCGTGGAGAACGACTACATCCACAAGCCGCGCGCTTATGCGGGCGTCGGTATCGACGCCTACCTGATCCTGGATCCGTACACGCGGGCATGGACGTTGATGACCGACCCCGGGCCGTCGGGATATCGGGAGCGGGCCACCGGTGCGTACGGGAAGACGCTCGTTGTCGCTGCCGGTGATCGGGAGTACCAGGTGGTTACCGAGGGGCTGCCGGAGGCGAAGCTGTGGCAGCAGATCGAGGCGTGGCCCGTACACCGGACGGATCCGCACGCTGCCTCGTGAAAGGCGTGTGCCCCGCTCACGGCAGGACGTCGTGAGCGGGGCACAGCCATGCGGCGAACGGTGTCAGGCCGTGACGGGGGCGCCCGTCGTCAACGCGAGGTCCGCCTGGAGCGGTGTGCCGTTGTACGTGACCGGGTGGGCCAGCGGCGGGAGGCCCGTCGCCGTGACCGCCAGGATGTAGCGGCCCGCCGGGCGCGTGGGGAAGGTGTAATGACCCTCCGCGTCCGCGACGGTGAGGCCCGCCTGGCGGTGGTGGCTGTCGAGCAGGGTGACCGAGGCACGGGCCACCGGGGTGCCCGACGCGTCCACGACCTGGCCGCGGATGCCGGTGAAGAAGGGGGTCTCGTCCTCGCTGGAGGCCAACGGCTTCGCCGCGAGTACGCCCTGCTTCGGACGGCCCGGGATGAAGATCGCGAGCAGGACGCCCACCGCGACCGCGCCGGTGGCGATCATGAATGACGTACGGAAGCCAGTCATCGAGGCCACCTGGCCCGCGCCCATCTTCACCGAGGTGTGGGCCAGGACCATGCCGATCACGGCGCTGGAGACCGAGGTGCCGATCGAGCGCATCAGGGTGTTCAGGCCGTTGGCGGCGCCCGTCTCCGAGGGGTCAACGGCACCGATGATCAGGGCCGGGAGCGAGGAGTAGGCGAGGCCGATGCCGGCGCCGACCACCACCGAGATGATGATCGTCTGCCAGGCGGCGCTCATCAGGCCGAGCCCGGCGCCGTAACCGATCGCGATGATCAGCATGCCCGCGATGAGCGTGACCTTGGGGCCGTAGCGCGCGGAGAGGCGGGCGTAGACGGGAGCCGTGAGCATCATCGTCAGGCCGAGGGGCGCGACGCAGAGGCCGGCGACCACCATCGACTGGCCGAGGCCGTAACCCGTCGACTTCGGGAGCTGGAGGAGCTGGGGGAGGACGAGGGAGATCGCGTAGAACGCGACACCGACCATGATCGAGGCGAGGTTGGTGAGCAGGACCTCGCGGCGGGCGGTGGTGCGCAGGTCGACCAGCGGGGCCTTCTTGCGGAGCTCCATGAAGCCCCAGAGCAGGAAGACGACGAGCGAGACGGCGAAGAGGCCGAGCGTCTTGCCGTTGGTCCAGCCCCAGTCGCTGCCCTTGGTGATCGGGAGCAGGAAGGCGATCAGGCCGATCGCGAGACCGATGGCGCCCGGGAGGTCGAAGGAGCCCTGTGCGCGGACCTTGGACTCCGGGACGAAGATCAGGGTGAGGGTGATCGAGACGACGCCGAGGCCCGCGGAGGTGAAGAAGAGCGCGTGCCAGTCGGCGTGCTGGGCGATCAGTGCGGCGACGGGCAGCGCGAGGCCGCCGCCGACGCCGATGGAGGAGCTCATCAGCGCCATCGCGGAGCCGAGCTTCTCGCGCGGGAGCTCGTCGCGCATGATGCCGATGCCGAGCGGGATGGCGCCCATGGCGAAGCCCTGGAGCGCGCGGCCGACGATCATGACGAGCAGATTGTCGGTGAAGGCGCAGATCAGGGAGCCGACCACCATGACGGCGAGGCTGGCGATGAGCATCCGCCGCTTGCCGACGAGGTCACCGAGGCGGCCCATGATCGGCGTGGCGATGGCACCGGCGAGCAGGGTCGACGTCATGACCCAGGTGGCGTTGGAGGGCGCCGTGGAGAGCAGACCGGGGAGGTCCTGGATGACCGGCACGAGCAGGGTCTGCATGACCGCGACGACGATGCCGGCGAAGGCGAGGACCGGGACGATGCCGGCCCGGTGAGTGACTGCGGGGGTTCCTTCTTCGGTTATCGCGGGCTGCGGGCGTGCGGCCTGTGTCATGCGTGGAGCCTCCGGGGGCGGTAAGTGTGTGCATGGTGCAACCTTCGTGCGGGGTGGTCATATTCCGGATTTCGGTAAAGGGCAGGTAAGTGTGGCGTGATCCGCGTCACGCGATACCCGACAGGTATCTGACCTTCCGTCAGATTGGAACGTGTTCTAGTCTGCGTGCGCATGGGCATCGGAATCACGCAGGAACAAAGGGAGTTGGCCGACGCCGTGCGGGGCTGGCTGGCGCGGAACGTGCCGGTGGAAGAAGTGCGGAAGCTTCTCGACGCTCCGGGCGGGGCTGCCGCGCGGCCCGCCTACTGGGACGGGATCGCGGCCCAGGGACTGCTCGGGGTGCACCTGCCGGAGCGGTACGGGGGCGGAGGCGGAGACCTCGAAGAGCTTGCCGTCGTACTGGAGGAGGCGGGGCGGGCCGCGCTGCCGGGACCGTTCCTCGCGAGTGCGCTGGCCTCGGTGGTGCTGGAGCGGGCGGGCGGCTGCGGGGACCTGGTCGCCGCGCTGGCGGCGGGGGAGCGGATCGGGGCCGTCGCGCTCGGCACCGGGACGATGACCGCCGTGGCCGTGGAGGGCGGCGGCTATCTGCTGGACGGCGTCGCGCCACCGGTGCTCTCGGGGGCCCACGCCGATGTGGTCGTCCTCGCGGCGGAGTCCGCGCACGGCACGGTCTGGCTGGCCGTGGACACGGACCGGCTCGCGGTGCGGGCGCAGGAGAGCGCGGACCCGACGCGGCCCACGGCGGAGGTTTCGGCGGGGGGCGTGGAGGTCGCGGGCGGAAGGGTTCTCGCGGGGCTCGACTCGGTTCTCGTACGGGATCTGGCCGGTGTCCTCTACGCGGCCGATGCGTGCGGGACCGCCGCCTGGGCGCTGGAGACCGCGGCCTCGTACGCGAAGGTGCGGGAACAGTTCGGGCGCCCCATCGGGCAGTTCCAGGCGATCAAGCATCTGTGCGCGGACATGCTGGTGCGGGTCGAGCAGGCGCGCGCCCTGGCATGGGACGCGGCGCGGGCCGCCGGGGATGCGGCAGGGGCGCGGGGGCTCGCCGCCGCGCTGGCGGCGGGGACCGCGCTGGACGCGGCGTACTCCTGCGCCAAGGACTGCATCCAGGTGCTCGGCGGGATCGGCTTCACCTGGGAGCACGACGCGCATCTGTATCTGCGGCGGGCGGTCGTCGCCAGGCAGCTGCTCGGGGCGGGCGACGCCTGGCGGCTGCGCGCCGTACGGCTGGCGGCGGAGGGGGCCCGGCGGGAGCTGCGGCTCGAGCTGCCGCCGGAGGCCGCGGGGTACCGGGCGGCAGCGCGTGCGGTGCTCGGGGAGGTGCGGGAGATGGACCCGGGCGCGGCCCGGCGGGCCCTCGCGCCCAGCGGGTACGCGGCGCCCTATCTGCCGGAGCCTTATGGGCTGGGGGCAGGACCCGTACAACAGCTGGCTGTGCAGGAGGAGTTGAAGGCGTCCGGGGTGCGCGTGAGCGATCTCGGGATCGGCACCTGGGTGGTGCCCTCGCTCCTCGCGTACGGGACGAAGGTGCAGCAGGAGCGGTATGTGGCGGCGACGCTGCGGGGCGACCTGGGGTGGTGCCAGCTCTTCTCGGAGCCTGGGGCGGGCTCCGATCTGGCCTCGCTGCGCACGAAGGCCGAGAAGGTGGAGGGCGGCTGGCGGGTCAACGGGCAGAAGGTGTGGACGTCTTCGGCGCACAGCGCGGACTACGGCATCCTGCTGGCCAGGACCGACCCGGAAGCACCCAAGCACAAGGGGCTCACGTACTTCGTCGTCGACATGAAGCGGACGCCGGGCATCGATGTACGGCCGCTGAAGGAGATCACCGGGGAGTCGCTCTTCAACGAGGTGTACTTCGACGACGTACTGCTTCCCGAGGACGCTGTCGTCGGCGATGTGGGCGGCGGCTGGAAGGTCGCCAGGAACACGCTCGGCAATGAACGGGTCCATATGGCCGACCAGTTGACGTTCGACGTGGGGCTCGAAGCGCTGATCGAGCGGGCGGCGGAGCTGGACGGGGCGTACCGGGCGCGGATCGGCGTACTGGCGGCCGAGGCGCACGCCCTGGGGTGCATCGGGCTGCGTACGACCATGCAGCAGGTGTCGGGACTCGAACCGGGGGCGGGGGCCTCGGTGCGCAAACTCGTACAGACGCCGCACCAGCAGAAGGTCGCCGAGCTGGCCCTTGAGCTGCTCGGGCCCGCGGGTGCGGTGCGGGAGGGGGCGGGGGAACGGGCCGTCCACGGCTTCCTGATGGCGCGCTGCCTGACCATCGCGGGAGGCACAACTCAGGTGCAGCTCAATGTCGTTGCCGAGCGGATTCTCGGCCTTCCGAGGGACTGAAGGGATCGTTTCGTGGCTGTGAAGGCGTACGTGGTCGGTGTCGGGATGACGAAGTTCGAGAAGCCGGAGAGCAGGGACTGGCAGTACTGGGACATGGCGAAGGAGGCGGGCGACGCGGCGCTCGCGGACGCGGGGATCGCGTACGGGGAGGTGCAGCAGGTGCCGGTCGGGTACTGCTTCCAGGCCTCCACGGCGGGACAGCGGGCGGTGTACGAACTGGGGCTCACCGGGGTGCCGGTCTACAACGTCAACAACAACTGTGCGACCGGGTCGACCGCGTTGATGATGGCGCGGCAGTTCGTCGAGGGCGGTCTGAACGACTGCGTGCTCGCGCTCGGCTTCGAGAAGATGAAGAAGGGTGCGCTGGGCGGTGGGTCCGACGGCGGCGACTTCAAGACCTCTCCGGTCGCGCGCCACTACGGGATCATGGCGGCCGGGCACGGCTTCGAGATGTCGCCGCCGACCGCGCAGATCTTCGGGAACGCGGCGCGCGAGCACATGGAGAAGTACGGGACGACGGAGGCGCAGCTCGCCGCTGTCGCCGCCAAGAACCACCGGCATTCGGCGAACAACCCGTATGCGCAGTTCCAGGACGTGTACGAGGTCGACGAGATCCTCGCGGCACGGTCGATCCATGCACCGCTGACGAAACTGCAGTGCTCGCCGACCTCCGACGGGGCGGCTGCCGCGGTCGTCGTCTCCGAACGGTTCGTGGAGACCCACGGGCTGGAGGAGAAAGCGGTCGAGATCGTCGCGCAGGCGATGACGACGGACACGGGGGCGTCCTTCGAGTCCGGGTCGTGCATCGATGTGGTGGGCCAGCCGATGTCGCGGGCGGCCGCGGAGCAGGTGTACGAGCGGTCGGGGCTCGGCATCGAGGACGTGGATGTCGTGGAGCTGCACGACTGCTTCTCGGTGAACGAGCTCCTGACGTACGAGGCGCTGGGAATGTGCGAGGTGGGGGAGTCCGGGAAGCTCGTGGAGAGCGGGGCGACGACGTACGGCGGCCGGTGGGTGGTGAACCCGTCCGGGGGACTGATCTCGAAGGGTCATCCGCTGGGGGCCACGGGGATCGCCCAAGTCGCCGAGCTGACATGGCAGTTGAGGGGGCAGGCGGGCGCCCGGCAGGTGGCGGGGGCCCGCCTGCCC
>NZ_JAFLRJ010000931.1 GCF_017315755.1 Streptomyces beijiangensis
ACCGTCCACCCGAAGAACTGGTCGAGCCAGCGGGTGAGCCCGTCCAGGTAGGGGACGAGGAAGAGGGCGCCCCACAGGCCGTAGATGATCGAGGGCACGGCGGCCAGCAGGTCGATCACGTACGAGAGCGGCGTCGCGAGCTTGCGCGGCGCGTAGTGCGAGACGAACAGCGCGATGCCGACCGCGATGGGGACGGCGATGACCATCGCGATCACGGAGCTGACCACGGTGCCGAAGGCGAGGATGCCGATGCCGAAGGCGGGCGGGTCGCCCTGCGGGTTCCACTCGAAGGCGGTCAGGAAGTTGACCGAGTCCTCGGAGATCGCGAGGTAGGCGCGGTAGGTCAGGAAGGCCGCGATGGCGGCCATGATCACGAGCAGGGTGATGC
>NZ_JAFLRJ010000932.1 GCF_017315755.1 Streptomyces beijiangensis
CCATGACGCCGTTCACCCGGAGCTGGATACCGGGGCCCGGGAAGAGCTGCGGGACGAGGGCCATCACACAGGTCTGGGCAACGGCCCCCAGGACGCCCAGCATCAGCATCGCGGTGATGAGCAGCAGAGCGCTGTCCGCGACCGCGGCGGCCGCCGCGACGAGGCACTCCAGGGCCAGTGCCACGCCGAGCACCGCATCCGTACGGAAACGGTCGCAGACGCGCCCGATGGGCCCGCCCAGGACGATGCCGGGTACCAGACCGGCGAGCATCTGGGCCGACACCACCGACGTCAGGCCGGTACGGTC
>NZ_JAFLRJ010000933.1 GCF_017315755.1 Streptomyces beijiangensis
GGGCGGCTCGTCGCCTGGACCGCCGCCGTCACCGAGATCGCGGCCGGCACCGAGGCCTGGGACACCGCCGTCGCCGAGCTCAAGGGCAAGCGCCTCAACGCCCCCGACGGCGAGCGGATGGTGGAGCGCTGGGCGCGCGAGTGCCGGATCGTACGGCTGGAGCCGACGGCCGTACGGACCGAGATGCCCGAGGGGTCCCTCGCCACCGCGCCGCCCGCCACCCCCGCGACGACGCGCCTTCCCGTCCCCGCGGCGCTCCCCTCGCTGCTCTTCAAACGCCGCAAGCGCTAGCCGAGCCGGTCAGATCAGGTCAGGTCAGGTCAGGTCAGGTCTTCGGGAGCTGGCGGCCGTAGTCGACCGTCTCGTCCTTGCCCGGCTCGGCCAGCGTGAAGTCCCTGTCCCAGTCGGC
>NZ_JAFLRJ010000934.1 GCF_017315755.1 Streptomyces beijiangensis
GTCCTTCTTGCCGTCGCCGTTGGCATCCTGACCCCACGTCTTCCAGGTGGAGGGGATGAACTGCATCGGGCCGACCGCGCGGTCGTGCGTGGAGTCGCCGTCGTACTGGCCGTGGTCGGTGTCGGAGATGTTCGCGAAGCCGACACCGTTGAGGACCGGGCCGAGTATCGGGCTGAGCGTGGTGCCGCCCGCGTCGACGCGACCGCCGCGCGCCTGGCCCGACTCGACCTTGCCTATCGCGGCGAGCAGCTGCCAGGGGAGGTGGCAGCCGGGGTCCGTACCCGCGACGGTCTGCTGCGCCTGCTTGTACGCGGC
>NZ_JAFLRJ010000935.1 GCF_017315755.1 Streptomyces beijiangensis
GGTTCAAGGTCTCGATGGACCGCAGCGGCGCGGCCTTCGCGGCCGAGCCGGTGCATCCCTCCGCCGACCAGCGGGCGGCCGAGCAGCAGGCGCTTCGTGAGCTCATGGAGCAGGGGCACGCCGCGTGACCCAGCCGGAACCGCTGCACCCGCTCGACATCACGTTTCTGCTGCACGCCGCCGAATTGCTCGACGGGGACCCGCAAGTCGACGACCTCGGGACGCTTTACGCCACAGTGTCCGGGGTCGGGGAAACGCAGATTCATGGCCTTGGGATCCGACATGGCACCCACGGTACCAGCGGTACCACGCCGGGTGTCGTGC
>NZ_JAFLRJ010000936.1 GCF_017315755.1 Streptomyces beijiangensis
GGGGAGGGTGGTGCCGGGCCGGGGCGCCGGTGCCCCGGCCCGTTCAGGCGGCCGTGAGTACGAGGGCGGCGTTGTGGCCGCCGAACCCGAGGGACGTACTCGCCGCGACACTGATGCGCCGCTGCCTCGCCTTCCCGGTGATCACGTCGATGTCGACGTCGATCGACGGGTCGAGCGACTCCACGTTCGCGGTGGGGGGAAGCGCGCCGTGGTAGAGCGCCAGGGCCGTGTACGCGGCTTCGACGGCCCCGGCCGCGGCCAGGGTGT
>NZ_JAFLRJ010000937.1 GCF_017315755.1 Streptomyces beijiangensis
GGTCTCCAGCATCTGGACGAGCGACTCGGCACGGGCCGCTGCCGCCTGCCGTGAGGGACCGTCGGCGCCGTCGGTGGATTCGAGGAGCTGGGCGGCGCGGGTGCGGACCTTGTTGGACAGCCGGTCGAGCTCGGTGAGCGCGGAACTCTCGTCGCTCTCGGCCCTGGCCTGTTCGGCACGGAGGTCGGCGTGGGCGCCGACCT
>NZ_JAFLRJ010000938.1 GCF_017315755.1 Streptomyces beijiangensis
TCCCGGTCGTCGTCCCCTGGGCCACTCTCGCCGCCCTCCTGATCGCCGTCCCGCTGGGCGCGGCGCTGCTCGCGGCACTGGTCACGCGCTCGCACGGGGCGCTGTCCCGCCGGGCTGCTGTCTGACCGCGGTCCGGGCCTCCTGTGCCCCCGTACGAGGGTGATCCACCCTCGTACGGGGGCACACCGTCATGTGAGACACGTGTACGAGAGAATGTCTGCATGGAGATGCCGAGGAGTGAACGGTCGGAACG
>NZ_JAFLRJ010000096.1 GCF_017315755.1 Streptomyces beijiangensis
CCCGCGGCCCCACACACAGCCGTCCGCGATCTCCCCGGCGAAGGGGTGGTGCGTCCAGTCCTGCGCATTGGCCGGTACGACGTCGGTGTGCCCGTGGATCAGCAGCGCGGGCCGCGACGGGTCCTCGCCCTCGATCCGGGCCACGGTCGAGGCCCGCCCGGGATGGGACTCGAAGATCTGCGGCTCCAGGCCGACCTCGGCGAGCTTCTCCGCCACGTACTCGGCGGCGGCCCGCGCTGCTGATCCACGGGCACACCGACGTCGTACCGGCCAATGCGCAGGACTGGACGCACCACCCCTTCGCCGGGGAGATCGCGGACGGCTGTGTGTGGGGCCGCGGGGCCGTCGACATGAAGGACATGGACGCGATGACCCTCGCGGTCGTACGCGACAGGATGCGCAGCGGCCGCAAGCCCCCGCGCGACATCGTGCTCGCCTTCCTCGCCGACGAGGAGGCCGGCGGCACGTACGGGGCCCGGCATCTCGTCGACAAGCACCCGGACCTCTTCGAGGGCGTGACGGAGGCCATCGGCGAGGTGGGCGGCTTCTCCTTCACCGTCAACGAGAACCTGCGGCTGTATCTCGTGGAGACGGCCCAGAAGGGCATGCACTGGATGCGGCTCACCGTGGACGGCACCGCCGGGCACGGGTCGATGACCAACAACGACAACGCCATCACCGAGCTGTGCGAGGCCGTCGGACGCCTCGGCAACCACAAGTGGCCGGTGCGCGTGACCAAGACCGTGCGGTCCTTCCTCGACGAGCTCTCCGACGCACTGGGCACCCCGCTCGACCCGGAGGACATGGAGGCCACGCTCGCCAAGCTCGGCGGGATCGCCAAGATGATCGGCGCGACGCTGAAGAACTCGGCCGCACCGACCATGCTCGGCGCCGGGTACAAGGTGAACGTCATCCCCGGGCAGGCCACCGCCCATGTCGACGGGCGCTTCCTGCCGGGTTACGAGGAGGAGTTCCTCACCGACCTCGACAAGATCCTCGGCCCGCGGGTCAGGCGCGAGGACGTCCACGGCGACAAGGCGCTGGAGACCAGCTTCGACGGGGACCTGGTGGACGCCATGCAGGTGGCGCTGAAGGCGGAGGACCCGATCGCGCGCGCCGTGCCGTACATGCTCTCCGGCGGCACCGACGCCAAGTCCTTCGACGACCTCGGGATCCGCTGCTTCGGCTTCGCACCGCTGAAGCTGCCGCCGGAGCTGGACTTCGCCGGAATGTTCCACGGGGTCGACGAGCGGGTGCCCGTCGACGGGCTGAAGTTCGGCGTCCGTGTTCTGGACCGATTCCTGGACAAGTGCTGAAACGACACGCCAGGTAATCGGCCGCCCGTACTAATTGACTGGAAAGAGTGAAAGGGATCGTACGCTCGTAGCCGCATGGGTTCCGCCTCGTTACAGGTGGTGCAGTCCGCGGCTGGGACTGCATTTGCCTACTAGGAGGAACCATGATCAAGAAGGTCGTCGCTGCTGCGGCTGTCACTGGTGGTCTCGTGCTCGCTGGTGCGGGTATGGCCGTCGCCGATTCGGGCGCTCAGGGTGCCGCTGTGCACTCTCCCGGCGTCCTTTCGGGCAACGTCATCCAGGTGCCCGTTCACATCCCGGTGAACGCGTGCGGCAACACGGTCTCCGTGATCGGGCTGCTGAACCCCACCTTCGGCAACACCTGTGTCAACAACTGACGTTGAGCCCGAGCCTGTGAGGCTCTGAGCACCGGCGGCCCCGGAGTGCGCGCCATGCACTCCGGGGCCGCAGGGCATTCCGCCCGCCGGCAATCAGGCCTGCGGGCTTTCCGGAAGGCAGAAGGCAGGGAACCCACCTATGCGCCAGGTCACGAAAAAGGGCCTGATCACGATGGCGGCCGCGAGCGGTGTACTCGCCATGAGCGGCGGCTATGCGCACGCCGACTCGACGGCGAACGGAAACGCCTCGAATTCCCCCGGCGTGCTGTCGGGGAATTCCGTCGAGGTCCCGGTACACATCCCGGTCAATGCGTGCGGCAACACTGCCAATGTTGTCGGGCTGCTCAATCCGGCGGCCGGCAACAGCTGCTCCAACACCTCCGCCGCCTCCGCGAAGGGCGGCGGATCCACCGCCCGGGGCACGACCGGCAATTCGCCCGGCGTCGGCTCGGGCAACAAGATCCAGGTGCCGGTCGACGTCCCCGTGAACGCCTGCGGGAACAGCGTCACCATCGGCGGGCTCGGCAATGCCGCCCAGGGCAACGACTGCTCGAACGGCTCGCGCGCCGTCCCCCCGCCCGGGGTCGACAACCCGCCGAACCCCGGTACGCCGGGGACGCCGCAGCACCCGGGTACCCCCGGCACGCCGAGCACGCGTGCGATCCCCCCGAACGCCCCGGTGGCGCAGACCATCACCATGCCGAAGGCCACCGAGCAGCTGGCGGAGACCGGTGCCGGCTCGATCGAGCTGGCGGTCCCGGCCGCTGCGGGTCTGCTTCTCGCGGGCGCGGTTCTCTACCGCAGGGCGCGTTCAGCCGCCTAGCGGGCCGCTCGCGCAACACGGAATGACGGATCGGGCCCCGCTTCGGCGGGGCCCGATCCGTCTTCACCAGGTGGCGCGTACCTGACGAATGATCCGCCGGCGCAGCCGCACTCTGCGGCTGCCGTCCCGGTGCAGACTCAGTCGGTCCAACTCCCAGTGTCCGTACTCGGCGTGGTCGGTCAGCAGGCGGGTCGCATCCTTGCGGGAGACCCCGCGCGGGACGTACACGTCGACAAATTCGTATTCCGGCATCGCATCTATTGTGCAAGGAGAGGCCCGGTACGGATAGCGTCTGTCCCATGTCTGATGCTGCGCAGCTCACCGCTGCCGAGGTACGCGCCGCCGCCGAGTCGGTCAAAGCCGCGCTGGACCGTCACCTCGAGGCGGTCGAAGCCCGCACGGGTGAGGACGACCCGGCTGTCTACGACGCGTTCAACGCGCTCGCCGCGGCCGCGGAGGCCTACGACGAGAAGCTCTACGACCGCTACGACGAGGTCACGCCTTTCGAGATTCCCGGAGCCGACGACGCGCTTCCGCCGTACGGAGGGCCCGAGGAGCCTCATGCGCTCAGCGTCCTGATCCGCCGCGACTACGCGGTTGCCGAGCCGCAGCGGCTGCTCGCCCAGGCGCAGCGGATCGCCGATCTCGACCCCGATGCGGACTCGACGGCCGGCGGGGTGGTCGGCAGCAGCGTCCATGCCGCGGTCGGTGTGCTCTTCGGCGAGTACGAACCGGATGAAATCGCCTCCCGCCACAAGGAGTTCGGCCTTGAGGAGGGCGATTCGACGCTGTGGGTGTCGGCGGCGGACGAGCTGACGGAGCCGGGGGAGTGGCTCAACACCCCCTTCGACCAGGCCGATCCGACCCAGGTGGTGTGCCGCTTCGACGTCAGCTCCGTCTTCGACGAGGACGAGCTCCTCGACGACGAGGACGAGGACGTGCTGGAGGGCGAAGGGGTCTGACCGTCCGACCCCGCACGACATGATGGAGGGCTGGTACCGGGGCACCCGGTACCAGCCCTCCATCAGTTACTCGGCCGTCGGCCGCAGCAGCGTACGCAGCCGGGTCGTGCGTTCCTGTGCCGGTACGCCGGCCACCGCGTGCGGCAGCGCCTGCTCCACCCCGTGCACCACCGAAAGATGCCGCTCGCCGCGGCTGAAGGCGGTGTAGACCCACGGACGGCTGAGCGCCTGGGCGGCATCCCCGGGCAGGACGACGACCACGGCGGGCCAGCGCATGCCGGCCGCCTGGTGCGCGGTGAGCGCCCAGCCGTGCCGCAGCGCCGTCTCCACCTGCTCCTTCGGTACGACCACGGACGTGCCCGCGCAGTCCAGGTGCAGCCCCTGTGCGTCGGCCGAGACCACCGTCCCCGGCAACGTCCTGCCGGGCGCTGTCACATACGCGACGCGGTCGCCCGGGTCGAAACCGGCGAACCGGCCGGGCCCCGGGTTCAGCCGCTCCTTGAGCGCCGCGTTCAGGGCGCGGGTGCCGGCCGAACCGCCGTGGCCGGGGGTGATGACCTGGGTGTCGGACGACGGTACGCCGATGACCCTCGGCACGGAGTCCGCGACCAGCTGGACCGTACGGTGCACGGCCTCGCCCGCGTCGCGCACCGGGACGATGACGACTTCCCTGCCGGGTGCGTCGACCTGGTTCAGCTCGCCGATGCCGATGCCGGAGACCAGCTCGCCGATGGGTCCCGCGTCGGGCGTGCGCGAGGCGATCTGCGGGCACGCACGGGACGCCAGGAGATCGGCGAACACCTGGCCCGCACCGGCCGAACCGAGCAGGCCGGGGTCGCCGCTGAGGGTCAGCCGGCTGCCGTCGGGGAGCGACTCGACCAGCATCGCCGCTGTCTCGACGTCGAGTTGGGGGGAGTCCACGACCGCGAGCAGGTCCAGGGCGAACGCGCCGTCCCCGTCCCTGCCAGGGCCCTCGGCGCCGGAGAGCAGACCGGAGACGGTGACCGCGGCCGAGGCGTCGTCGAAGGCCGCGGCCAGGCGCTGCCTGCCGTCGGCACTGTGGGCGGCGGCGTATGCGCGCAGCCCGAGCGCACGGGCCGCGGCGACCAGCGCGGTCACCTCGGCGCGGGAGGCCTCGCCGCCTGTGTGGGCGACCAGTCCGTTCGCGGCGACCGCCCGGATCAGCTCTACGGCCGAAGGCGATGCGGAACCGCCGGTGACGGACTCCCAGTCCGGCCCGTCCTGCGGGGCGGGAGCGTTCGCGAGCCGGGCGAGTCCGTCGGCGAGGCTCTCCTCGGCCATCGCGTACCGCTCCAGGCCGAGCAGGATCCGTACCGGCTGCTCGGGCTCCTCCTCGCCCTCCTCCACGGGAGCGGGGGCGGGAGCGTCGTCAAGGGGGTCCTGGAAGACCAGCACGGTGCCGTCCTCGATCGCGCTCTGCAGGGCCTCGTCCGGGTCGGGTACGGATCGCTCGGCGAGCGCCGCCCGTACCGCCGACGACTCCAGTGCGGTGTGCCCCTGCAGGGCGGCCCGGTCGAGGAGCCAGCCGACCAGCGCGGCGGCCCGCCGCTCGTCACCGGGAGTGCATTCCGCGCCGAGCAGGGCCCGCGCGAAGGTGTCCGCCTGCTCGGGGCGCACGCCGGGGACGGAGAGGAGCTTCCAGGGGTCTTCGCGCAGCGCATCCGCCGCCTGTTCGCCGAGCGCCTCGGCGGCCTGCGCGGCAAGCGCCTCGGGCGCGCCGCCCTCGGCGAGCAGGGCGCTGACGGCGGAGACCGTGGACGGCGCGGCGGCGGCCGGGGCCATCGGTTCCTGCGTCCGCACGGGTGCGGGTGCGGACGCGGGCGCCTCGGGTTCGGGGCGGCGGGGCGCGGGTGCGGTCTGCGGGACGAAGGCGGGCTTCTCGCCGCTCTCCACGGCCCGTACGGCCGCGAGCAGATCGGCGGCCGTCCCGCTGAGCTTGGTGCCCGCGGCGACCGGCTCGGCCCGCTCGGCCTTGCGCTGCTCGATCTTGGCCCGCAACTCGCGCTGTGCGGCCAACTCGGCCTGCGCCTCGGACACCGCCGGGGCCGCGGCTGCAGCCCCGTCACCGGTATCGGTGGCGCTCTCGGTCCCGTCGGCCTCGGTCTCGGCCTCGGTCTCGGCGTCGGCCTCGGTCTCCGGTTCGGGATCCGTGGTGGCTCCGGTGTCCGGTGCGGATTCTGCTTCGGGGGTGGTGCCCGGGTCCGGCGCGGTGTCCGTTCCGGAGGGCTCGGTGTCCGGGCCGGCCTCGGCCTCGGTGCTGGCCTCGGTGGCGAGGCGGTCCGTACTCACAGCTCGGTCCAGTCCTGGTCGGGATAGCGGTGTATGGGCGCCGACACATCGTCGAGAGCCCGGCAGATCTCATCCGGAAGACTAAGCGCCTCCACTGACAATGCGGCCGTGAGCTGCTGCGCGTTGCGCGCGCCGACGATCGGGGCGACCACTCCGGGCCGGTCCCTGACCCAGGCGAGCGCGACCTCCAGCGGCGTGGTGGCGAGCCCGTCGGCGGCTATGGCGACGGCGTCCACGATCCGGCTGGCGGTCTCGTCGAGGTACGGCTCGACGAACGGCGCCAGCTGCTCCGAGCCGCCGCGCGAGTCCACGGGCGTGGCGTTGCGGTACTTGCCGGTCAGCACCCCGCGCCCCAGCGGCGACGAGGGCAGCAGGCCGACCCCCAGATCCAGCGCGGCAGGAAGCACCTCGCGCTCCACGCCGCGCTGCAGCAGCGAGTACTCCATCTGCGTGCTGGCGAGTCTGGTCCGTACACCCGGCGCGGCCAGCTGCCAGGTCGCCGCCTTCGCCAGCTGCCAGCCGGAGTAGTTCGAGACCCCCGCGTAGCGCGCCCGGCCGCTGCTCACCGCGATGTCCAGCGCCTGCAGCGTCTCGTCCAGCGGGGTCTCGGGGTCGAAGGCGTGCACCTGCCAGACATCGACGTAGTCGGTGCCAAGACGCTCCAGTGAGGCGTCGAGCGCGGACAGCAGGTGCCCGCGCGAGCCGTTGAAGCGGCGGTCCGGGTCCGGCACGCTGCCCGCCTTGGTCGCGATGACCAGGTCGCGCCGCGGAACCAGCCGCTCCACCAACTGTCCGAGCAGATACTCCGCTTCGCCGTCGCCGTACACATCGGCCGTGTCGACGAGGGTGCCGCCCGCCTCCCAGAACACCTTCATCAGTTCGGCGGCGTCGTGTTCGTCGGTGCCGCGCCCCCAGGTGAGGGTGCCGAGCCCTATCCGGGATACGCGCAGGCCCGTACGGCCGAGATGCCTCTGCTCCATGGGCGCTGAGATTACTGGCCAGGACCGCACTCGTTGGAAGCCTGTGGACAACTCGCCCCTGACGGATCGCACTTCTGCGCGTTAGAGTCCCCGTGACAGGGACGTTACTGATCGGTAAGGAGAGCGGCCATGCGGCTCGGAATCAACCTCGGGTACTGGGGCGCCGGGATGGACGGCGACAACCTCGCCGTGGCGCAGGAGGCAGACCGCCTCGGCTACGACGTCTGCTGGGCCGCCGAGGCCTACGGCTCCGACGTCCCCACCGTCCTGGCCTGGGTAGCAGCCCAGACGGAGCGCATCGACATCGGCTCCGCGATCATGCAGATCCCGGCCCGCCAGCCCGCGATGACCGCGATGACGGCCGCCACCCTCGACTCGCTCACCAAGGGCCGCTTCCGGCTCGGCCTCGGTGTGTCGGGACCCCAGGTCTCCGAGGGCTGGTACGGCGTCAAGTTCGACAAGCCGCTCTCCAGGACGCGCGAGTACGTGGAGATCGTCCGCAAGGCCATGTCCCGCGAGCGGCTCAGCTACGAGGGTCAGCACTGGACCCTTCCGCTGCCGGAAGGACCGGGCAAGCCGATCAAGCTGACCGTCCACCCCGAGCGTGAGCACATCCCGCTCTACATCGCCGCGATCGGCCCCAAGAACCTTGAGCAGACCGGTGAGATCGCCGACGGCGCGCTGCTGATCTTCCCGTCCGCGGACCACCTCGAGGACACCGCGATCAAGCACATCCGCGCGGGCCGCGAGAAGGCCGGCAAGACCATGGAGGGCTTCGACGTCTGCCCGACGCTGCCGCTCGCGCTCGGCGACGACGTGCACGCGCTGGCCGACATGTTCCGTCCGTACACCGCGCTGTACGTGGGCGGCATGGGCAGCCGCAAGCAGAACTTCTACAACCAGCTCGCCCAGCGCATGGGGTACGAGAAGGAGGCCGCCGAGATCCAGGACAAGTACCTGACCGGCGACAAGACCGGCGCGGCCGCCGCCGTACCGCACCAGCTCATCGACTCGACCACGCTGCTCGGCACGGTGGACCGCATCGCCGAGCGGATGCAGGCGTACGCCGCGGCCGGGGTCACCACCCTGACGCTGGCTCCGGCCGGCTTCACCCTGGACGAGCGGGTGGCGGCGCTGCGGGCGGGCACCGAGGCGCTGGAGCGCGCGGGTCTCGCGTAACGCGAGAGACAAAGAAAAAGCTCTGCGGCCGTGGTGGGGGCTCGGGGGGTCTTCCCCGCCACGGCCGTCACGCAGCACAACGCCTCACGGGCGCGGGGGTTACGGCACTACAGCCATCCGCGCCGTTTGAACTGCCGGTAGAGGCCGAAGACGATCGTGGCCATCAGCAGGATCACCGCCGGGTACGACCACGTCCATGTCAGCTCCGGCATGTGGTCGAAGTTCATTCCGTAGATCCCCGCGACCATCGTCGGCACGGCCGCCATCGCCGCCCACGCCGAGATCTTCCGCATGTCGTCGTTCTGCCGCACACCCATCTGGGCCAGATGAGCGGAGAGGATGTCCGAGAGCAGCCGGTCGAGCCCGTCCACCTGCTCGTTGGCGCGGGTCAGATGGTCGCTGACGTCCCTGAAGAAGGGCTGCGCCCGCTCGTGCACGAACGGCACTCCCGCGCCCGAGAGCCGGTCCATGGGGGCGGCCAGCGGGCCGCTGGCGCGCCGGAATTCGAGCACCTGGCGCTTGAAGGTGTAGATCCGCGACGCGGTGTTCTTCGCATCGCCGCCGTTCGGGGCGAACACCTCCGCCTCCAGCTCCTCCAGGTCGGTCTGGAGCTCCGCCGCCACGTCGATGTAGTGGTCCACGACGGCGTCGCTCACCGCGTACAGCACGGCGGTCGGTCCGTGGACGAGCACCTTCGGGTCGTGCTCCAGACGCTTCCGTACGGCGGCCAGCGGTGCGCCCTCGCCGTGTCTGACCGTCACGACGAAGGAGTCGCCGACGAAGATCATCAGCTCCTCCGTCGTCACGGTGTCGCTCTCCGCCTCGTACACCACCGGCTTCAGCACCACGAAGAGTGAGTCGTCGTACACCTCCAGCTTGGGTCGCTGATGGGCGCTGAGCGCATCCTCGACAGCCAGCGGATGCAGCCCGAACTCGCTTGTGACCAGGGAGAACTCCTCCTCGGTCGGCTCGTGCATCCCGAGCCAGAGAAAGGAGTCCCCCTCCGCACGCGCCTTGTCGAGGGCTTCGGAGTAGTCCGTGGGCCCCTCGGTCCTGCGGCCGTTCCGGTAAATGGCGCTGTCGACAATCACGGCGCGCATTCTTCCCGCTCGGAGGCGTGTTCGCACCCGCGGCTAGGCTGACGCCCATGGCCACGCTGATCCTCGTCCGGCACGGACGCTCCACCGCCAACACCTCCGGGGTGCTCGCCGGACGCACCCCCGGCGTCCGACTCGACGAACGCGGACTCGCGCAGGCCGCAGGTCTGCCGGAGCGTCTCGCCGACGTGCCGCTGGCCGCCGTCGTCGCCAGCCCGCTGGAGCGCTGCCGGGAGACCGTGCAGCCGCTCCTGGACGCCAGGCCGGGCCTCGCCCTGCACACGGAAGAGCGGATCAGCGAGTGCGACTACGGCGACTGGTCGGGACGCAAACTCGCCGAGCTCTCCGAGGAGCCGCTGATGGGCGTGGTGCAGCAGCACCCGTCCGCGGCCACGTTCCCCGGCGGCGAGTCGATGCCGGCCATGCAGGCGCGCGCGGTGGCCGCCGTACGCGACTGGAACGCGCGGATCGAGGCCGAGCACGGCGAGGACGCGGTGTACGCCATGTGCTCGCACGGCGATGTCATCAAGTCGGTCGTCGCCGACGCCCTCGGCATGCATCTTGATCTCTTCCAGCGCATTCACGTCGACCCGTGTTCCCTCACCGCCATCCGCTACACCCGGCTGCGCCCTTTTCTCCTGCGCCTCGGCGACACCGGCGAGTTCGGTTCGCTGGCGCCGCGGGACAGTGGCACCGGCGCGGACGCCGCGGTGGGCGGTGGCGCGGGGGCGCCGTGATCGCTGGGCGCAGTAGGGTGGTCGGGCCGTTGACAGCCCCTTTCGAACCTCTGGAGACAGAACGTGTCCCGTCAGGTGTTCTTCTACGATCCGCCGGACCGCTTCGTGGCCGGTACGGTCGGGCTGCCTGGACGCCGGACGTTCTTCCTGCAGGCCTCGTCCGGCCCCCGCACCACCAGCGTCGCCCTGGAGAAGACCCAGGTCGCGGCCCTCGCCGAACGCATTGACGAGCTCCTGGACGAGGTGGTGCGCAGGACCGGCGGCAATTCCCCGGTGCCCGCTGTCGCCCCGGCCGACATCGGCGACACCGCGCCACTGGACGCCCCCGTCGAGGAGGAGTTCAGGGTCGGCACGATGGCGCTGGCCTGGGACGGCGACGAACAGCGCATGATCATCGAGGCGCAGGCGCTCGTCGAACTGGACGCGGAGTCCGACGAGGACCTCGCCGAGGCCGAGGAGCGCATGCTCCAGGACGACGAGAACGGCCCGCCGATGCTGCGGGTACGCCTCACCGGGGTCCAGGCCAGGGCCTTCGCCAAGCGTGCGCTCGACGTCGTCAACGCGGGCCGGCCGCCGTGCCCGTTGTGCAGCCTGCCGCTCGACCCGGAGGGACACGTATGCCCGCGTCAGAACGGATACCGCCGCTCCTCCTGAAGGGTGAGCTGACGGTACGCGGCCGGATCCGCGAGGCATCGAACGCGGTGCTGTACTGCATGGTCTCGTACGAGGGCGCCGAGGCGGCCTGCGTATACAAACCGGTGGCAGGCGAGCGCCCGCTCTGGGATTTCCCGGACGGGAACCTCGCCCAGCGCGAGGTGGCCGCGTACGAGATCTCCGAGGCGACGGGGTGGGGCCTGATCCCGCCCACGGTGCTGCGCGACGGGCCGTACGGCGAAGGCATGGTCCAGCTCTGGATCGAGACGGACGAGTCGCCCGCCGAGCCGCTCCTCGCCCTGGTCGACGAGGAGGAGCCGGCGGAGGGCTGGAAGGCGGTCGCCCTGGCGGAGGTCGGGGAGGGCCGTACGGCCCTGCTGGTCCACGCGGACGACGCCAGGCTGCGCCGGCTCGCGGTCCTGGACGCCGTGATCAACAACGGTGACCGTAAGGGCGGCCATCTGCTGACCGGCACGGACGGGCGGCTCCTCGGCATCGATCACGGAGTGACCTTCAACACCGAGGACAAGCTGCGGACGCTGCTGTGGGGGTGGGCGGGGGAGGCGCTGACGGCTGAAGCCGTCGGGGTCCTGGAGCGGCTGGGTGCCGATCTGGCGCCCGGTGAGGCGCTTGCCGCCCGGATGGGCGAGCTGATCACTTCTGCGGAGGTGGAGGCGCTCAGGGGGCGGGTCTCGGAGCTTCTGCGCACCGGGCTGCACCCGGCCCCGTCCGGGGAGTGGCCCTCGATCCCCTGGCCTCCGGTCTGAGGGGTCCTGCGAAGCCTGGGGTGGATGGGGTACGCAAGAAGGCGTAATCGGCCATGGTCCTGGATCCGGTTCGTATCCGGAACACACGTCCGGTTACGCTCATGACATGCATGCCTGGCCCGCTTCTGAGGTCCCCGCCCTGCCTGGCAAGGGCCGCGACCTCCGGATCCACGACACCGCGACCGGCGGACGGATCACTCTTGACCCCGGTCCCGTAGCCCGCATTTATGTCTGCGGCATTACGCCGTACGACGCGACCCACATGGGTCATGCGGCGACCTACAACGCGTTCGACCTCGTTCAGCGCGTGTGGCTCGACACCAAGCGGCAGGTTCACTACGTCCAGAACGTCACCGACGTCGACGACCCGCTCCTGGAGCGCGCCATCCGCGACGGCATCGATTGGACCGGCCTCGCCGAGCGCGAGACCGCTCTCTTCCGCGAGGACATGACAGCCCTCCGGATGCTCCCCCCGAAGCACTACATCGGAGCCGTGGAGGCCATACCGGGGATCGTGCCGCTCGTCGAGCGGCTGCGGGACTCGGGGGCCGCCTACGAGCTCGAAGGCGACGTCTACTTCTCCGTCGAGAGCGACGCCCACTTCGGTGAGGTGTCCAACCTGGACGCCGAAGCGATGCGGATCCTCTCCGCCGAGCGCGGCGGAGACCCGGACCGTCCGGGCAAGAAGAACCCGCTCGACCCGATGCTCTGGATGGCCGCCCGCGAGGGCGAGCCGAGCTGGGACGGCGGCTCCCTCGGCGCCGGCCGGCCCGGCTGGCACATCGAGTGCGTGGCCATCGCCCTGGATCACCTGGGGATGGGCTTCGACGTGCAGGGCGGCGGCTCCGACCTCGCCTTCCCGCACCACGAGATGGGTGCGTCGCACGCCCAGGCGCTGACCGGGGAACACCCGTTCGCCCAGGCGTACGTACACGCCGGGATGGTCGCCCTCGACGGCGCGAAGATGTCCAAGTCCAAGGGCAACCTGGTCTTCGTCTCCACGCTCCGCAGGGACGGCGTCGACCCCGCCGCCATCCGCCTCGCGCTGCTCTCGCACCACTACCGGTCCGACTGGGAGTGGACCGACCAGGTACTCGCCGACGCCGTCGAGCGGCTCGCTCGCTGGCGTGCCGCCGTCTCGCGCCCGGACGGACGGTCCGCCGACGCGCTGGTCGAGGAGATCCGCGCGGCTCTCGCCGACGATCTGGACGCCCCGGCCGCACTGGCTGCCGTGGACCGCTGGGCCGAACTCCAGAACGCCGAAGGCGGCAGTGACGAGGGCGCGCCCGGCCTCGTCTCGCGCTCGGTCGACGCGCTGCTCGGAGTGGCGCTGTAACGGCTCGTTCATACGCTGGGAACGGCAGGCCCCCGACTTCTTCACGAAGTCTGGGGCCTGCCCTGTTTTGTCCATGGTCAAGTGCTCGTTACTGCGCTAAAAGCGCTCTATGCAATCATCAACGCGCATCAGAGCGGCGGCAGTTGCAGCCCTGCTCGGTCTGCTGGCGGTCTTCGCCGGACCGGGCAGCGCAACTGCCGACACGACCGCCGCAGCCGATACGGCCGTGGGAGACGTCACCGGCTTCTCCGCGGACGGCTCCGTCTTCCATCTGAAGGCAGGCGCGGCGGAAGCCCGCGTCAGCTTCGTCTCCGACGAGACCTTCCGCCTCGAACTCGCCCCCGACGGTACGTTCACCGACCCCACCGGCACGGACATCGTCCTGCCGCAGGGCAAGCCGCCACGCACCCACTGGAAGGACAGGGGTGACCGTTACGAACTGAGCACCGACCGGGTCACCCTGCGCGCCTACAAGTCCCCGCTCCGCTTCGCGCTGTTCCGCGCCGACGGCACCCAGGTCTGGGCCGAGTCCAAGCCGCTCAGCTGGAGCGCGGACACCACCACCCAGACCCTGGCCCGAGGCGCCGATGAGCAGTTCTACGGCGCGGGGATGCAGAACGGCCGGGGCAACACCTCGCACCGCGGCCAGACGGTCGAGGTCGGCGTCGACTACAACTGGGACGACGGCGGGCACCCCAACTCGGTCCCGTTCTACCTCTCCACGGCCGGCTACGGGGTCTACCGGAACACGTACGCCCCGAACACATACGCCTTCAACGACCCGGTCACCGCGAGCGCCAAGGAGCAGCGCTTCGACGCGTACTACTTCGCCGGCGCGAGCTCCAAGGACGTCATCGGCCAGTACACCAAGCTCACCGGCAAGCCCTTCATGCCGCCGATCTACGGCCTGGAGAACGGCGACGCCGACTGCTACCTGCACAATGCCAACCGCGGCGAGCGCCACACCCTGGACGCCCTGGACATCGCCGACGGCTTCGTCGGCAACGACATGCCCAACGGCTGGATGCTCGTCAACGACGGCTACGGCTGCGGTTACGAGAACCTCGCCGAGACCTCCAAGGGCCTGGGCGAGCGCAAGA
Source organism: Streptomyces beijiangensis (assembly GCF_017315755.1). GTDB lineage: Bacteria > Actinomycetota > Actinomycetes > Streptomycetales > Streptomycetaceae > Streptomyces > Streptomyces beijiangensis. Next base: position 13,639 of record NZ_JAFLRJ010000096.1, read on the forward strand.
CGAAGCTCGGCCTGTGGACCCAGGACGGCATCGACAACCTCGCCCAGCAGGTGAAGGACGGCCAGCGCGTCGCCAAGCTCGACGTGGCATGGGTCGGCAGCGGCTACAAGTTCGCGCTCGACGGCTGCAAGGCCGCGTACCAGGGCATCGAGGACAACAGCGACGCACGCGGCCTCACCTGGGCCCCCGAGAGCTGGGCGGGCGCGCAGCGCTGCGGAGTGCAGTGGTCCGGCGACCAGACCGGCAGCTGGGACTTCATCAGGTGGCAGATCCCCACGTACGCCGGTTCGACCATGTCAGGACTCGCCTACACGACGAGCGACGTGGACGGGATCTTCGGCGGCAGTCCCAAGACGTACACCCGTGATCTGCAGTGGAAGTCCTTCCTGCCCGCGATGATCACGATGGACGGCTGGGCGGCGAGCGACAAGCAGCCCTACCGGCAGGGCGAGCCGTACGTCTCCATCAACCGCAAGTACCTCAAGCTCAAGGAGTCGCTGCTGCCGTACATGTACTCCTACGCGCACGAGGCGAACACCACCGGCGTCGGCCCGGTCCGCCCGCTCGCCCTGGAGTACCCGGACGACCCGACGGCGGCCACGGACGCGGCCAAGTACGAGTTCCTGACCGGCGAGGACTTCCTGGTCGCGCCCGTCTACGAGGACACCGACACCCGCGACGGGATCTACCTCCCCAAGGGCACCTGGATCGACTACTGGTCGGGACGCACCTACCAGGGCCCGACAACCGTCAACGGCTACAGCGCCCCGCTCGACACCCTGCCGCTCTTCGTCAAGGCCGGGGCGAACGTGCCGATGTGGCCCGGCATCAGGTCGTACGCCGACCGCACCGCGAACTCCCCGCTCGCCTGGGACATCTACCCGCAGGGCAAGACGTCCTTCGACCTGTACGAGGACGACGGCGTGACCCGGCAGAACCGTGAAGGGAAGTACGCCACCCAGCGCGCCGAGGTCGACGCGCCGCGCTCGGGGGCCGGGGACGTGACCGTCCGGATCGGCGCCAGCAAGGGGAACTTCCAGGGCAAGCAGACCACGCGGCCCTACCAGTTCACCGTGCACACAGGCGACGCCCCGAGCAAGGTAGAGCTCGGCCACCGCAAGCTGCCGCGGCTCACCTCGCAGGCGGCGTACGACAAGGCCTCGCAGGGCTGGTTCTACGACCGGGACGACCGGGGCGGCGTCGTCAAGGTCAAGACCGCTTCGCTGCGTACGGACAAGGCCTTCGAGCTGGAGCTGAAGGACGCTGCCGCGGTCGGCGGCGCACGGCCCGGCGCGGCCGCGACCCTCGCTGTCGCTCCCGGCCAGGAGCTCGGCGCGGGCGTGGCGGGCAAGGTCGCGGTCGACGTGACCGCGGGCAACAGCGACGCCACCGGCGCGGATGTCACCCTTCAGGCCCCCGAGGGCTGGAGTGTCGCGCCTGCGGCGACCGTCGCACGGATCCCGGCCGGCACCACCCGGCGCGTCGAGGTGGCCGTCACCCCGGCCAAGGACGCGACACCGGGGGACACCACGCTCACCGCGGTCGCCCGCTACAGGGCCGCGGGCCAGGACCGTACGTCCACCCAGCGGTTCGGGGCCTCCGTCATGCCGGAGCCGCCGACCGCCGACACCTGGGCGAGCGATCTGACCTGGCTGAAGTCCACCAACGGGTACGGTCCCGCCGAACGGGACCGCTCCAACGGGGAGTCGGGCGCGGCCGACGGCCACCCCCTGACGCTCGCGGGGACGACGTACCCCAAGGGGATCGGCACCCACGCCGACTCCGACATCGAGGTCTACCTCGGCGGGCGCTGCACCTCGCTCACCGCCGACGTAGGCATCGACGACGAGATCAACGGCTATGGGGAGGTGGCCTTCTCCGTCGAGGCGGACGGAAAGGTGCTGTGGACCTCGCCGAAGGTGACCGGGGCCTCGGCGGCCGTACCGGTGGATGTGCCGCTGGACGGTGCGCGGCATGTGCATCTGAAGGTGACCGACACCAACGGGTCGAAGACCGGTGACCACGGCGACTGGGCCGGCGCGAAGTTCAGCTGCGCCTGACATGGTGCGGGCGCCGGCCGGGTCCTGCCCGGTCGGCGCCCTCTGTGCGGGAGCTGGCGCTACTGCTTGTTCACCACGACGGCGGTGACGACGCTGGTGACGTTGTCGTAGAAGCCGATGACCTGCTGCCCGAAGGCGAAGGCTTCCTGGACCTCGTCATGGGTGACCTGGTTGGGGTTGGTCAGCGGACGCCAGGCGTTGTCGATGAACAAGTACAGGATCGAGGGCTGACCCGGGAGCGGGGTCACGACGTCCCAGAACTTCGTGGCGATGCCACTGGTGAGGGCCTGGCTGTCGACCGCACTCGGGAGGATCAGGGGCTGGCCCATCTGCTGCATGCCGGACTGCTGTCCGGACTGCTGTCCGGACTGCGGCTGCTGGAACTGCTGTTGCTGACCCTGCTGCTGTCCGAGCTGCTGGAGCAGCTGCTGGAAGGGCTGCTGCTGGCCGAGGTGGGAGAGCTGCTGCTGGATCTGCGGCGGCAGTTGCTGCTGCCCATAACCCTGCTGGCCCTGCCCGTACCCCTGCTGGCCCTGCCCGTACTGCTGCTGGCCGGAGGACTGCGGCGGCGAGGTGCTGGGGCCCTGCTGCTGGCCCTGCTGGCCCTGCTGCTGTCCGTAGCTCTGCTGACTCATCTGCGGGGTGGTGCTCATGCGGGTGTCACCTTCCCTTGTGATTCGGTGCATTGACGGTTCAGCCGGAGACGACCAGGCCGACGACCTCGTCGTCCGAGAACCAGACACGTACGTCGGGCCGTCCCCCCGCGAAGGCGGTGTGCACCGCCTGGCGGATGTCGGGGGCGGGGTTGTTCAGATTCCGCCAGGATCCGGCCACGAACAGCCGTAGACGCGGCGGAAGTTCATGCGGATACGGCAGGAGCTCGTCCCAGTAGCGCTCTGCCTGGCCCGAGCCGATCGCCGAGGGGAGCAGCCGGGTCACGGCCGCCTTGATGTCGGGGCGGTTGCCGATCCGCTGGGATGCCGGCCGTCCCTGGGCGTCCTGCTGAGGGGATCCGGTCGTACGGAGAATCTCGCGGGCCCGGTCGGGGGCCATCGGGGCGAGCCCCGCGGCCTTGAGCATGCCCTGCAGCGAGGCCAGGGCGCCGACCACCACCGGCGATGCCGACGATGTGCCCGAGAAGGTGTCCGTGTACCAGGCGATCTCCTCCGCACCGCCCTGGAGGTCACCGGGCTGGTCCCAGAAACCTCCCGTCGTGGTGGTCTCGCGTCCCCAGCCCTGGGCGTCGAACCGTGCCCCGTAGTTGGAGAAGGAGAGCCGGGAGCGGTCGGGGCCGTGGTCGCGGCCGTGGGTGCCGGGCGGGGGAGCGCCCGCGCCGACCAGGACGGCGCCCGAGCCCTGGTTGGAGGGGTTGAAGGGGTTGCGCCAGCCCTCCGGGAACTCGTCGGGCCTGCGCTCGTAGATCGCGTCGTCGAGACTCTCGCCGCCGTTGCCGCCGGCCTCCACCACCAGGACGCCCTTGGCCGTCGCCCAGCGGATCGCCGCGAAGTCGTCCGGCCACCACTCCAGCGGGATGTAGCCGCGCTGGTCGTCGCGGTCCGCGTAGTCGAACCGCGGTCCGGGACGGTGGAGTTCGACGAGGACGACGTCGCCGGCGGAGAGCCGGTCGGCCGCCGCGTGGATGGCCACCGCCGTGCCGATGCCCTGGAAGGACGCGGCCGCGGTGACCGCCTCGGGGGCGATCCCCGTGATGCCCTTCTCGTCGCGGTCGCCGCCGATGACGCCGAGCACGGCGGTGCCGTGGTTGCGCCAGGCGACGTCCTGGATCGGTGAGCCGATGACGATGCCCGCGAGCTTCTCCGCGAGATCCTCGTGGCCCAGCTGCCAGGCGCCCTCGACATCGACGATCGTGATGCCGTCGCCGGAGCCGCCCGGACGCTGCCACGCCCAGTACGCGTCGACGCCTTCGGGTGCGGCGTTCAGATATCCCTGACGGCCGGTGAAGTCGGGTGTCGCGGGCGTGCCTTCCTTGAGCCGCTTGTCGCCTTCGAGACGCTGCTGCGGCATGGATGCGGGTACGGCGCCGGGCTTCACGTACGCCGTCTCGATCTCCGGGAGCGCCGCGAGCCTGGCGGTCAGTTCCTGGCCGCGCTCGCCGCCGCCGCGTACCCGGTAGAAGAGCGAGAGGTCCGGCATGGTGCCCATGAGGCCGGCCTCGGCCTGCAGGGGCACGGCCGACCGCAGCCGCTCCTCGTGTCCGAACAGCGGTTCCAGTGCGAGCTGCTCGTCGCTCAGGAACATGCTGAGAGCCGAGATGTCCGACCCCGCCGCCGACCGGATGCCTTCGGCGCCGGCGCGCAGCCGGGCTTCGGCCCGGGCAACGACGATCAGTTCCGGCGCGGCTCCTTGATAGGTGAATCCTGTTCCGTGGGGTCCGGGGCCCGCCGTTCCGGGTCCGTCGCCCGGGAGTGCCTGATCGGTCATCGCTTTCGCCGCTCCCTTCGAGTCTTCGGGGTGCTGTGCTCCGCGTGCCTTCGGCGCTCACCCTGCTACGGCGACGGCGGCTCGTCCACCCCCGTGGCGTCAACTTGGTTTGAAAACAAGTTGAATGGGCAACCCGTGCAATCTGTCCCGAAAACGATGTCACGTAGCAATTCGGCCAAACACTGCGGAGACGACTGCCGTGTGGTGGGGTGAGCGAGTCCGTAGAACATTCGTCGGAAGGGCGATTCATGCACCGTTCCTTCGCACGTCGAAGACTTCTCCAGGGGGCTGCGGCCTTAGGGGGAGCGGCACTTCTCACTCCGCTCGGCACCGCGGTCGCAGCGGCACGAACAGCCGGAACAGGCGAGACGGCCGAGGCAGCCGGAGGGCGATGGCCCTCCGGCTTTCCGCTGCCCGACGGCTTCCAGCCCGAGGGCATCACGATCGGCGGCAGCCCGTACGCCTACGTGGGCTCGATCGCGCACGGTTCCGTCCACCGGGCGAGCCTGGCCACGGGCCGGGGCCGGACCGTCGTCGAGGGGGCGGGCCCCGACCACCCGGTGATCGGGCTCAAGCTCGACGAGCGGTACGGGCGGCTGTTCCTCTGCGGTGGGGCGAGCAGGGAGATCCGGGTGGCCGACCTGCGCTCGGGCCGGGTCGTGACGTCGTACACCGTCGGCTCGGAACGCACGTTCATCAACGATGTGGTGCTGACGCCGGGCGCCGCCTGGTTCACCGACACGTACAAGGCGCAGCTCTACCGCCTTCCGTTCGGACGGCGCGGCGCACTCGGTGAGATCGCGACCGTCCCGCTGAGCGGCGACTGGGTGCAGGGCCCCGACTTCACGGCCAACGGGATCGAGCGGACGCCGGACGGCAGCGCGCTGATCGTGGCCGACACGGCGGCGGACGGCGGCTCGCTGATGCGGGTCGACCCGCGGACCGGACGGGCCCGCAGGGTCGATATCGGCGCGCTGCGACTGCCGAACGCGGACGGTCTGCTGCTGCTCGGGCGGACGCTCTATGTCGTACAGCAGCAGCAGAACGCGATCGACGTGGTGGAACTGAACGCGGCGGGTACACGGGGCAGGGCGGTCACCAGGATCACCGATCCCGCGCGCTTCAGGATTCCCACCACGGCGGCGGCCTGGGGCAACCGCGTCTATCTGCCGAACGCACGTTTCGATGTGCCGCCGACACCGGACACCGACTACGACGTGGTCTCGGTCAGACAGGTCTGACGGATCTGACGGATCTGACGGATCTGACGGATCTGACGGATCTGACGGGGCCGACGGCCCGGGGCGGGGTGCACGCACCCCGCCCCGGGATCGACCGCGGTACGGCTATTGGTCGGAGGATTCGGGGCCCTCGGGCCCGTCCTCGTCGTTCCCGGACTCGGATCCCGGGTCCGGATCAGGGCGCTGCGGCCTGGGCGGCCTGGTCCGGCCGCCGGAGGCGTCGCGGAGGTACGAGCCCGATTCGCCGTCCGTGGCGTGCGAGCCGGGGCCGGGGCCAGGGCCGCCGTCCCGCCGGCGCAGATACCGCTCGAACTCGCGGGCGATGGCCTCGCCGGACGCCTCGGGGAGCTCCGCGGTGTCGCGGGCCTCCTCCAGCGACTGCACGTACTCCGCCACTTCGCTGTCCTCGGCGGCCAGTTGGTCAACGCCCACCTGCCAGGCCCGCGCGTCCTCGGGCAGTTCGCCCAGCGGAATGCGCAGGTCGATCAGGTCCTCAAGGCGGTTGAGGAGGGCGAGCGTCGCCTTCGGGTTCGGCGGCTGCGACACATAGTGCGGCACCGCGGCCCACAGGCTCACCGCGGGAACACCCGCGTGCGTGCACGCCTCCTGGAGGATGCCGACGATGCCGGTCGGGCCCTCGTACCTGGTCTCCTCCAGGTCCATCGTCCTGGCCAGATCCGCGTCGGAGGTGACACCGCTGACCGGTACCGGACGGGTGTGCGGGGTGTCGCCGAGCAGTGCGCCCAGGATCACCACCATCTCGACGCCCAGTTCATGGGCGAAGCCGAGGATCTCGTTGCAGAACGAGCGCCAGCGCATGGACGGTTCGATCCCGCGGACCAGAACGAGGTCACGCGGCTTGTCGCCGCCGATCCGGACCACCGAGAGCCGTGTGGTGGGCCAGGTGACCTTGCGGACACCGCCGTCCAGGAACACCGTCGGCCTGTTGACCTGGAAGTCGTAGTAGTCCTCGGCGTCCAGAGCCGCGAAGACCTCGCCCTTCCACTCCCGGTCCAGGTGGGCGACCGCGGCGGAGGCGGCGTCACCGGCGTCGTTCCAGCCCTCGAACGCGGCCACCATGACCGGGTCGATCAGCTCGGGAACTCCCTCGAGCTCGATCACCCAGGCCTCCTTCCGAAGTTCTTCACGTCATCACCAACCTTACGGCTTCCCCGGTGCCCCTCCGCAGCCCCGTGCGCGGGGGGACTGAACTTCTCCACGTATGGGCAGCAGTGCAGGCAAGCTGCCCAAATGGAACCGATTCATCCGAGCTGTGACCGGATTTTTTCGTCCTGCCCCTGGACGTTGCGGCATGCGCGGCGCTATACATCGGATGACCGCTAAAGGTCCGATGTTCTACCGCACATCTCTGCCGCACTTTCTCTGCCGTACTTCTCTGTACCTGCCATGGGGGCATGAATGAGTCCGACCGTCACGGAGTTCGAGGTTTTCGACATCCGTTTTCCCACCTCGGACCAACTCGACGGTTCGGACGCGATGAACCCCGACCCCGACTACTCCGCGGCCTACGTGGTGCTCCGCACCGACGCCGGGGACGGCGTCGAGGGACACGGCTTCTGCTTCACCATCGGGCGGGGCAACGATGTCACCGCGGCGGCCATCGAGGCGCTCCGCCCCTATGTGATGGGCCGCCCGGTCCCGCGCGGAGCCGCCGAGCTCGCAGCGCTCTACTTCGACCTCACCCATGACTCGCAGCTGCGCTGGCTCGGCCCTGAGAAGGGCGTGATGCACATGGCGGCGGGCGCGCTCGTCAACGCCGCCTGGGACCTGGCCGCGACCGCGGCGGGCAAGCCGGTCTGGCAGTTCCTCGCCGACATGACGCCCGAAGAGCTCGTCTCGCTCGTCGACTTCCGCTACCTCACCGATGTCCTCACCCCCGATGACGCCCTCGCGATCCTGCGGACCGCCGAACCCGGCCGCGCCGGGCGGGCCGAGCTGCTGCGGGCCAACGGCTACCCGGCGTACACCACATCGCCCGGCTGGCTCGGTTACGACGACGAGAAGCTGGTCCGTCTCTCCAAGGAGGCGGTCGCCGAGGGCTTCGCGCAGATCAAGCTGAAGGTCGGCGCCGATCTCCAGGACGACGTACGGAGAATGAAGCTCGCCCGCGCCGCCGTCGGCCCCTCGATCCGTATCGCCGTCGACGCCAACCAGCGCTGGGACGTGCCCGACGCGGTCCGCTGGATGGAGGCGCTCGCGCCCTTCGACCCGCACTGGATCGAGGAGCCGACGAGCCCCGACGACATCCTCGGCCACGCCGCCGTACGTGCGGGACAGCCCGTCAAGGTCGCCACCGGCGAACACGTCGCCAACCGCGTCGTCTTCAAGCAGCTCCTCCAGGCGGGCGCCGTCGACTTCGTCCAGATCGACGCCGCCCGCGTCGCCGGCGTCAACGAGAACATCGCGATCCTGCTGCTCGCCGCCAAGTACGGCGTCCCGGTCTGCCCGCACGCCGGCGGAGTGGGCCTGTGCGAACTGGTCCAGCACCTCTCGATGTTCGACTACGTCGCGGTCTCCGGCACCGACGAGGACCGTGTCATCGAGTACGTCGACCACCTCCACGAGCACTTCGTCGCCCCCGTCGTCATCGACCACGGCCGCTACCGCACCCCCGTCGCCCCGGGCTTCTCGGCCAGGATGCACCCCGAATCGATCACCGCACACCGCTATCCCGACGGGCCCGTATGGCAGGCCCGACGCACCACCCTGGAGGTCAACTCATGAGTGCAGTACGCGACTTCGAAGGGCTCGCAGCCCTGGTGACCGGCGGTGCCTCCGGCATCGGCGCGGCCATCGCGACCCAGCTGCTGGCCCGGGGCGCACGCGTCGCCGTACTCGACCGGGAGACCAAGGGTGCACCGGACGGCGTCCTGGCGCTGACCGCCGACGTCACGGACGACGCCGCCGTACGGGAAGCGGTCGATGCCGCCGCCGCCGAGTTCGGGGCCCTGCACACGGTCGTCTCCAACGCGGGCATCGGCGCGATCGGCACTGTCGCCGACAACGCCGACGACGAGTGGCGGCGTGTCATGGACATCAACGTCCTGGGCATGGTCCGCACCGCCCGGCACGCGCTGCCGCACCTGCGGGCCGCGGCCGTCGACCGCCCCGGCTGCGTCTCCATCACCCAGACCTGCTCGATCGCGGCCACCGCCGGCCTCCCGCAGCGCGCCCTCTACAGCGCCAGCAAGGGCGCTGTCCTCTCGCTGACGCTCGCCATGGCCGCCGACCATGTCCGGGAAGGGATCCGGGTCAACTGCGTCAACCCCGGCACCGCCGACACTCCCTGGGTCGGCCGCCTCCTCGACCAGTCCGACGACCCGGCGGCGGAGCGAGCCGCGCTCAACGCACGACAGCCGTCAGGACGTCTGGTCTCCGCCGACGAGGTGGCGGCAGCCGTGCTCTACCTCGCCAGCCCTGCGGCAGCCGCCGTGACCGGAACCGCACTCGCAGTCGACGGCGGGATGCAGGGCTTGCGCCTGCGCCCCGCCGAGTAACCCAGCAGTGCAACAGCTCACCCTCAGCGTCATCACACTCACCAAGGACGGGACCCCATGAGAGTGCGTAACTCAGCCGCCGCGGCCTGCGTCGTACTGCTGGCCGTGACAGCCCTCGCCGGATGCAACCGGGACTCGGGCAGCGGATCGGCCGACAAGAAGGTCGGCATCGACCTGCCCCGCAGCGACAGCGACTTCTGGAACTCCTACCAGCAGTACATCGCGAAGGGCGTCAAGGCCGGCGACGTCAAGGCACTGCCGCTGACCAACTCGCAGAACGACATAGGCAAGCTGGTCGCCAACGTGCAGACGTTCAGCGACCAGGGCGCCAAGGCCGTGGTGATGGCGCCCCAGGACACCGGGGCGATCGCCTCGACGCTGGAAAACCTCAACAAAAAGAAGATTCCGGTCATCAGTGTCGACACCCGCCCCGACAAGGGCAACGTCTACATGGTGGTGCGCGCCGACAACAAGGCGTACGGGACCAACGCCTGCAAGTTCCTCGGCGAGCAGCTGAAGGGCAAGGGCAAGGTCGCCGAGTTCCAGGGCGACCTCTCCTCCATCAACGGCCGCGACCGCTCCGAGGCCTTCAAGTCCTGCATGACCGCGAACTACCCGGACATCAAGGTCTTCGAGCTGGCCACCGACTGGAAGGGCGACGTCGCCTCCGCGAAGCTCCAGTCGACGCTCGCCGCCAACCCCGACCTCAACGGCATCTACATGCAGGCGGGCGGCGTCTTCCTGCAGCCCACGCTCGCGCTCCTGCAGCAGAAGAACCTGCTGAAGCCGGCGGGGACCAAGGGCCACATCACGATCATCTCCAACGACGGGATCCCGGAGGAGTTCGACGCCATCAAGTCCGGGAAGATCGACGCCACGATCTCCCAGCCCGCCGACCTGTACGCCAAGTACGCGCTGTACTACGCCAAGGCGGCCCTGGACGGCAAGACCTTCAAGCCGGGCAAGACCGACCACGACTCCACGATCATCCAGCTCCCGAACGGCCTCGAGGACCAGCTCCCCGCGCCGCTCGTGACCAAGGCGAACGTGGACGACCCGAAGCTGTGGGCGAACCAGCTGGGGAAGAACTAGCCATGTCACAGGCAGTACCAGCTGTTCACGCAGAGGGCATCGTCAAGCGCTTCGGTCCCACCGTCGCGCTCGACGACGTCCGGCTGACCGTTCAGCCCGGCGAGTCGCACGCACTCGTCGGGCGCAACGGCGCGGGCAAGTCCACGCTCGTCAGCGTCATCACCGGACTCCACAGGGCGGACGCGGGGCAGGTCACCTTCAGCGGGGAGCCCGCGCCCGCCTTCGGGGACACGGCGGCCTGGCAGTCGAAGGTCGCCTGCGTCTACCAGAAGTCCATGGTCGTCCCCGACCTCACGGTCGCGGAGAACCTCTTCCTCAACCGCTTCGACTCCGGGGGCCGTTGGATCAACTGGAAGGGTCTGCGCCGGCGCGCGGCCGACCTGCTCGCCGAGTACGGCGTGGAGGTGGACCCCAACACCCGGGCCAAGGACCTCACCGTCGAGCAGGTCCAGTTCGTCGAGATCGCCCGCGCCCTCTCGTTCGGCGCGAAGCTGATCATCCTCGACGAGCCGACCGCCCAGCTCGACGCCCGGGGCATCCAGAGCCTCTTCGCGAAGCTCCACGACCTGCAGAGCCAGGGGGTGGCGTTCCTCTTCATCTCCCACCATCTGCAGGAGGTGTACGAACTGTGCACCGCGGTCACCGTCTACCGCGACGCCCGCCATGTCCTCACCGCGCCCGTCGCGGAACTGAACAAGGCGGACCTCGTGTCGGCGATGACCGGCGAGAAGGCGGCCGGGGCCTCGGCCTGGCACGCGGCCCCGCGCCCCGCTTCCGAGGGGACCGAGCCCGTGCTCCGTACCGAAGCACTGGCCCTTGAGGGGGAGTTCGACCCCCTGGACATCGAGGTGCGGCCCGGCGAGGTCCTCGGCATCGCCGGGGCGGCGGCCAGCGGCAACACCGCGCTGGGCGAGACCCTGGTCGGGATGCGGAAGGCCACGGCGGGGCGCGTCGTCGTACGCGGCGTCACGGTGAAGCCGGGCAGCGTCCCGCACTCGCTGGACGCCGGGATCGGGTACATCCCCGAGGACCGGCACCGCCAGGGACTGGTCCTGGAGCGCAGCGTCGCGGAGAACGCGACGCTGACGGTGGCCGACCAGCTCGGGCCGTGGGGGACCGTACTGCCCTCCCGTACAAGGGAGTTCGCGCAGGCCATGATCTCCTCGCTCGACATCAAGACCACAGGTCCCGAGCAGAAGGTGTCCGGCCTCTCGGGCGGAAACCAGCAGAAGGTGGTGGTGGCCCGCGCCCTCGCCCGTAAGCCGAGCGCACTGGTTGCGGTACGGCCGACGGCAGGTGTGGACGTGAAGTCCAAGGACTCGCTGCTCGGGGTGGTCCGCAGGGTCGCCGACGAAGGCAGCGCCGCAGTGATCATCTCGGACGAACTCGATGATCTGCGGGTGTGCGACCGCGTGATCGCCCTCTTCCACGGGCGAGTGGTCGCGGAATACGACAGTGGGTGGACGGACGGGGAACTGGTCGCCGCCATGGAAGGCGTAGGGGAGCGGGCATGACCGACACGATCGGGCCGATTGCGGCCAACGAGACCAAGGGGGAGGCCAGTCCGCTGCGAGGCAGGCTGGCACTGATCCGCTGGAGCGACTTCTCGCTCGTGCCGGTGATCCTGGTGCTGATGGTGATCGGCTTCATCGTCTCGCCGGTCTTCCTGACCTCGGACAACCTGATCAGCGTGATCCAGCAGTGCTCCGAGCTGAGCCTGCTGGTGCTGGGACAGGCGCTGATCCTGATCTGCGGGCGCATGGACCTGTCACTGGAGTCGACGATCGGTATCGCACCGGTCGTCGCGATGTGGCTGGTGATGCCCACGGAAGGCGGCCGCTTCACCGGGCTCGGGTTCCTGCCGACCTGGACGGCGATCCCGCTCTGTCTGCTGGTCGGACTGGCGATCGGCGCGATCAACGGCTTCCTGATGCTGAAGCTCAACGTCAATGGCTTCATCGCCACGCTCGGCATGCTCACCATGCTGCGCGGACTCCAGATCGGCATCACCGAGGGCAAGTCGATCATCGACGTGCCGGAGTCCTTCAGCTACCTGGGCATGACCTCGTGGCTCGGCGCACCGGCCGCGGTCTGGATCTGCCTGGCGCTCTTCGCCGTCGGCGGCGCCGCACTGGCGTGGACCAGGCACGGGCGTTCGCTGTACGCGATCGGCGGCAACCCCGAGGCGGCACGGGCGGCCGGCATCAGGGTGGACCGGATCACCTGGATCGTCCTGGCGGTCGGCGGGCTGCTCGCCGCCTTCGCGGGCATCCTCTACACAGGGCACTACGGTTCCATCGCGGCCAATCAGGGCAACGGCTGGATCTTCCAGGTGTTCGCGGCCGCCGTCATCGGCGGGATCAGCCTGAAGGGGGGCCGTGGCACGCTCTTCGGCGCGCTCACCGGCGTCCTCACCCTTCAGCTGGTCCTCAATGTGATGACGCTGGGCGGTGTCCCCGCCCTGTGGAACCAGTTCCTCAACGGCGCCATCATCATCGTCGCCCTGATCGTCTCCCGCTACGCCAGCGGCGAGAAGCAGGACTGACCCGCCTCACCTCAGAGCGTCGAGCGCAGCCACTGCTCGACGCTGGCGATGTGCACCGTCGCCCAGGACCGGGCCGCTTCGGCGTCCCGGTCCTTCAGTGCGGCCAGGATCGCCCGGTGCTCCAGGAGGGTGCGGCTGACCGCGTCCTCCTGGGTCAGCCCGCGCCACACCCGCGCCCTGGTCGTCGGCCCCGAGAGGCCGTCGAGCAGCGAGCAGAGCACCGAGTTGCCCGAGCCCTGCACGATGCCCCGGTGGAACTCCAGGTCGCTGGCGACGAGTTCCTCCACCGACGGCTGCGGGCCCAGCGCGTCGAGCTGGGCGGTGAGCCGGTCCAGTTCTGCCTCGCCGATCTTGGTGGCGGCCATCGCCGTGGCGGCCGGCTCCAGGATTCTCCGTACGGCAAGGAACTCCAGGACCGTGTCGTCCCGGTGGAAGTCCACGACAAAACTCATCGCTTCGAGCAGCAGCTGCGGATCGAGGCTGGTGACGTACGTGCCGTCGCCCTGACGCACGTCGAGGATGCGGATCAGCGACAGCGCGCGTACCGCCTCACGCAGAGAATTACGGGAAAGCCCCAGCTCAGCGGCGAGTTCGCTCTCCTTGGGCAGCCGGTCGCCCGGCCGCAGTGCACCGGAGACGATCATTTCTTTGATCTTCTCGATGGCCTCGTCGGTCACAGCCATGGGAACCTCGCCTCATCAGACATCCGATCTATCTGGTGATTATGGCTCCTGAAGGGCCCGTCGCGCACGGGGGTCCCGCGATCCGGTCCTTTCCCGGCCGCTCGACCGACCTATTTCAGCGGATTCTTGCGAGGATCCCGGGCGTTCATGCAGGGGAGGAACCACATCCATGGTGGTGCGACGCGGAGCGTTGCGGCCTTCTGCCGGCGGAGCTGGATCCCGCGAGATCCTGCGGAGCAGGACAAGATCGCCTTGCTGACGGAGTCGGCCACAGCAGACCACGACTGGGGTGCGGTCACTCGATCGGGTGACCTTCGGTGAGGTGGGTGCGGGGTGCGTGGCGTGTAGTTATGTTCGGTGCCCATGAAGCTGGTGGTGCAGGTCAAGCTCCAGCCGGATGCCGTGCAGGCACCGGCATTTGAGCGCACCCTGCCCGCGATCAACGACGCCGCGCACTGGGTGTCCACCATCGCGTTCGAGGGCTTCGGACTCAAGGCCGACGTCCGCGAGCTTCGGAAGCTGTGCTACGGCGAACTCAAGGCGCGAGGGTTCGGGGCGCAGGCCTCACAGCACATCATCAAGCGCGTCGCCGATGCCTACACCACGTTGAGGGCGAACATCCGGGCCGGGAACCTGGGGTCGCAGACGTCGAAGCGTCGTCGTAAGGCGGAGTCCAAGCCCATAGTGTTCCGGAAGCACGCTGCGCACACGTACGACGACCGGTGCCTGTCGTGGACCTACGACGCGCGAACGGCCTCGATCTGGACCCTGGACGGCCGCGTTAAGAATGTCCCTTTCGCCTGCCCCCCTGAAGTGCTCAAGGAACTGGTCGAGCATCGGCGGGGCGAATCTGATCTGGTGTTCCGCGATGGCAAGTGGTTCCTGATCGCCACTATCGATGTGTCCGAGCCCGAGGTGTACGAGCCGGTCGACTTCATCGGTGTGGACCGGGGCATCGTCAACCTCGCCACCACCAGCGACGGGGACAACCACCAGGGCCGACGCCTGGGCCGTTACCGGCGCTGGCAGACCCGCAAGCGGGCCGAACTCCAGGCCAAGCAGACCCGGTCCGCCAAGCAGCGCCTCAAGAAGCGGGCGAAGAAGGAAGCCCGCCACGCCACGCACATCAACCACAAGATTTCCCAAGCAGTTGTTGCTGTCGCCCAACGCACCGAGCGCGGTATCGCCCTGGAAGAACTCCGGGGCATCCGCGCGCGGGTTACGGTTTCTCGCGACCGGCGAGCACGACTGTCCTCCTGGCCCTTCCACCAACTCGGCGAATTCATCGCCTACAAGTGCCGCCAAGCCGGAGTGCCCTTCGTCGAGGTGGACCCGGCCTACACCTCGCAACGCTGTCCGCGCTGCGGGCACACCGAGCGCGCCAACCGGCGTACCCGGGACCTCTTCTCCTGTCGTCGGTGTGGCCTCGCTGGGCCCGCCGACCACGTCGCCGGGGTCAACGTGCGCAACCGTGCACGCTCGGCGTGGGTATTCGTCAACATGCCCGATCCGGCCCCGGCATAGCCGAGGCAGGTAGATGTGACCCGTGACCGTCCTGTCGTAGGGGCAGTCGGGAGCATAAGCAGAGCCGTCCGACCGAGCCCGCAAGCCCGGTTGTTAACGGCCGAGTAGTTGACGGCTAAGACTTCGCGGTATGCACCGTAGAGAGTGCGACAGGGAGGCTGCAGGGCGTGACGGGGGAGAGGCCGGCGCAGCGCTCAACCTGGACTGCGCCGACCGCAGGCGCATCACCACCGAATGCCTCGCCCTGATGTAGCCCGCCACTGCTCACCCCCAGAGCGTGGAAGGCGCCTCGCTGCGTACCACCGGGGCGATCTCCTCGGCGAACCGCTGCAGCGTTTCGAGCTGTTCGCCGTGTGCCAGGCCGAATCCGTCGACGGTGATGGACTGCAGATCGTGCCGGTAGACCTCGTGGTACCCGAGGATCTTGTCGATGATCTGCTGCGGGGAGCCGATCAACTGAGGACCGCTCTCGATGGCGTCCTCGATCGTGCGGAACGGGGTGTTGTAGCCCGCCTTGCCCGCCAGGTGCGGCTTGAAGGTCTGGGCCACCTTCGCCTCGTACAGCCCCTTGAAGCGCGACACCGCCTGCTGCGAGCTGTCCGCGATCAGCAGCCCGCCCGAGCCCGCCGCCACATGGGCGCGGGCGGGATCGTGTCCGTACGCCTCGAACCGCTCGCGGTAGTGGTCGATCAGCTTCGCGTACGCCTCGCGCGGCTGGACGGCGTTGGCGGTGAAGAGCGGGTCGCCGTGCTTGGCGGCCAGCTCGGGGGAGTTGAGGCTGGTGGCCGAGCCGTGCCAGATGCGCGGGAGGCCGTCGAAGGGGCGGGGGACGGTCGTCACGTTCTTCAGCGGCGGCCGGAACTCGCCCTCCCAGTCCACGCCCTCCTCGCTCCACAGCCGCCGCAGCAGCTCGTACTTCTCCTTCTGCAGATCCCACTGGCGCTCTTCGTCGAGGCCGAAGAGATCGAAGTGCCCTGCCTCGGCGCCCTTGCCGACAACGAGTTCGATACGGCCGCGCGAGAGCAGGTCGAGCGTCGCGTAGTCCTCGGCGACCCGGACCGGGTCGAGGATCGCGACGACCGTGACACCGGTGAGGAGCCTGATCGTGGTCGTACGGGAGGCGAGCGCGCCGAGGACCACGGTCGGGCTCGACGACAGGAAAGGACCCGCGTGCCGCTCACCGACCGCGTACGCGTCGAAGCCGAGCCGCTCGGCCTCGACACCCGTCTCGACGACCTCCGCCAACCGGTCGGCGGAGGAGGGGAGTTCACCGGTCAGCGGGTGCGGGGCATGTCCGATGAGGGAGAGTACGGAGAATTTCATGGTGTTCCGGGTGTCCTTCCTGCGGTCAGGCGAGTCCGAGACGGGAGCGCAGACTGCCGTCCGGGTACGAGGTGCGGAACAGACCGCGTAGCTGGAGCTCGGGCACGACCTCGGCGACCAGGGTCTCCACGTCGCGCGCCGCGTCGGCGGGCCGCAGCCGGAAGCCGTCGGCGCCGCCCTCCTCGAACCACTCCTGGAGCCGGTCGGCGAGCGCGTCCGGAGTGCCGATGAACACCGCGGCGTCCGAGTCGAAGGTTTCGCCCTCGCCCAGCAGCACATTCAGGTCGGCGAGGACCCGCAGCGAGCCCGGCGGCCGGCCTGCCTCCTCGGCCAGTGTGTCGACCTCCTTGCGGATGGCGACGAGCTGCCCGGTGTCGGTGGGCGTCACGAGCACGACATCGGCGTGCGCGGCGCTGAACCGGTAGACCGCCGTGGCATGGGCGAGCGCGACGACGGGCGGTCGGACCGCACCCCAGCTGCGGTCCGCCCGCGCCAGGAACTCGCCCGCCTGCTCGAAGAGTCCGTCCAGCAGCAGGTCTCCCTCGGGGGTCCCCAACAGACCGACGAGCCGGTCGTGGTCGGCGGCGCTGGTCGCCACGCGCGGCCGTACCCCTGCCCGCCCCGCGCTCAGCCGGTCGAGCGTGGTGATCCGCCGGGCGAAGACCGAGGGGTCGCCCGCCGTCGTCTCCAGCGGCACCAGGCCGATCCGGTCCGTGCCGGCGGCGGCGAGCCCGGTGAGCAGCGTGGGATCCAGCTGCCCGGGGCCGTCCTGCGCGGTGACGAAGTCGAGCAGGCCCTCCTCGGCGCGCTGCGCCAGGCGGAGGAACTCCTGCGGGTCGGAGCCGTCGAGCGCGACGGCCAGATGAGCGTGTTCGCGTAGGGGCATGAACTCCACTGTCGCCGCCGGATGTTGCGGCACTGTGGACGGCGCATGGCATGAGTAAGGGGCGACCCCCCTGCGAGTCGCCCCTTACCGATGTGGGGTTACTTCTTGCCGAGCACGTCCTCGACCCTGGCCCGGATGTCGTCCGTCGCCAGACCCCGGATCGTCAGCGTCGTACGGCGGCGCAGCACGTCGTCCGCCGTCTCGGCCCACTCGTGGTCACGGGCGTAGACGACCTGCGCCCAGATCTCCGGTGCGTCGGGGTGGATCCGCTCGGCCAGCGACGGGTCCTCGTTGGCGAGGCGCGCGATGTCGAAGGAGAGCGAACCGTAGTGCGTCGCCAGATGGCGGGCGGTGTCGGCGGCCATCCGCGGACCGGGCGCGGGAGCGTCCACCAGGAGCCGGTGCGCGACCGCGTTCGGGTTGGCGATGCCGGGCAGCGGGAGCCTCCTGGGCAGATGCGAGATCGGCTCCATGTCCTCGCCGAGCGGGTGGCCGGGCAGCGCGGCCAGCTTGTTCATCACCGTACGGCCGATGTGGCGGAAGGTCGTCCACTTGCCGCCCGCCACCGAGAGCATCCCGCCGCGCCCCTCGGTGACGACCGTCTCGCGCTTGGCCTTCGAGGTGTCGCCGGGACCGCCGGGAAGCACCCGCAGACCCGCGAAGGAGTAGGTGATCAGGTCGCGGGAGAGCTGCTGGTCGCGTACGGAGTAGGCCGCCTCGTCCAGGATCTGCGCGGTGTCCTTCTCGGTGACCCGCACATCCGCCGGGTCGCCCTCGTACTCCTCGTCGGTCGTCCCCAGGAGCAGCTGGTCCTCCCACGGCAGCGCGAAGGTGATCCGGTACTTGTCGATCGGGGTGGCCAGCGCGGCCTTCCACGGCGAGGTCCGCTTCAGGACCAGGTGCGCGCCCTTGGAGAGCCTGATGGAGGGAGCCGAGTCCGGATCCTCCAGCTTGCGCAGGTGGTCCACCCACGGGCCCGTCGCATTGAGCACCAGCCGTGCGGTGACCCCGAATTCCTCCCCGCTCATACGGTCCTTGAGCTCGGCGCCCGTCACCCGGCCCTGGGTGAAGCGCAGCCCGGTGACCTCGGCGTGGTTGAGGGCGGTGGCGCCCGCCTCGGCCGCCGCGCGGACCGTCATCAGCGCCATGCGGGAGTCGTTCATCTGGTCGTCGCCGTACACCGCGACGGCCTTGAGGTTCTGCGTACGGAGCTCCGGCACGTCACGCTGCGCCCGTGAGGGCGATATGACATGGCCGACGCCGTCACCGAACGCGGAGAGCGCCGAGTAGGCGAAGACACCCGCGCCGAGCTTGGCCGCGCCGTGCGGTCCGCCCTTGTAGACGGGCAGGTAGAAGGTGAGCGGATTGGCGAGGTGCGGTGCCACGTCCCTGGAGACCGCACGCCGCTCGAAGTGGTTCTCCGCGACCAGCTTCACCGCGCCGGTCTGCAGGTAGCGCAGTCCGCCGTGGAGAAGCTTGGAGGAGGCGGAGGAGGTGGCGCCGGCGAAGTCGCCGGCGTCCACCAGGGCCACCCGCAGCCCGGACTGAGCGGCGTGCCAGGCGGTGGAGATGCCCAGGATGCCGCCGCCGATCACCAGGAGGTCGTACGTCGCCTTGGAAAGCTGCTCCCGAGTCTCGGCCCGGCTCGCTGTGGAGCCGGAGGCCGGGTGCGTCCCGAGGGCCGGGACGCTGTGCAGGGTGGTCATGTCGATTACTCCTCGCCGGTGTTCTCGTCGAGCCAGCCCATGGAACGTTCCACTGCCTTGAGCCAGCTCTTGTACTCGCGTTCCCGCTGGTCCGCGTCCATACGGGGGGTCCACTCGGCGGCCCGGCGCCAGTTGGCGCGCAGTTCGTCGGTGCTGGACCAGAAGCCGACGGCCAGGCCGGCGGCATAGGCGGCGCCGAGGCAGGTCGTCTCGGCGACCATGGGGCGCACCACAGGCGCGTCCGTGAAGTCCGAGATGGTCTGCATCAGCAGGTTGTTGGAGGTCATTCCGCCGTCGACCTTGAGCGCGGCGAGCTCGACACCGGAGTCCTTCGTCATGGCGTCGGTGATCTCGCGGGTCTGCCAGGCGGTGGCCTCGAGCACGGCGCGCGCGATGTGCGCCTTGGTGACGTACCGGGTGAGGCCGGTGATCACACCGCGGGCGTCGGAGCGCCAGTACGGGGCGAAGAGACCGGAGAAGGCCGGCACGAAGTAGGCGCCGCCGTTGTCCTCGACCGAGGACGCCAGGGTCTCGATCTCGGCCGCGGACTTGATGAGGCCCATCTGGTCGCGCATCCACTGCACCAGCGAGCCGGTGACGGCGATGGAGCCTTCCAGCGCGTAGACGGGCTTCTGGTCGCCGATCTGGTAACCGACCGTCGTCAGCAGTCCGTTGTACGAGTTGACCGGCTTGTCACCGGTGTTCATCAGCATGAAGGTGCCGGTGCCGTACGTGGACTTGGCCTCGCCCTCGGAGAAGCAGGTCTGGCCGAACAGGGCCGCCTGCTGGTCGCCGAGCGCGGAGGCGACCGGGACGCCGTCCAGGACGCCGCCCTTGGCGTGTCCGTACACCTCGGCGGACGAGCGGATCTCGGGCAGCATGGCCGCCGGGAGCTTCATGGAGGAGAGGATCTTCTCGTCCCACGCCATGGTGTGCAGGTTCATCAGCATCGTGCGCGAGGCGTTGGTGACGTCGGTGACGTGGACGCCGCCGTTCACCCCGCCCGTCAGGTTCCAGATGACCCAGGAGTCCATGGTGCCGAAGAGGATGTCCCCGGCCTCGGCACGCTCGCGCAGCCCCTCGACGTTGTCGATCAGCCAGCGGGCCTTGGGCCCGGCGAAGTACGAGGCGAGGGGGAGGCCGGTCTCGCGGCGGAAGCGGTCCTGGCCGACGTTGCGGCCGAGCTCCCTGCAGAGCGCGTCGGTGCGGGTGTCCTGCCAGACGAGGGCGTTGTGGACGGGCTCACCGGTGTTCTTGTCCCAGAGCAGCGTGGTCTCGCGCTGGTTGGTGATGCCGATCGCCTTGACGTCGGCGGAGGTGATGCCGGCCTTCTCGATGGCGCCCGCCACGACTTCCTGGACGTTGGTCCAGATCTCGGCGGCGTCGTGCTCGACCCAGCCCGGCTTGGGGAAGATCTGCTCGTGTTCCTTCTGGTCGACGGCGACGATCCGGCCGTCCTTGTCGAACACGATGCAGCGGCTGGACGTGGTGCCCTGGTCGATGGCCGCGATGAACGGCCCCGTGGTGTGAGCGTCGGTGGTCACGATGTGCTCCAGAGAAGTCTGTGAAGGGTGGGGAGTCGGGCTCAGGCGAAGGCGACGTTGTAGAGGCCGCCCGCTATGGCGCCGCCGATCAGCGGTCCCGCGATCGGGATCCATGCGTAGCTCCAGTCCGAACCGCCCTTGTTGGGCAGCGGGAGCAGGGCGTGCACGATGCGCGGACCGAGGTCGCGGACCGGGTTGATGGCGTACCCGGTCGGGCCGCCGAGCGAGAGTCCGATCGACACCACGACCAGCGCGGTGATCAGTGCGCCGAGCGTGCCGAGACCGTGACCGCCGTCATTGAGGCCCTGGGTGAGGATCGCCAGGACGAGCACGACGGTCGCGATGATCTCGGTGACCAGGTTCTGCACCACGTTGCGGATCTCGGGCCCGGTGGAGAAGACACCGAGGACAGGACCCGCAGGGCTGTCGTCCTTGGTCTTCGCGATCTCGGGATCGGTGAGGTGCGCGTGGAACTGTCCGTAGTAGACGGCCCAGACCAGCACCGCGCCGATCATCGCGCCGAGGAGCTGCGAGGCCAGGTAGAGCGGTACGTCGCTCCACTTGGTGCCGCCCTCGATCGCGAGGCCGATGGTCACCGCGGGGTTGAGGTGGGCGCCGGAGACGCCGCCCGCGAGGTAGGCGCCGGTCAGTACGGCGAATCCCCAGCCGAACGTGATCGCGAGCCAGCCCGCGTCCTTTGCCTTTGAGCGCTTCAGCGTGACGGCGGCACAGACGCCACCGCCGAGCAGGATGAGTACGGCGGTACCGATGGTCTCGCCGATGAAGATGTCGGAGCTGGACACCCGCGACTCCTTTGTCCTTCGTCCAGGGGAACGTTGCCGGCCCTTGGCGTTGCCACACTCTAACTCGTATTACCGGTAGGTGTTCGACAATGCCGACCGTTGAACGAGAGTGTTACTCGCCGGTTAACACAACGTCAAGGGTTCTGTGACCAGGAACTCGATGCCGGGAAACGCCGGAGCCCGAAGTTCTGCCGTAAGGGTTAAGGCTGCGGCCTAGAAGCGGCTGGCGCCCAGATCGCGGGAGACGGACCGCGCGCAGTCCCGTACCGCGGCGATCAGCTCGGGGCGCAGCTGCCCGTCCCCGGTGCACACCCGCTCCACCGCGCCGGTGATGCCGACCGCCCCGACCGGCATCCGACGGCGGTCCTGGATCGGGGCCGCCACCGAGGCCACGCCTTCCCAGGTCTCCTCCACGTCGGCGGCCCAGCCGCGCGCCCTGGTCAGGTCGAGGACGGACTCGAAATCCTGCAGGCCGGTGACCGTGCGCGGGGTGAAGGACTTGAAATCGGTCTCGACGACCTCGCTGTGCGCCACCGGGTCGTACGCGGAGAGGACCTTGCCCAGCGCGCTGGAGTGCAGCGGCTGCATGGCCCCGACCTCCAGGACCTGCCGGCTGTCGTCCGGGCGGAAGACATGGTGGATGATCAGCACGCCCCGCTGGTGGAGCACGCCCAGATAGACGCTCTCGCCGCTGGAGCGGGCCAGGTCGTCCGTCCAGACCAGCGCGCGGGCGCGCAGCTCGTGCACGTCCAGATAGCTGTTGCCCAGGCGGAGCAGTTCCGCCCCCAGCTGGTAGCGGCCGGACGCCGGGTCCTGCTCCACGAACCCCTCGTGCGCCAGGGTGCGCAGAATGCCGTGCGCCGTGCCCTTGGCCAGACCGAGGGAGGAGGCGATGTCGGACAGGCCGAGCCGCCGCTCGCCGCCCGCGAGGAGCCGCAGCATGGCCGCAGCCCGCTCGAGCGACTGGATGTTCTTGGCCATGGACCCGTCCTCCTTCGCAGTGTTCGACAATGCTGAACAATATCGGCCGATGCCGACCGAGTGCCAGCGCGTGTCAGCGAGCGGCAGAGCGTCCGCCCCGTGGGACACCTTCACGGCCCGCGGGGCGCCCCCGCTAGGCTGACCCGGTGCGCCGTCCTGCCGGGGGGCGCAAAGCCGACAGCCGTCGCATCCCAGGGAGCACTTTCCATGGCCTCGTTGCCGACCCCTTCCGCTGACAGCCGGACCCGAGTTGACGCCCTCCGCGAGGCGCTCGCCACGCGAGTGGTGGTGGCCGACGGCGCGATGGGCACCATGCTGCAGGCGCAGGATCCCACTCTTGAGGACTTCCAGGATCTCGAGGGGTGCAACGAGATCCTCAACGTCACCCGGCCGGACATCGTCCGCTCGGTGCACGAGGAGTACTTCGCGGTCGGCGTCGACTGCGTGGAGACCAACACCTTCGGCGCGAACCAATCGGCAGCGAACGAGTACGAGATCGCCGACCGGATCGTAGAGCTCTCCGAGTCGGGCGCCCGCATCGCCCGCGAGGTCGCGGACGAGTTCGCAGCCAAGGACGGCCGCCAGCGCTGGGTCCTCGGCTCGATCGGCCCCGGCACCAAGCTCCCCTCGCTCGGCCACATCGCGTACGACGTGCTGCGCGACGGCTACCAGAAGAACGCCGAGGGTCTGCTCGCCGGCGGTGCGGACGCCCTGATCGTGGAGACCACGCAGGACCTGCTGCAGACCAAGTCGAGCCTCATCGGCGCACGCCGGGCGATGGAGGCCCTGGGCGTCGACGTACCGCTGATCTGCTCCCTCGCCTTCGAGACGACCGGCGTGATGCTGCTGGGCTCCGAGATCGGCGCCGCGCTGACCGCCCTGGAGCCGCTCGGCATCGACCTCATCGGTCTCAACTGCTCGACGGGCCCTGCCGAGATGAGCGAGCACCTGCGCTATCTCGCCCGCCACTCGCGTACGCCGCTGATGTGCATGCCCAACGCCGGCCTGCCCGTGCTGACCAAGGACGGCGCGCACTTCCCGCTCGGCCCCGAGGGCCTGGCGGACGCGCAGGAAACCTTCGTCACCGACTACGGCCTGTCCCTGATCGGCGGCTGCTGCGGTACGACGCCCGAGCACCTGCGCCAGGTGGTCGACCGGGCCCGCGGTCTCACCCCCGCCGTCCGCGACCCGCGCCCCGAGCCGGGCGCCGCCTCGCTCTACCAGACGATCCCGTTCCGCCAGGACACCGCGTACATGGCGATCGGCGAGCGCACCAACGCCAACGGCTCCAAGAAGTTCCGCGAGGCCATGCTGGAAGGCCGCTGGGACGACTGCGTCGAGATGGTCCGCGACCAGATCCGCGAGGGCGCGCACATGCTCGACCTCTGCGTCGACTACGTGGGCCGCGACGGCGTCGCCGACATGGACAAGCTGGCCGGGCTCTTCGCCACCGCCTCCACCCTCCCCATTGTCCTCGACTCCACCGAACTGCCCGTCCTGCAGGCCGGTCTGGAGAAGCTCGGCGGGCGCGCCGTCATCAACTCCGTCAACTACGAGGACGGCGACGGCCCCGAGTCCCGCTTCACCAAGGTCACCCAGCTGGCCGTCGAGCACGGCGCCGCGCTGATCGCGCTGACCATCGACGAGGTGGGCCAGGCCCGTACCGTCGAGAACAAGGTCGCCATCGCCGAGCGGCTCATCGCCGACCTCACCGGGAACTGGGGCGTCCATGAGTCCGACATCCTCATCGACTGCCTGACCTTCACCATCTGTACCGGCCAGGAGGAGTCCCGCAAGGACGGCGTGGCCACCATCGAGGCGATCCGCGAACTCAAGCGCCGGCGCCCCGACGTCCAGACCACGCTCGGCCTCTCCAACATCTCCTTCGGCCTCAACCCGGCCGCCCGCGTCATCCTCAACTCCGTCTTCCTCGACGAGTGCGTCAAGGCGGGCCTCGACTCGGCCATCGTCCACGCCTCGAAGATCCTGCCCATCGCCCAGCTGACGGAGGAGCAGGTCAAGGTCGCCCTCGACCTGATCTACGACCGCAGGGCGGAGGGCTACGACCCCCTGCAGAAGCTCATGGAGCTCTTCGAGGGCGTCAACATGAAGTCGATGAAGGCGGGCCGCGCCGAGGAACTCCTCGCCCTCCCGCTCGACGAGCGCCTCCAGCGCCGCATCATCGACGGCGAGAAGAACGGCCTGGAGAAGGACCTCGACGAGGCCCTGCAGACCCGCCCGGCCCTCGACATCGTCAACGACACCCTCCTGGAGGGCATGAAGGTCGTCGGCGAGCTCTTCGGCTCCGGTCAGATGCAGCTGCCGTTCGTGCTCCAGTCCGCCGAGGTCATGAAGACCGCGGTGGCCCACCTGGAACCGCACATGGAGAAGTCCGACGCCGATGGCAAGGGCACCATCGTGCTGGCCACGGTCCGCGGCGACGTCCACGACATCGGCAAGAACCTCGTGGACATCATCCTCTCCAACAACGGCTACAACGTGGTCAATCTGGGCATCAAGCAGCCCGTCTCCGCGATCCTGGAAGCCGCCGAGGAGCACCGTGCCGATGTGATCGGCATGTCGGGACTCCTGGTGAAGTCGACCGTGATCATGAAGGAGAACCTGCAGGAGCTCAACCAGCGCAAGATGGCCGCGGACTTCCCCGTCATCCTGGGCGGAGCCGCCCTCACCCGCGCCTATGTCGAGCAGGACCTCCACGAGATCTACGAGGGCGAGGTCCGCTACGCCCGCGACGCGTTCGAGGGCCTGCGCCTGATGGACGCCCTGATCGGCGTCAAGCGCGGTGTCCCCGGCGCGGTCCTCCCCGAGCTCAAGCAGCGCCGCGTACCCAAGCGCGCTGTGACATCAGCGGCTGGCGCCGTACTGGACGTGGTGGAGGAGCCCGAGGGCTCGGTGCGCTCGGACGTCTCCACCACCAACCCCATCCCCACCCCGCCGTTCTGGGGCACCCGCGTCGTCAAGGGCATCCAGCTCAAGGAGTACGCCTCCTGGCTGGACGAGGGCGCGCTCTTCAAGGGCCAGTGGGGGCTGAAGGAAGCCCGTAAGGGCGGTCCCACCTACGAGGAGCTCGTGGCCACCGAAGGCCGCCCCCACCTGCGCGGATGGCTGGACAAGCTGCACACGGGCAACCTCCTGGAGGCGGCCGTCGTGTACGGCTACTTCCCCTGCGTCTCCAAGGGCGAGGACCTGATCCTCCTCAACGACGACGGCAGCGAGCGCACCCGCTTCACCTTCCCCCGCCAGCGCCGCGGCCGCCGGCTGTGCCTCGCCGACTTCTTCCGCCCCGAGGAGTCGGGCGAGACCGACGTCATCGGCCTGCAGATCGTCACCGTCGGCTCGCGGATCGGCGAGGAGACGGCCAAGCTCTTCGAGGCCAACTCCTACCGCGACTACCTCGAACTGCACGGCCTCTCCGTGCAGCTGGCCGAGGCCATGGCCGAGTACTGGCACGCCCGGGTCCGCTCCGAGCTCGGCTTCGCCGGCGAGGACCCCGCCGAGGTGAAGGACATGTTCGACCTGAAGTACCGCGGTGCCCGCTTCTCGCTCGGTTACGGCGCCTGCCCCGACCTCGAGGACCGGGCGAAGATCGCCGACCTCCTCCAGCCGGAGCGCATCGGGGTGCACCTCTCCGAGGAGTTCCAGCTGCACCCGGAGCAGTCCACGGACGCGATCGTCATCCACCACCCCGAGGCGAAATACTTCAACGCGCGGTAACGGATCGGGACGTACACTGGTCGGTCCAGTGCAGGCCGGCTGCCTCTCCCACCTGGGAGGCGGCCGGCCTTCTCGTCCCTCCAGGAGGTGTGCCCGGATGACAAGTACAGTCCCCGCGCTCAGTACACGAACGGCCGAAGGCTCCGCTCTCCAGGCTGTCCTCCTGGACATGGACGGGACCCTGGTCGACACCGAGGGCTTCTGGTGGGACGCCGAGGTGGCCGTCTTCGCCGACCTCGGGCACCGGCTCGACGCGACTTGGAAGCACATCGTGGTCGGCGGGCCCATGACCCGCAGCGCCGGATACCTCATCGAGGCCACGGGCGCGGACATCACACTCGCCGAGCTGAGCGTGCTGCTCAACGACAAGTTCGAGGAGCGCATCGGCGGCGGGGTGCCGATGATGCCCGGAGCCGCCAGGCTGCTCGCCGAGCTGGCGGCGCACCAGGTGCCCACCGCCCTGGTCTCCGCCTCGCACCGGCGCATCATCGACAAGATCGTCGCCTCGATCGGCCCTTCCCACTTCCGTCTCACCGTCGCCGGGGACGAGGTGGAGCGCACCAAGCCGCACCCTGACCCCTACCTGCTCGCCGCGGCCGGTCTCGGAGCCGATCCGGCCCGCTGTGCGGTCATCGAGGACACAGCAACCGGAGTGGCCGCGGCCGAGGCCGCGGGGTGCCGCGTGGTGGCCGTACCGTCGGTCGCACCGATAGCGCCCGCGTCCGGCCGGGTGGTCGTCGGATCGCTCGAAGAAGTCGACCTTGCTTTTCTGTCCACCCTGATCACGGGAATGCACTGAACCGCGCACCGAGCGTGTTTCCCCGAATGCAGAGGGAAACTCTCGGCAGCGAAGTGTGTATTTTCCGTGAGCGTCCGGCCGTGTAATTCACGCCCCGCCAATGCCGGCCGGGGCGTGACCTTTCTCACCCGACACGCCGTCGACAGTGGCGAGTTGACGTGCTGGAGTCCCCGGTGGGACCCCCCTCCGGGCGCCCATGTGTCCCGTTTGGTGGGCGGGTGTACGAAACATGAAGCCGCCCCCAAAACAGAGCGGCGGTATTGGTGTTCACGCGAGCATTAGCCCGCAACTCGCCACAGTTCCAGCTTTCCTGACGAGGCCCACTAATCTCATCGCGAGAACTTCGCCGCACTCCACTCGTGGCCCAGCGCCCACCAAGTCGCTGAGAACACAGAACTGATCGCTCTGTACCGGCCCCGATCGCGCCGCTCCGAACGAGCGGCGGCGGCGGAGTGTCACGTAGACCGCTGTATCCCAGCGCGGGATGAGGGAGAACGTCCAGGATGAACCGCAAGACCTTGGCGCTGTCGGCCGTCGTGGGGCTGCTGGCCCCCGTACTCGCCGGCTGCGGCGGATCCGACGGCGGCAGTGGCGGCAAGGCCATCGTCGTGGGCACCACGGACACCTTCGAGACCTCGAAGGACGCTCCCGCGCCTTTCGACCCGGCCTTCGCCTACGACGCGAGCGCCTGGAACATCCTGCGGCAGACCGTGCAGACCCTGGTCCATGTGCCGCGCGGCGGCGGCGTGCCGGTGCCGGACGCGGCCAGCGACTGCCACTTCACCGACCACGAGAACGAGAGCTACCGCTGCAAGCTCCGCAGCGGGCTGAAGTTCGCCAACGGCAAGGCCATCACCTCGGCCGATGTGAAGTACTCCATCGACCGGGTGCTGGCCATCAATGACGAGGCGGGCCCGGTCTCCCTGCTGGAGAACATCGACACGATCGAGCCGGCGGGCGACCAGGAGGTCGTCTTCCACCTGAAGAAGCCGGACGCCACCTTCCCGTACAAGCTCTCCACACCGGCGGCGGCCATTGTCGACAAGGACGTCTACGCGCCGAAGAAGCTGCGCGACGGCTTCCACGCCGACGGGTCGGGTCCGTACACCCTCAAGACGGAGACCAAGGGCAAGCAGGTCGTCAAGGCGGTCTTCACCAAGAACCCGAACTACAACGGCGACTTGAAGATCCAGAACGACAAGGTGGAAATCCGCTCGTTCCCCGACGCCGACGCGATGGGCAAGGCCCTCACGGCCGGCGACATCGACATGATGACCCGCACCATGTCGCCCGAGCAGATCCAGAAGATGTCCGCCTCCCCGCAGGAGGGCATCAACCTCGTCGAGATGCCGGGCCTGGAGATCCGCTACCTGGGCTTCAACACCAATGACCCCTCGGTGAAGAACAAGGCGGTCCGCCAGGCGATGGCGCAGGTCATCGACCGCGGTCAGATCGCCAGCCAGGTGTACGGGGCGGCGGCCGAGCCGCTGTACTCCCTCATCCCCACCAGTATCTCCGGGCACAGCAACTCCTTCTTCAACAAGTACGGCGACCCGAGCAGGGCCAAGGCCGCCGCGCTCCTGCAGACCGCCGGCATCCACACCCCGGTGAAGCTGACGCTGCACTACACGACCGACCACTACGGATCCGGTACGGCGAAGGAGTTCACGGCGCTCCAGGCCCAGTTGAACGCCTCCGGCCTCTTCGATATCACCGTCCAGGGCACCAAGTGGTCGGAGTACCGTCCGGCCCAGAAGAAGAACGAGTACGCGGTCTACGGCCTCGGCTGGTTCCCCGACTTCCCTGACCCGGACAACTACATCGCTCCGTTCCTGGACAAGGGGAACTTCCTCAACACCCCGTACGTCAACACGGCGATCCGTACCAGCTACATCCCCGACTCGCGGCGGGCAACCGACCGCAACGCGGTGTCCAAGACCTTCGAGAAGATTCAGGACATCGTGGCCAATGACGTGCCGGTCCTGCCCATCTGGCAGGGCACGCAGTATGTCGCCGCACGTGACGACATCACCGGCGTGGAATGGGCGGTCAACTCCTCCGCCGATCTCCAGCTCTGGGAGCTCGGCCGCGGAGTGGGCTGACGCCGGGCAGTACTCCGGACGCGAAGGCCGCGCGCCGGCGAGCACAACACCGAAACAGTGAGGCACCTGCGCGTGAGGATACGTAACCATTGGCTGTCGGCCCCGCTCGCCGCGGGGCTGGCGGCCGGGCTGCTCACCGGCTGCGGCAGCGGCACGGGCGGCTCCGGCGGCACGGGCCAGCCGATCGT
Source organism: Streptomyces beijiangensis (assembly GCF_017315755.1). Classification (GTDB taxonomy): domain Bacteria; phylum Actinomycetota; class Actinomycetes; order Streptomycetales; family Streptomycetaceae; genus Streptomyces; species Streptomyces beijiangensis. The sequence continues at coordinate 42,811 of NZ_JAFLRJ010000096.1, forward strand.
CATGGGAATGTCGGACGAGATCCAGTCCACCGACCCGGCCGCGGGCTACGACCCCGGATCCTGGCTGCTGTTCAACAACGTGTTCCAGTCCCTGATGAGCTTCCCCAAGGGCAGCGCGACGCCCGAGCCCGAAGCCGCCAAGGAGTGTGCCTTCGACAAGGGCGGCTCGACGACGTACCGCTGCACCCTGCGCGACGGGCTCCAGTTCAGCAACGGCGACAGCCTCACCTCGGAGGACGTCAAGTACTCCTTCGACCGGGTCGCGAAGATCCACGACGACGCCGGCCCGATGCCGCTCCTCACCACGATCGACACGATCGAGACGCCGGACAAGAAGACCGTCGTCTTCCATCTCAACACCCCCGACGCCACCTTCCCCAGCAAGATCGCCTCGGGTGCCGGCTCGATCGTCGACCACCGCGAGTACCCGTTCGACAAGCTGCGCAAGGACGGCAAGGCCGTCGGCTCGGGCGTCTACAAGCTCGACTCGTACGCCAAGACCAAAGCGGTCTTCTCGGTCAACTCGAAGTACAAGGGCACGGCCGTGACCAAGAACACCGGCATGACGATGAAGCTCTACAACGGCGACCAGAAGGCACTGGGCGCGGCGCTCAAGAAGGGCGACGTCGATCTCGCCTACCGAGGCCTCACCGCCAAGGACATGGAGAGTCTCCAGCAGTCCACGGCCACCAGCGACAGCGGCATCCAGATCGTCGAGGGCACCAGCGCCGAGGTCCAGCACCTGGTCTTCAACGTGAAGGACCCGGTCGTCGGCAATCTCGGCATCCGCAAGGCGATGGCGTACCTCATCGACCGCAACGCCCTGGTCTCGGACGTCTACCGGTCCACCGCCGAGCCGCTCTACTCGATCGTGCCCGCCGGGATCGCCGCCCACAACACCGCCTTCTTCGACACCTACGGCGGCAACCCGCAGCCCGCGCTGGCCAGGCAGGCGCTGCACGCGGCGGGCGTCACCGCCAAGGTGAAGCTGACGCTCTGGTCCACGCCCAGCCGCTACGGACCCGCCACCGACGACGAGTTCAGGGCCATCGCGAAGCAGCTGAACGACAGCGGGCTGTTCGACGCCACGGTGAAGTCGGTCCCCCTCGACCAGTACGAGAAGGGCATCGAGGCCGGCAAGTACGGCGTGTACGTGAAGGGCTGGGTCCCCGACTACCCGGACCCCGACAACTTCACCTCGCCGTTCTTCGGCAAGGGCAACGTGCTCTCCAACAACTACGCCAACACGGCGATCACCGACCAGATCATCCCGTCGACGTCCGCCGCCGCCGACCGGGCGTCCACCACCTCGGAGTTCGGCAAGCTGCAGGACATCGTGGCCGCGCAGCTGCCCGTCATCCCGCTCTGGCAGGGCAAGCAGTACGCCGTCGCCCGCGACAACATCACGGGTCTGGAATGGACCCTGGACGCCTCGACGGTCTTCCGTTTCTGGGAGATCGCCAAGGGCTGACCAGGGTCACCGTCGCGGCGCCCCGCCAACTACTGCTGGGCGCCGGGACGGACCAGTCCGCTCTCGTACGCGTACACCGCGGCCTGCACCCGGTCGCGCAGGCTCAGCTTGGTGAGCACATGGCCCACATGGGTCTTGACCGTGGTCTCGCTCACGAACAGATCCGCGGCGATCTCCGCGTTGGACAGCCCGCGCGCGACGAGCTTCAGCACCTCGACCTCACGCTCGGTGAGGGTGTGCAGGGTGTCGGGGACCTGCTCCTCGCCGGACGGCAGATGGCCCGCGTACTTGTCGAGCAGCCTGCGCGTGATGCTCGGCGCCAGCATCGCCTCGCCCGATGCGACGACCCGGATCGCCTGGATCAGCTCCACGGCGGGCGCGTCCTTCAGCAGGAAACCACTCGCACCGGCGCGCAGCGCCTCCACCACGTACTCGTCGAGATCGAACGTCGTCAGCACGAGCACCTTGGCCGGGCCGTCCCGGCCGGGACCGGTGATCTGCCGGGTCGCCTCGACCCCGTCCATCCGGGGCATCCGGATGTCCATCAGCACCACATCGGGCTGCAGCGCCCGCACCTGGTCGAGCGCCTGGAGGCCGTCCCCGGCCTCGCCGACCACCGCGATGTCCTGCTCGGCCTCCAGGATCATCCGGAAACCGGTGCGCAGCAGCGGCTGGTCGTCGACCAGTAGGACGCGGATCGCCACGGGAACTCCTTCAGTAGACCGGGCCCATTCTGCCCTGACGGACCTAGGCGGACTCCACGGGGCGTACGACAGGAGTGACAGTCAGCGGATAGACCGGCGGCGTACCCCCGAATTCCGGGCACACCGCCCGGTGGTCGCACCAGCCGCACAGCTTCGTCTTCCGCGGACGCCACTCACCCGTCGCCGTGGCCTCGCTGATCGCTTCCCACAGCGCGTGCAGCTTGCGCTCCACCCGCTCCAGGTCGGCCTCCACCGGGTCGTACGTCAGCACCTCGCCATTGCCCAGATACACCAGCTGCAGCCGCCGCGGCACGATGCCCTTGAGCCGCCACACCACCAGCGCGTAGAACTTCATCTGGAACAGCGCGCCCTCCGCGTACTCCGGACGCGGGGCCTTGCCCGTCTTGTAGTCGACGATCCGCACCTCACCGGTGGGCGCCACATCGACCCGGTCGATGATGCCGCGCAGCCGCAGCCCCGACTCCAGCTCGGTCTCCACGAACAGCTCGCGCTCGGCCGGCTCCAGACGCGTCGGGTCCTCCAGCGTGAACCACCGCTCGACCAGCTGCTCGGCCTCCTGGAGCCAGGTCGCCAGATCCACGCCCGGTGTGACCACCTCACCCTCGGTGGAATCCCCGAAGAGGGTGGCCAGCTCCGGCTTGGACTCCAGCAGCCGGTCCCACTGGCCCGGGACGAGCCCCTTCGCACGCACCGCGGTGCGCTCCCCGGCCGGATCGTCGAAGAGCCGCTCAAGGACCGCGTGCACCAGCGTGCCGCGCGTCGCCGCCGCACTCGGCTTCTCGGGCAGCTTGTCGATCACCCGGAACCTGTAGAGGAGCGGACACTGCATGAAGTCGCTCGCCCGGGAAGGAGAGAGTGAGGAGGGCGGTTGAGCGGTAGTCATGACGAAGACCCTACGGCCCGCCACTGACAGTCGTCCGCATACCATCGACAAGAGCCCCCCTGTCACATGGGGACGCTTCACGCTTCAACAGGAAACGAAAGGACATCGTGGGCGAGAGCGGCAACAGCGGGCGTCCGCAGTCCGGCAAGTCCGGGACCGGGGAAGCGAATCCCGATCCCGCTCCCGACGGCGGCAAACCGCGGCGCCGCGACGAACCCGGCGGCGGCATTCTGATGGGACGCCCCTTCGGCGTCCCTGTCTATGTCGCGCCCAGCTGGTTCCTCGTGGCCGCGCTCATCACCTGGGTCTTCGGCGGCCAGCTCGACCGCGTCCTGCCCGAGCTCGGCAACGTCCGCTACCTGGTCTCGCTCTTCTTCGCCGTCGCCTTCTATGCCTCCGTACTCGTCCACGAACTCGCCCACACCGTCGCGGCTCTGCGCTTCAAGCTCCCGGTACGCCGGATCCAGCTGCAGTTCTTCGGCGGGGTCTCCGAGATCGAGAAGGAATCGGAGACCCCCGGCCGGGAATTCGTCCTGGCCTTCGTCGGGCCGCTGCTCTCCCTCGTCCTCTCCGGGATCTTCTACCTCGGTATGAAGACCGTCGAGCCCGGCACCGTTCCCGGGGTGCTCCTCGCCGGACTGATGATCTCCAACCTCCTCGTGGCGGCCTTCAACCTGCTGCCCGGACTGCCGCTGGACGGCGGACGGATGCTGCGCGCCGTCATCTGGAAGATCACCGGCAAGCCGATGAGCGGCACCATCGCCGCCGCCTGGTTCGGCCGGGCACTCGCCGTCATCGTCCTCATCGGCCTGCCCCTGCTCACCCACACCGGCGCCCTGGGGAACGACTCCGCGGACATCGGCGGGATGACCACCGTCACCGACGCGCTCCTCGCGGCGATCCTCGCCGCGATCATCTGGACCGGCGCGGGCAACAGCCTGCGCATGGCGCGGCTGCGCGAACACCTCCCCGAGCTCCGCGCCCGTACCCTCACCAGGCGTGCGGTCCCCGTCGAGACCAGCACCCCCCTTTCCGAGGCGCTGCGCCGTGCCAACGCGGCGGGCGCCCGCGCGCTCGTGATCGTCGACGGGCAGGGCGACCCCACGGGCCTGGTCAGAGAGGCGGCCATCGTCGGTGTGCCCGAGCACCGCCGCCCGTGGGTCGCCGTCAGCGGACTGGCCCAGGACCTCACCGAAGGGATGAAGGTCCCCGCCGAGCTGGCCGGCGAAGCGCTCCTCGACACCCTGCGCGCCAACCCCGCCACCGAGTACCTCGTGATCGAGGAGAACGGTTCGATCTACGGCGTACTGTCCACCGCAGACGTCGAACGTGCATTCGTAGCAGCGATGGCGCGACCCGGTTCATAGGGCCGGTAGGCTGGTCACATGTCCGAACCGACCGGTGCCGCCCGCCGACGTGGTCCCTTCAAAATCGGGGACCAGGTCCAGCTCACCGACCCCAAGGGACGCCACCACACCTTCACGCTGGAAGCCGGGAAGAACTTCCACACCCACAAGGGTTCTTTCCCGCACGACGAATTGATCGGTGCCCCTGAGGGCAGTGTTGTCCGAACCACGGGGAACGTCGCCTACCTCGCGCTGCGCCCCCTGCTCCCCGACTTCGTCCTCTCCATGCCCCGCGGCGCCGCCGTGGTCTACCCCAAGGACGCGGGGCAGATCATCGCCTTCGCCGACGTCTTCCCCGGCGCGCGCGTCGTCGAAGCGGGCGTCGGCTCCGGATCGCTCAGCAGCTTCCTGCTGCGCGCCGTCGGCGACCAGGGCATGCTGCACTCCTACGAGCGCCGCGAGGACTTCGCCGAGATCGCCACCCAGAACGTCGAGCGCTACTTCGGGGGACCCCACCCCGCCTGGCAGCTCACCGTCGGCGACCTCCAGGACAACCTCTCCGACACCGACGTCGACCGCGTGATCCTGGACATGCTGGCCCCCTGGGAATGCCTGGACGCCGTCTCCAAGGCGCTCGTCCCCGGCGGCATCCTCTGCTGCTACGTGGCCACCACGACCCAGCTGTCGCGCACCGTCGAGTCGATCCGGGAGATCGGCTGCTTCGCGGAGCCCCAGCCCTGGGAGTCGATGATCCGCAACTGGCACGTCGAGGGACTCGCGGTCCGCCCCGACCACCGGATGATCGGCCACACCGGCTTCCTCGTCACCGCCCGCCGCCTCGCGGACGGCGTCGAGCCGCCGATGCGCCGCCGCCGCCCCTCCAAGGGTGCGTACGGCGACGACTACACCGGCCCCGGCAGCGCGAGCGCCGCGGACACGGCAGCGACAGCGGCCACGGCTGCCACAGAAGACACGGCAGCCACAGAAGCCACCAGCGACTGACCCGCAGCGCAACGCACCTACGCCGCCGCCCAGTTCGTCCCGTACACGGGGGAACTGGGCGGCGGCGTCTTTACGTTGGCCTTAACAACCCCGCCGTTCCATGCTCCTGTGACGTGTGGCACCATTCACGCCACCCCCACCGGCATCTGCCCCACAGGAGACACACCGCGTGCAGCCCTCCGCGCTCCCGGATCTCGCGCACACCAGGACCCGCCCGGTCCACTGGCTCGCCACCGCCGCTGCCATGGCCGCGGTCGTCGCGGGCGCCGGCTTCCTCCAGCCCGACGCCGCCACCGCCTCACAGGCCGGCCCGCACACCGCCACGGCCCCCGGCACAACGGGAGCGGTCTTCCCGCTCAAGTGCGACGGCGCAAAAACGACGGTGGTGAAGAAGGCATCCGGCGACCTCGACGGCGACGGCAGCCCCGAGACCGTCGCCGTGGTCCGCTGCGCCGCCGGATCCGGCACGCCGCCCAGCGGTATCTACGTCCTCACGCGTCCGGCCTCCGAGGGCGGCGCGCCACGCATCGTGGCCACTCTGCTGGATCCGGAGATCGAGCAGAGCGTCACGGACTTCGCCGTCCTGGACGGCGAAGTGACAGCGACCCTGCTCGGCTACAGCACCGCTGCGGTCCCGCGCTGCTGCCCCGACGTGCAGGAGAAAGCCAAGTGGCGCTGGCAGGGCGGAAAGTTCCTGCGCTCGGCCCAGGCCGAGGCGCAAAGTATGTGAACCGTCACCCGGCGTCGGGTCCGAAGACCTCGACCCTGTCCGAAACGCGACGTACATGGATGCAGTCGCCCGGACACTCCTTCGCCGAGTCCGCCACGTCCTGCAGAAGCTTCAGCGGGACGGGGGTTGTGGCGCCGGCGGTCTGGAGCAGCTCGTCGTCGCCGCTCTTCACGTACGCCAGGCCGTCGATGTCCAGCTCGAAAACCTCCGGTGCGTACTGCACACAGATGCCGTCACCAGTGCAGAGGTCCTGATCGATCCAGACCTCGAGGGACTGGGTGCTGTCGTCGGTCACAGCCTCGTGCTGCACGGTCATTTCCCCTGCCGTTTCCTGCGCTGTCGAACCAAATGAAGCCAGCCCTGACGGGTGTTGAACACTTCGACGATACAACCGCCCGCTTTCCGATGTTGATGGGTGGGTATCCCCATGGCGTGAGGGAGTGCGCAAGGGTGAAGATCGGACACACTCCGATCGGTCTTTGTGATCTAGGTTTCAACGCCCACCTGCCCAGGTAGGGTCAGGAAGCGTCCAGCTCCCCTTGGAGGAGGTGAGGACCGTGGCAGCCCACGACGACGACATGAACCGCGGCATCCGGCCCGCGCGAGGGTCCGAGGACCCCGCCGGCCAGGTTGCCTATCTCGAGCAGGAAATCGCCGTCCTGCGCCGCAAGCTCGCCGACTCTCCGCGCCATACGAGGATTCTCGAAGAGCGGATCGTCGAGCTGCAGACCAACTTGGCAGGCGTGTCCGCACAGAACGAGCGGCTCGCCAATACACTCCGCGAGGCCCGCGACCAGATCGTGGCTCTCAAGGAGGAAGTCGACCGGCTCGCACAGCCGCCGGCCGGCTTCGGTGTCTTCCTGCAGGCCAATGAGGACGGCACATGCGACATCTTCACCGGGGGCCGCAAGCTCCGGGTGAACGTCAGTCCCAGCGTCGAGCTCGAAGGGCTCAGGCGTGGCCAGGAGGTCATGCTCAACGAAGCGCTCAATGTGGTCGAGGCCATGGAATACGAGCGCGCGGGCGACATCGTCACCCTCAAGGAGATCCTTGAGGACGGCGAACGCGCCCTGGTGGTCGGGCACACCGACGAGGAGCGGGTGGTGCGGCTCGCCGAGCCACTCCTGGACATCACCATCCGCCCCGGCGACGCCCTGCTGCTCGACTCCCGGTCCGGTTACGTCTATGAAGTAGTGCCCAAGAGCGAGGTCGAGGATCTTGTCCTCGAAGAGGTTCCGGACATCGACTACGACAAGATCGGCGGTCTGGGCGACCAGATCGAACTGATCCGCGACGCCGTCGAGCTCCCCTACCTCCACCCCGACCTCTTCAAGGAACATGAGCTGCGACCGCCGAAGGGCATCCTGCTCTACGGCCCGCCCGGCTGCGGCAAGACACTCATCGCCAAGGCCGTAGCCAACTCACTGGCCAAGAAGGTCGCCGAGGTGACCGGCCAGCCCACGGGGAAGAGCTACTTCCTCAACATCAAGGGACCCGAGCTCCTCAACAAGTACGTCGGCGAGACCGAGCGGCACATCCGCCTCGTCTTCCAGCGTGCGAGGGAGAAGGCGAGCGAGGGCACCCCCGTCATCGTCTTCTTCGACGAGATGGAATCCCTCTTCCGCACCCGCGGATCCGGTGTCAGCTCGGACGTCGAGAACACGATCGTCCCCCAGCTGCTCGCCGAGATCGACGGTGTGGAGGGCCTGGAGAACGTCATCGTCATCGGTGCCTCCAACCGTGAGGACATGATCGACCCCGCGATCCTGCGGCCAGGACGACTCGATGTGAAGATCAAGATCGAGCGTCCGGACGCAGAGGCCGCGAAGGACATCTTCGCCAAGTACCTCCGGTCCTCGCTGCCCCTGCACGCCGACGACCTGGCCGAGAACCGTGGCAGCCAGGACGCCGCGATCCAGGGCATGATCCAGTCCGTCGTCGAGCGTATGTACACCGAGTCCGAGGAGAACCGCTTCCTCGAGGTGACCTACGCCAACGGAGACAAGGAAGTCCTTTACTTCAAGGACTTCAACTCCGGCGCGATGATCCAGAACATCGTCGACCGGGCCAAGAAGATGGCCATCAAGGCCTTCCTCGAGCACGGCCAGAAGGGCATCCGCGTCTCCCATCTCCTCCAGGCTTGCGTGGACGAGTTCAAGGAGAACGAGGACCTGCCCAACACCACCAACCCGGACGACTGGGCCCGTATCTCCGGCAAGAAGGGTGAGCGGATCGTCTTCATCCGTACGCTCGTCACCGGAAAACAGGGCGCGGACACCGGACGTTCCATCGACACGGTGGCAAACACCGGTCAGTACCTGTAGAACGCAGACCGGCTGTGGGCGCCCCGCAGGGCACCCGCAGCCGGTTCGCATTTCCGCCCACCCACAACCACTCATGAGCAAACACGTAATTGATCTCCCCACCAGCGCAAAGGCGTTCTAGGCTCTTCGGTACCGCCGAGACGCGCCGTGCGGGGACGGGCACCGCACACGCACAGGAGCTACAGCGGTACTTGAGCGGCGCTCCCGCAGGGGAGCGCCGCCGGGCAAGGAGGGCCGCATGACCGTACGGCGAGTAATGGGCATCGAGACGGAGTACGGCATCTCCGTCCCTGGCCACCCCAACGCCAATGCCATGCTCACCTCGTCCCAGATCGTCAACGCCTACGCGGCGGCGATGCACCGGGCGCGCCGCGCCCGCTGGGACTTCGAGGAGGAGAACCCGCTGCGGGACGCACGAGGCTTCGACCTCGCCCGCGAAGCCGCCGACAACAGTCAGCTCACCGACGAGGACATCGGCCTCGCCAACGTGATCCTCACCAACGGGGCACGGCTCTACGTCGACCACGCGCACCCCGAGTTCAGCTCGCCCGAGGTCACCAACCCCCGCGACGCCGTCCTCTGGGACAAGGCCGGCGAGCGCATCATGGCCGAGGCCGCCGAACGCGCCGCCCAGCTCCCCGGCGCGCAGCCCATCCATCTCTACAAGAACAACACCGACAACAAGGGCGCCTCCTACGGCACGCACGAGAACTATCTGATGAAGCGGGAGACCCCCTTCTCGGACATCGTGCGCCACCTCACTCCGTTCTTCGTCTCGCGCCAGGTCGTGACCGGGGCCGGCCGTGTGGGCATCGGCCAGGACGGCCACGAGCACGGCTTCCAGATCAGCCAGCGCGCCGACTACTTCGAGGTCGAGGTCGGCCTGGAGACCACGCTCAAGCGCCCGATCATCAACACCCGGGACGAACCGCACTCCGACGCGGAGAAGTACCGGCGCCTGCACGTCATCATCGGCGACGCCAACCTTTCCGAGATCTCGACCTATCTCAAGCTCGGCACCACGTCCCTCGTCCTGTCGATGATCGAGGACGGGTTCATCAAGGTGGACCTCGCAGTCGACCAGCCGGTGCGCACGCTGCACCAGGTCTCCCACGACCCGACGCTCCAGCGCCTGATCACCCTGCGCAGCGGCCGCACGCTGACCGCCGTACAGCTCCAGATGGAGTACTTCGAGCTGGCGCACAAGTACGTCGAGGAGCGGTACGGCGCGGACGCGGACGAACAGACCGCCGACATCCTGGTCCGCTGGGAGGACACTCTCAACCGGCTCGAGAACGACCCGATGAGCCTGTCGGGCGAGCTGGACTGGATCACCAAGCGGGAAATCCTGGAGGGCTACCGGCGCCGCGACGGCATCGACTGGGACGCGGCGAGGCTGCATCTGGTGGACCTTCAGTACGCGGACGTACGGCCCGAGAAGGGGCTGTACAACCGTCTGGCGGCCCGCGGCAAGATGAAGCGGATCCTGGACGAGAGCGACGTCGTACGGGCGGAGACCAAGCCGCCCGAGGACACCAGGGCGTACTTCCGCGGCCGCTGCCTGGAGCAGTACGCGGACGACGTCGCGGCGGCCTCCTGGGACTCCGTGATCTTCGACCTGCCCGGCCGTGACTCGCTGCAGCGGGTGCCCACGCTGGAGCCGCTGCGCGGGACCCGTAACCACGTCAAGGAACTCCTCGACCGGTGCCGGACCGCGGAAGACCTGGTCCGGGTGCTGTCCGGGGGCTGAAAAGTCCGGCGGAGGGGAATCATCAGGGTGGGTCCCGGACGTTGAGAGAAGTACCGGGCCAATGTCGGACCCCGCTTGTAGGGTCTGATCAAGTGCATCGAACCGAGCGGGGTGAGGTAGATGGCGACCAAGGACACCGGCGGCGGACAGCAGAAGGCCACGCGTTCCACCGAGGAGACCGAAGAGGTTGCGCAGGATGCGCAGGGCTCCGAGGACCTCAAGGAACGGCAGGAGAAGCTGTCGGACGACGTGGATTCCGTACTTGACGAGATCGACGATGTGCTCGAGGAGAACGCCGAGGACTTCGTGCGTTCCTTCGTTCAGAAGGGTGGACAGTAGTCCACGGATGTGAACGAGTGTGGGATGCCTTCGCGCGCGTAAAGGCATCCCACAGCACTCTCAAGTTCATGTGGATCAACGCCGTCGGACGGGTAGGGTCCGTGGCGTACTGTGCTTCAACTGCAATTCAGGCATCGGCAAGTTGGGAGACGATCCCGACATCCTCGGTCGGGCCATCGCTTACCTGGAGGGAACCGCGTGGAAGCCAATACTCGTAGCACCGGGCGTCTACCAGCTGCCTTCCTGACGCCCGGGTCGTCCTCGTTCATGGACTTCCTGACCGACCACTCGCCCGCGATGCTCCCGGGCAACCGCCCCCTGCCGGTCGTGCAGGGCGCGATCCAGGCGCCGCACGGGACGACCATCGTCGCCGCCTCGTTCCCCGGCGGGGTCGTCCTCGCCGGTGACCGCCGGGCGACCATGGGGAACATGATCGCTCAGCGCGACATCGAAAAGGTCTTCCCGGCCGACGAGTACTCGGCAGTCGGGATCGCCGGCACCGCCGGCCTCGCCGTCGAGATGGTCAAGCTCTTCCAGCTGGAGCTCGAGCACTTCGAGAAGGTCGAGGGGACCACGCTCTCCCTGGAAGGCAAGGCCAACCGGCTCTCCACCATGATTCGCGGCAATCTCGGAATGGCCATGCAGGGGCTGGCCGTTGTGCCGCTCTTCGCCGGGTACGACGTCGACCGCGGGAGGGGCCGGATCTTCTCGTACGACGTCACGGGCGGCCGCTCCGAGGAACTGGGTTACGCGGCCACCGGCTCCGGGTCGATCTTTGCCAAGGGCTCCATGAAGAAGCTCTTCCGCAGCGATCTGACGGAGCAGGAGACCACCACGCTGGTCGTCCAGGCGCTGTACGACGCCGCCGACGACGACTCGGCGACCGGCGGCCCGGACGTGGCCCGCCGGATCTATCCGATCGTCACCGTCATCACTGATGAGGGTTTCCGCAGACTGAGCGACGCGGAGAGCTCCGAGCTTGCCCGCTCGATCATCGAGCGGCGCCTGGAACAGCCCGACGGGCCGCGCGCCCCGCTGCTCTGAGGATCCGGGACCTCTCCGATGTACACGTCACTGACAGAAAGGGACGGATAGCCGGTGTCGACGCCGTTTTATGTCTCACCTCAGCAGGCCATGGCCGACCGGGCGGAATACGCCCGGAAGGGCATCGCCCGTGGTCGCAGCCTGGTTGTGCTGCAGTACGCCGACGGCATTGTCTTCGTCGGCGAGAACCCGTCCCGTGCGCTGCACAAGTTCAGCGAGATCTATGACCGGATCGGCTTCGCGGCCGCCGGCAAGTACAACGAGTACGAGAATCTGCGGATCGGCGGTGTGCGCTACGCGGATCTGCGCGGATACACCTACGACCGTGACGATGTGACGGCCCGTGGGCTGGCGAACGTATACGCCCAGACACTGGGCACGATCTTCTCCAGTGCGGCCGAGAAGCCGTACGAGGTGGAGCTCGTCGTCGCCGAGGTGGGCAGCGAGGCCGAGGGCGATCAGATCTATCGCCTTCCGCACGACGGTTCGATCGTGGACGAGCACGGTTCGGTCGCGGTCGGTGGCAATGCCGAGCAGATCAGTACGTTCCTCGACCAGGAACACCGTGACGGCATGACCCTGGCGGAGGCGCTGAAGCTTGCCGTACAGGCGCTGTCGCGGGACACCAACGGCAGTGAGCGGGAGATTCCCGCGGAGCGTCTCGAGGTGGCCGTGCTGGACCGTACGCGGCCGCAGCAGCGGAAGTTCAAGCGGATCATCGGGCGTCAGCTGTCGCGGCTGCTCGCCGCGGACGATGCGGCGAGCGCGAAGACGGACGTTCCTTCCGACGAGGAAGAGGACGAGTAGTCCGCCCGGTTGTTCCGCGGTGCCCCGGATCGCCCGTGCGGTCCGGGGCACTGTGCTGTGTTCGGACTGTGTGTTCAGGCCTGTGGGCTCAGGCGGGCGGTGGTGGCGCCGTGGAGCCGCGGACGAGGAGCTGGACGGGAAGAGTGCCCGGCGCGGGCTGTGTGCCGTCCAGGACGGCCAGCAGGGCCGCCATGCCGCGCCGTCCGATCTGCTCGGCGGGGAGCGCCACGGTGGTCAGTTCGGGTTCGATGGCGGTGGCGAGGGCCAGATCGTCGAAGCCGGTGACGGAGAGGTCCTCCGGAACGCGCAGGCCCAGGCGGCGGGCGGCCTTGCAGGCGCCCGCGGCCATGATGTCGTCGTCGCACACGATGGCGGTGGGGTGCGGTACCGGGCCCGCGAGGGCTGCTTCGGCGGCCTGCCGGGCGGCGCCCACGTTCAGCGGGGCCCGGACGGTACGGACCCGGGCTCCGCGCAGGGCCCGGTGCAGGGCGTCGGCGCGTACATCGAAGGTCCAGGAGTCGACGGACGACGCCAGGTGGATGAAGTCGCGGTGGCCGAGCGCCAGGAGATGGTCCGTCACCTGGCGCATGCCGTCGGCGATGTCGAGATTGACGTGTGCCGCCGCGCTCGCTTCGGTCGGGTCGCTGTCGAGCATGACCAGCGGGAGGCCGGTGGAGCGGATCGAGGTGAGGGCGTCGACGGCGATGGAGGAGGCGATCACCCCGTCGAGGGTGGCGCGGGCGGAGGCGAAGGGGTCCCTGGCGGGTCCCACGCCGTCGGGGGAGGGGTACAGGACGAGTCCGAAGCCGTGTTCGCCGGCGGTCTCGGCCGCGCCGGTGTAGACGCGGGCGAAGAATTCGGTGGTGAGGGCGGGGACGACGAGCAGGGCGGTCCTGGTGGAGCCCAGGCGGAGGTTGCGGGCGGCCAGATTGGGGCGGTAACCGAGCTCGGCGGCGGCGTCGCGGACCAGGCCCGCCGTGCGCTCGGAGACCCTGCCGTGCCATTTCTCGCCGAGTACGAGCGAGACGGTGGCCTGCGAGACCCCGGCCGCGCGGGCGACGTCGCGGCTGGTGGGGCGCGAGGGGACACCGTGGTCGGTGCGGGTCACAGTGGCCTCCGGGCGTCTGGACTCCTGGTCTGGGCACATGGTACGTATAACCCCGGAAGTTATACGTAACACTTCGGCGGTGCGCCGGGGAGACAAGGGGCAGGACATGGCCGCGGGATACGCGGAACTCCTCGGGACCCGGCATGTGGCACGGCTGCTGACCGGCACGCTGGTGGGCCGGCTGCCGAATGCGACCGCCGCGATCGCCGTGGTGCTCTTCGTCCGTGCCGAGGGCGGGAGTTACTCCCTCGCCGGAGCCCTGTCCGCGGTCTACGGCGTGGCCACGGCCATCGGCCAGCCGCTGCTCGGACGGGCCGTGGATCTCTACGGGCAGCCGCGGGTGATGCTGCCCGCCGCGGTCGTCTCGGCGCTCGGGATGGGGCTCTTCGCCGCGGTCGGCATCGAGCCTGTGGCCCTCGCGTACCTCGCGATGCTGATCGCCGGTCTCTTCACGCCACCGCTGGAGGGCGGGCTGCGTGCGCTGTGGCCCGGCGTCCTGGGGCGTGAGGAGCGGGTGCACGCCGCCTACGCGATGGACGCGGTGGCCCAGGAAGTGATGTTCACCGTGGGCCCGTTGCTGGTGACCGTGGCCGTGGCGCTGTGGTCGGAGGCGGCCGCGGTGGTCGCCATCAACCTGATCGGCGTCCTGGGGGCGCTCTCCGTGGTCCTGTCCGAGCCGTCGAGGACCTGGCGTTCGGCACCCCGTGAGGCGCACTGGCTGGGGGCGCTGCGCTCGCGCGGACTGCTCGCTCTGCTGGGCGCGTTCTTCTTCGTCGGTCTCGCGCTGGGGTCCATCACGGTCGCCTCGGTCGCGTACGCGGACGAGCACGGCGGGGACGTCGTCTACGGGACGCTGATGGCCGCGATCGGGCTCGGCGCGCTCATCGGCGGTCTGGTGTACGGCGCCAGGCAGTGGGCGGGGGCGGCCGAAAAGCGACTGCGGATACTCGTCGGTTTCCTGGCGATGGGCTATCTGCCGCTGATGCTGGTGCCCGGAGTGGTGACCATGACGGTGCTCACGACGGTCGCCGGGGTCTTCCTCGCGCCCGCCATCGCGTGTGCCTTCATCGTGGTCGACCGGCACGCTCCGCGCGGCACGGTGACCGAGGCATTCTCCTGGCTGGTGACCACGTTCGGCGTGGGCGCGGCGCTGGGAACGGCCGCCGCGGGACCGGCGGTCGAGTACGGCGGAGTGGCCGCCGGCTTCGCCGCGGCGGGCGGTGGCGGGGTCGCCGCACTGCTCGTTCTGATGGCCACTCAGCGGGTCCTCGCAGCTCCGGAGCGCGCGGGTCGTGTCGTATCCGCTTCCGAAAATGATCGAAACGGTGCCGTCGAACCCGGTTTCAGGACAGGCCATCAGGCGTAATGTTCAGTCATGGACCGCCGCATTTTCGGGCTGGAGAACGAGTACGGCGTCACGTGCACATTCAGGGGACAGCGCCGACTGTCTCCTGATGAAGTGGCGCGCTACCTCTTCCGCCGTGTTGTGTCATGGGGCCGCAGTAGCAACGTCTTCCTGCGGAACGGCGCCCGCCTCTACCTCGACGTGGGATCGCATCCGGAATACGCAACTCCTGAATGCGACAACGTGGCCGAGCTGGTCACGCACGACAAGGCCGGTGAGCGCATTCTCGAAGGCCTGCTCGTCGACGCCGAACGCCGCCTGCACGAGGAGGGAATCGCGGGCGACGTCTATCTCTTCAAGAACAACACCGACTCGGCAGGAAACTCCTACGGCTGCCACGAGAACTATCTCGTCGCACGCCACGGGGAATTCTCCCGGCTCGCGGACATCCTCATCCCCTTCCTTGTCACCCGGCAGTTGCTCTGCGGGGCGGGCAAGGTACTGCAGACGCCGCGTGGTGCGGTGTTCTGCGTGAGCCAGCGTGCCGAGCACATCTGGGAGGGCGTCAGCTCTGCCACCACCCGTTCCCGGCCGATCATCAACACCCGCGATGAGCCGCACGCGGACGCGGAGCGGTACCGCCGCCTCCATGTCATCGTCGGCGACTCGAACATGTCCGAGACGACCATGATGCTGAAGGTCGGCGCCACCGACCTCGTGCTGCGCATGATCGAGGCGGGCACGGTGATGCGCGATCTGACCCTGGAGAACCCGATCCGGGCGATCCGCGAGGTCAGCCACGACATCACGGGCGCGCGCAAGGTGCGTCTGGCGAGCGGCCGCGAGGCGTCCGCTCTGGAAGTCCAGCGCGAGTACTACGAGAAGGCCGTGGACTTCGTCGAGCGGCGCGGTATCCGCACCGGCCAGGTCGAGCAGGTCCTGGAGCTCTGGGGCCGGACGCTGGATGCGATCGAGGCGGAGGACCTCGACCGGATCGGCACCGAGATCGACTGGGTGATGAAGTACAAGCTCATCGAGCGGTACCGGGCCAAGCACAACATGACCATGTCGAACCCGCGCGTCGCGCAGATCGACCTGGCGTACCACGACATCCACCGTCGCCGCGGGCTGTACTACCTCCTGGAGAAGAGGGGGCAGGCCGCCCGGATCTGCAACGACATGAAGATCTTCGAGGGCAAGACGGTGCCCCCGCAGACCACCCGGGCGCGGCTGCGGGGCGACTTCATCCGACGGGCGCAGGAGCAGCGGCGGGACTTCACCGTCGACTGGGTGCACCTCAAGCTCAATGACCAGGCGCAGCGCACCGTGCTCTGCAAGGACCCCTTCAGGTCGGTCGACGAGCGGGTGGAGAAACTGATCGCCGGTATGTGACCAGGACGGTTCCGGTGAACGACATGGGCCCCGTACGTTCCTCGTGCGGGGCCTTGTCGACGCCCTAGAGTGGCGGGCAACTACTGTGCCGTCTGAGATCTGAGGAACACGTGCGCCGACTTGCCGGCCTTCTGGTCGTCCCCCTGCTGCTGCTGACAGCGGCCTGCGGTGGCGATGACAAGGGCTCCGACTCCACCTCCTCCTCCGCTGCGTCGGGCGGTCTGCCCGCGATCACGGCGGGCGCCAAGTTCGGTGAGAAGCCGACTCTCGCCAAGGGGACGGGCAATCCGCCGAAGGACCTCAAGGTCGATGTCATCAGTAAGGGCAACGGCGCCGAGGTCAAGAAGGGTGATGCCGTCTCGGTCAACTACCTCGGCCAGACGTGGGTTTCCACCAAGCCCTTCGACAACAGTTACGACCGCAAGGCGCCGTTCTCGCTGACGGTCGGCGCAGGCGATGTCATCAAGGGCTGGGACCAGGGCCTGGAGGGCCAGAAGGTCGGCAGCCGGGTCGAGATGGTGATCCCGCCGAGCCTGGGTTACGGCACGCAGGCCCAGGGTGCGATTCCGGCCAATTCGACGCTGGTGTTCGTCGTGGACATCGTGAAGAGCACGCAGATCCCGACCTCGGCCAAGGGCAAGGAAGTCCCGCAGACGGACGCCTCGCTGCCCAAGGTCTCCACCAACACCGACGGCAAGGCGCCGACGGTGACGGTCCCCAAGTCCGCAGCACCGACGAAGCTCGTCTCCAATTATGTCCTGGAGAGCGACGGCGCGAAGATCACGGACAAGGACAACGTCGTACTGAACTATGTCGGCCTCCTCTGGAAGGACGGCAAGAAGTTCGACTCGACGTACGACCTGGGCAAGACGCAGACGTTCGCGATGCAGCAGCTGACGGTCAAGGGGCTGAAGGCCGGGCTGGTCGGCAAGAAGGTCGGCAGCCGGGTGCTCCTGGTGATCCCGCCGGACCAGGCGTTCGGCGACAAGGCCCAGACGGGCATCCCCGCCAAGTCCACGCTGGTCTTCGCCATCGACATCCTCGCGGTGATGTAAGACTGTCCCGGTTGTCCTGTTCATCTTTTGTCCCGGGCCGTCTCGCAGTGTCCCTCGGGCCCAGTCCGACGGACCTGCTTGCACTGCTGGGGGTCCGGGGGTCGTCCCCCGGGAAAACGCAGCGAGGAGTTACGCAGTGAGCATCGAGAAGCCCGAGATCGACTTCCCGGGCGGCGAGCCGCCGACCGACCTGGAGATCAAGGACATCTGGGAGGGCGACGGCGCGGAGGCCAAGGCCGGTTCCAGCGTCTCCGTCCACTACGTGGGCGTTGCCTTCTCCACCGGCGAGGAGTTCGACTCCTCCTGGAACCGTGGCACGCCGCTGCGCTTCCAGCTCGGTATCGGCCAGGTCATTTCCGGCTGGGACCAGGGTGTCCAGGGCATGAAGGTCGGCGGACGCCGCCAGCTGATCATTCCCGCGAACCTGGCCTACGGCGACCGTGGTGCCGGTGGCGCCATCAAGCCCGGCGAGACGCTGATCTTCGTCTGCGACCTGGTCGCGGTCTGATCGGTCGATCCTCGACTCATGAGGGCCCATGCCTCCTGGCATGGGCCCTCCCGTCTCCCTCCACCGCCCTCAACCGAATCCCTTCGGGATGCGCCCCTAGCCCTCGGCTTTTGCCACGCACCCCCTGAGCGGTACGGTCAACGGTCGTAGCCGGTGAACAGAGAGGGCGTCGATGGCGATTGCCAAGGCCGAGCGGTTGATGAATCTCGCGCTGTGCCTGCTGGGGACCCGCCGTCCGCTGAGCAAGCGTGAGCTGAGGGAGTCCATCGAGGCCTATCTCGAGGCCGGCTCCGACGATTCCTTCAACCGGATGTTCGAGCGCGACAAGGACGATCTGCGCGAGCTCGGCCTGGTGATCGAGACCGTGGAGAACCTCGACGGGGACGTCGGCTATCTCGCCCGCCGTGACAGCAACAGGCTGCCCCCGGTCGCGCTGGACGCCGAGGAGGCGGCCGCCCTGGGGCTGGCCGCCAAGGTCTGGCAGCAGGCGCGGCTGGCGGGCGCGGCCAGCGGTGCGCTGCAGAAACTGCGAGCCGCGGGGATGCCCGAGGCCGACGATCCCGACGCCGACAGGCACAGCGCGCTGGAGCCGAGGATTCCGGTGCACGAGGCGGCGTTCGAGCCGCTGATGCTGGCCTGCCGCGACCGCCGTCCCGTGGTCTTCGAGTACCGCAAGGCCAATGCCGCCCGCCCCGAGCCGCGCCAGGTCGAGCCATGGACGCTGGAGTGCTGGCGCGGGCACTGGTATCTGGCGGGCTGGGACCGTGACCGGGCTGCCGAGCGGGTCTTCCGGCTCTCCCGCATCACCGGCCGGGTCCGCTCCCGCGCGGGAGCCTTCACCGCCGAGGTACCCGACGTGGTGACCGTACGGGAGACGGTGGCGAGCTGGGCCGGGGAGAGTGCCACCCGCACCGCGCTGATCAGGCTGCGTACGGGGGCCGGGTATCCGCTCCGCCTGCGGGCCGCCTCGGTGCGGGAGCTCGGCGGCGGCTGGGACGAGCTGGAGATTCCGTACGGACACGGGCTCGATGCCTGGCTCGTGGAGTTCGGCCCCGACGTGGTCGTGGTGGAGCCCGCTGACCTGCGGGCCGACGTGGTGGACCGGCTGCGCGCCGTGGCCAAGGACTGAGAGGCAGCGGTGGCTACGAACGCGATCGACCAGACCCGGCGGATGCTCTCCCTGGTGACCTATCTGCGGGAGCGCCCCGGCGCCCGGGTCGGGGACGTGGCACGCGCCTTCGGGATCACCGAGGACGAGCTGATCTCGGACCTCGATGTGCTGCCCATGTGCGGTACGAGCTTCCGTGGCGGTGACCTCCTGGACATCGACACCGACGGTGAGCGCATCTGGTGGCACAACCCGGACGATGTGGCCGAGCCTCTGCGCCTGGCCGCCGACGAGGCGACCGCGCTGCTGGTGGCGGCGCGTGCCGTCTCCACGCTGCCCGGGCTGCGCGAGGGCGACCGGCAGGCGCTGCTGCGGGCGACGGCCAAGCTGGAGGCCGCGGCCGGCGAGGTGGCGGGTGCCAGCTCGCGTCTTTCGGTGACCTTCGAGTCCGAGGGCGGTGTCTTCGCCGAGGTCGACCGGGCGATCTCGGAGCGGCGCCGGCTCTGGCTGCGCTACTACTCGCCGGCGCGAGATGAACTGACCGAGCGCGAGGTGGACCCGATCCGGCTCTTCGCCGTCGGCCATACGTACATGGAGGCGTGGTGCTACCTCTCCGAGGCGCGGCGCACCTTCAGGCTCGACCGGGTCGCGGAGATCAGGCTGCTCGACGAGGCGTCGTCGCCGCCCGAGCTCGAGCTGCGTGATCTCTCCGAGGGGCTTGTCCAGCCCTCGGCGGACGATCCGGAGGTGGTGATCGAGGTGGGCCCCGGCGGGCGCTGGGTGGCCGAGTACTACCCGCACGACAGTGCGGAGGAGCTCGCCGACGGCGGGCTGCGCATCAGTCTGCGCACGCCCGATCCCACGTCGCTGCGCCGTCTCGCGCTGCGGCTCGGCAGGGACGGGCGCATCGTCTCGCCGCGGTACGTGGCGGACAGCGCACAGCAGGCGGCCCGCGAGGCGCTCGCGGCCTACGACGGGCAGGAGTGAAGGAAATGCGGAATATGTCTGTAATGCCCGGTATTTCGGAGCAAGTGGGACCGGTCATCTTCAAGGCCGCCTGTCCGGACTGCCGCAGTCGTTTCGAACTGGCCGCCGAAGCGCTCAGGTTGGCGATCGGCGGCAGTCGTAAAACCACCTTCTACTCCTTCACCTGCCCGCAGTGCGGTTCCTCGGTCCGCAAACCGGCGGGTGAGCGGATCATCGAACTCCTCACCGGGGGAGGGGTACGGACGCTGCGGCTCCACTCCGCGCTGTAGGTTCGGCTTCATGTTCTGGCCGATGCTCGCAATCGCTCTGGGTTTCTGTGGGGTCGCCGTGCTCGGCGTACTCGCGATCAAGGTGTTCGTCGAGGCGCAGCGCCTGGGCCGCCAAGTGACGCGCACCACACAGGAGATCAACGCCGCCGCCGAGGGTCTTGAGCGTGCCGCCACGGGCCTGGCGCGCACCGGCGAAGCCTTGCGATAGCGCAACGGCCACTGCGGCAGCACAGTTTCGGGCGGTACGCTGCTGGTCGTGGCCCGGTCAGCGAGGCGCGGGCCGCCAGCGGGAGTATGCACAGGCATTGCCCTGTGTTTACCCCTGCGGGTTACGATCGCTGCCAGCACGACGACCGGACACCTGTCCGATCGGTCGGCCAGTCCCACCCCTGCCGCCTCGGTGAGAAGGTACACAGTTATGTTCGGAAGGCTCGGCGCACCCGAGATCATCCTGATCCTCGTCGTCATCGTTTTGCTGTTCGGCGCGAAGAAGCTTCCGGACATGGCCCGTTCGCTGGGCAAGTCCGCCCGCATCCTCAAGAGTGAGGCGAAGGCCATGAAGTCGGAGGGCTCCACGACCACTCCGGCCGACCCGCCGCAGCCCCCGGCCCAGGCCACCGAAGCGCCTCGTACGATCAAGGCCGCGCCCGGTGATGTCACCAGCGCCCGCCCGGTCGCCGAGCCGACGGACTCCACGCAGCGCTGACCCAGCGGCCCGGAGCGGGCGCCGCGGACCGCGGACGCCCGCCGCACGAGATGAGGACGTGGGTTGCTCAAGTCTGCCCGCACAGAAGAGAGGGATCCCGAGGGGCGCATGCCGCTCGCGGATCACCTGCGTGAGCTGCGGAACCGGCTTGCGAAGGGTCTGTTGGCGATCCTGCTCGTCACGATCGTCGCCGCCTTCTTCTACAACGACATCATTGAGTTCTTCACCAAGCCGATCCTGAAGTCCGTCGGCTGCCATGCTTCCTTCGCCGAACTGGCGAAGAAGCCCGAGGCCGAGCAGCAGTGCGCGCAGATCACCATCAACGGCCTGCTCGCGCCCTTCACCCTGGCGCTGAAGGTCTCCCTGATGGCCGGCGTCGTTCTCGCCTCGCCGGTCTGGCTCTACCAGCTGTGGGCGTTCCTTGCCCCCGGCCTGCACAAGACCGAGAAGAAGTACTCGCTGTCCTTCGTCGGAGCCGGTTTCCCGCTGTTCCTCTGCGGCGGCTACTTCGCGTACGCGGTGCTGCCCACCACGGCCAAGGTTCTGATCGGCTTCACCCCGGGCGGCGTCGACAACCTGCTGCCGCTCGACGATCTGCTCGACCTGGTGACCCGGATGGTGGTCGTCTTCGGCCTTGCCTTCGAGATGCCGCTCCTCCTGGTGATGCTCAACTTCGGCGGGGTCGTCACGGGCAAGAGGATGATCGGCTGGTGGCGGGCGATGATCATCGGCATCACGGTCTTCGCGGCCGTGGCCACGCCCAGCACGGACCCGCTGAGCATGCTCGCGCTGTCGGTCCCGATCTGGGTGCTCTACTTCGTGGCCTGCATCATCGCGCTTCTCAACGACCGCCGACGGCGGCAGCGCGCCGCCGAGGGCCCGGACGACGACGAGGCGTCCGACCTCGATCTCACCCCCGAGGACATCGGCGAGATCGAGAACGTGACCACGCCCTCCCTGCCCGAGCAGTCGGACGGCGGACGGTCGAGCAGGCTGAACGGTTACGACGACATCACCTGATCTTGTAGGGTCCGCTCGTGACCAGCGAGATCACCCTCTTCGTCAATCCCACCGCAGGACGCGGCCGGGGCGCGCATGCCGCGCAGCCGGCCGCTTCCGCGTTGCGGGCCGCCGGATTCTCCGTGACCACCGTCCTCGGTGAGGACGCCCCGGACGCGCTGCGCCGGGCGCGCCAGGCCGTCGAGGCGGGCACCGGGGCGCTGATCGCCGTCGGAGGCGACGGCATGGTCAATCTGGCGCTGCAGGCCGTGGCAGGAACGCAGACCCCGCTCGGGGTGGTCGCGGTCGGTACCGGCAACGACTTCGCCAGGACGCTCGGCCTTCCCGTACGTGACCCGGCCGCGGCCGGGCGGCTGGCCGCCGAGGCGCTGACCGGCGGGTCCGTGCGGGCCGTGGACCTGGGACGGGTCGGCGAGCGCTGGTTCGGGACCGTACTGGCCTCCGGATTCGACTCGCGCGTCAATGACCGGGGCAACCGGATGCGGTGGCCGAGCGGACGGTTCACGTACGACGTGGCGATGGTCGCCGAGCTGGCCGGGCTGAAGGCGATTCCGTACAAGATCGCGTTCGACGACGGGCCTGTGCAGGAGATCGAGGCCACCCTGATCGCGGTCGGGAACGGCACGTCGTACGGCGGCGGGATGCGGATCTGCGCCGGGGCCGAGACCGACGACGGGCTCTTCGACGTGACGGTGGTCGGTGCGTGCTCGCGTACGGAGCTGATCAAGGTCTTTCCGAAGGTGTACCGGGGGACGCACCTCGGCCACCGGGTCGTCACCGTGCACCGGGCGCGGAAGGTGGAGCTGGCGGCGGCGGAGGTCACGGGGTACGCGGACGGGGAGCCGCTGGGCGCGCTGCCGCTGACCGCCGAGTGCGTGCCGGGCGCGGTGGGAGTGCTCGGAGCTTGAATTAAAGATCAGGCTGATTGTCAGAGGTGACGGGTAGGCTCCTTACAAGATGACCGAGGACCTTTCGCCCGCTGAGCGATACGCAGCTGCCCGCATCCGAGCTGCTGAAGAGGCCACTTCGCTGGCCCCCTTCCGCCGCATGTACGAGTTCGATCTCGACCCGTTCCAGATCGAGGCGTGTCAGGCCCTGGAGGCCGGCAAGGGTGTGCTCGTCGCGGCACCCACCGGCTCGGGCAAGACCATTGTCGGCGAGTTCGCCGTACACCTGGCCCTCGAACAGGGCCGCAAGTGCTTCTACACCACCCCCATCAAGGCCCTCTCCAACCAGAAGTACGCGGATCTCGCGAAGCGTTACGGCGCGGACAAGGTCGGCCTGCTCACCGGGGACAACAGCGTCAACTCCGATGCGCCGGTGGTCGTCATGACCACCGAGGTGCTGCGGAACATGCTGTACGCCGGATCACAGGCGCTGCGCGGGCTCGGTTATGTGGTGATGGACGAGGTGCACTACCTCTCCGACCGCTTCCGCGGCGCGGTGTGGGAGGAAGTGATCATCCACCTCCCCGAGTCGGTGACCCTGGTGTCGCTGTCGGCGACCGTGTCCAACGCCGAGGAGTTCGGCGACTGGCTGGACACCGTGCGCGGCGACACCGATGTGATCGTCTCCGAGCACCGTCCCGTCCCGCTGTGGCAGCACGTGCTCGCCGGGCGCAAGATGTTCGACCTCTTCGAGGAGTCCACGGACCACGGCGGCAGGGGCGGCGCCAGACGCGAGGTCAACCCCGACCTGCTGCGCATGGCCCGGCAGGAGAACCAGAACACGTACAACCCGCGGGACCGGCGGCGCGGCAAGACGGTGCGCGAGGCGGACCGGGAGCGGGAGCGCAGATCGCGCAGCCGCATCTGGACGCCGAGCCGGGCCGAGGTCATCGACCGCCTGGACAACGAAGGCCTGCTGCCCGCGATCACCTTCATCTTCAGCAGGGCCGGCTGCGAGGCCGCCGTACAGCAGTGCCTGCACGCGGGCCTGCGGCTGAACAAGGAAGAGGCGCGGCACACCGTCCGGGAGATCGTCGAGGAGCGTACGGCCTCGATTCCCCGCGAGGACCTGCACGTCCTGGGGTACTACGAGTGGCTCGAAGGCCTGGAGCGGGGCATCGCCGCACACCACGCGGGAATGCTGCCGACCTTCAAGGAGGTCGTCGAGGAGCTCTTCGTACGGGGCCTGGTCAAGGCCGTCTTCGCCACCGAGACCCTGGCCCTGGGCATCAACATGCCCGCACGGTCAGTGGTGTTGGAGAAGCTCGTCAAGTGGAACGGCGAGCAGCACGCCGACATCACCCCCGGCGAGTACACCCAGCTGACCGGGCGGGCCGGGCGGCGCGGGATCGACATCGAGGGCCATGCGGTGGTGCTCTGGCAGCGCGCCATGGACCCCGGGGCGCTCGCGGGGCTCGCAGGGACGCGCACGTATCCGCTGCGGTCCAGCTTCCGGCCCTCGTACAACATGGCCGTGAACCTGGTGCAGCAGTTCGGCAGGCGCCGCTCGCGCGAACTCCTGGAGACCTCCTTCGCGCAGTTCCAGGCGGACAAGTCTGTCGTCGGGATCTCCAAGCAGGTCCAGAAGAACGAAGAGGGAATCGAGGGCTACCGGGAGGGCATGACCTGCCACCTGGGGGACTTCGAGGAGTACGCACGGCTGCGTCGCGCCCTCAAGGACCGCGAGACCGAACTGGCCAAGCAGGGTACGGCGCAGAAGTGGGCGGCGGCGGCGAGCGCGCTGGAGAAGCTCAAGACCGGCGATGTCATTCATGTGCCGACCGGTAAGTTCGCCGGCCTCGCACTGGTCCTCGATCCCGGGATTCCGGCGGGACGGGCCAACGGGCACCGTGGCTTCGAGCATCAGGACGGCCCCAGGCCCCTGGTGCTGACGTCCGAGCGGCAGGTCAAGCGGCTCGCTTCGATGGACTTCCCCGTACCGGTCGAGGCGCTCGACACGATGCGGATCCCGAAGTCCTTCAACCCGCGCTCACCGCAGTCGCGGCGGGACCTGGCATCGGCGCTGCGCGCCAAGGCCGGGAACGTCCGGCCGGAGAAGCAGCGGCGCGGGCGCGCGGCAGCTGCCGACGACCGGGAGATCGCCCGGCTGCGGACCGAGCTGCGCGCGCACCCCTGTCACGGCTGCGACGAGCGCGAGGACCATGCGCGCTGGGCCGAGCGCTACGACCGGCTGCAGCGCGACACCCAGCAGCTGGAGCGCCGGATCGAGGGCCGGACCAACACCATCGCCCGTACCTTCGACCGGATCCACGCCCTGCTGACCGAGCTGGACTATCTGCGCGGTGACGAGGCGACCGTGCACGGGAAGCGGCTCGCCAGGCTGTACGGGGAACTGGACCTGCTGGCCAGCGAATGCATCCGCGAGGGCGTCTGGGAAGGGCTGAGCCCGGCCGAACTGGCCGCCTGCATCTCGGCGTTGGTGTTCGAGGCCCGGCAGTCTGACGACGCGGTCGCACCCAAGGTGCCCTCGGGGAACGCCAAGGCCGCACTGGGCGAGATGGTCCGCATCTGGGGCCGGCTCGATGCCCTGGAGGAAGACTTCAAGATCAACCAGACGGAAGGGGTCGGACAGCGCGAGCCCGATCTCGGCTTCGCCTGGCCGGTCTACCAGTGGGCATCGGGCAAGGGCCTCGACGAGGTCCTGCGCGAGGCCGAGATGCCCGCGGGGGACTTCGTCCGCTGGTGCAAGCAGGTCATCGACGTCCTGGGGCAGATCGCCGCGGCGGCGCCGCGCGAGGACTCGACCGTCGCGAAGAACGCGCGCAAGGCGGTCGAAGCGGTGCTGCGGGGTGTGGTGGCGTACAGCTCGGTCGGCTGATCGGCTGATCGGTCGTGGAGTGCGAGCGGCCCCCGCCGGGACCTTCTTTCCGGCGGGGGCCACTGCCATGACGTACGTACGTGCTACGCGGCTGCGGTTTTCGCCGCGTCCCGCTTGGCGACCTCTTCGCGGACGATCGGGATGACGTGGCGTCCGAAGTCGATCGCGTCGTCGAGCAGGTCGTAACCGCGGGCGGAAAGAACTTCCACACCCAGGTCGTAGTAGTCGAGCAGGGCCTGCGCGACCGTCTCCGGAGTGCCCACCAGAGCCGTCGAGTTGCCCGCGCCACCGGTCTCGGCCGAGGTCGGCGTCCACAGTGCGCGGTCGTGGCGCTCGCCCCGGTCCGCCACCGCCAGGAGGCGCTGGGATCCTGAGTTCTCCGGGTTCCTCAGCGGGTGGCGCCGGGAGAGGGGCGCACCGGCCTTGCGGGCCTTGATGCGGTCCAGGGTCCGGTGGGCCTTCTCCCAGGCCAGTTCCTCGGTGGGCGCGATGATCGGGCGGAACGCGACCTGGATCCTCGGCACATCGGTGCGGCCCGCGGCTTTCGCGGCCGCCTTGACCGACTCGATCTGCTGGGCGGTCTCGGCCAGGGGCTCGCCCCACAGGCAGTAGATGTCCGCCTCCGCGCCACCGGCCGCGTACGCGGCGGGCGACGAGCCGCCGAACGAGACGAGCGGGTGCGGCTGCTGGACGGGGAAGGTGTCGCTCACGAAGTCGTTGAAGCGGTAGTGCGTGCCCTCGTGGTCGAAGGGGTCGTGCGAAGTCCAGGCCTTCTTGATGATCTGGATGGCCTCGCGGGTACGGGCGTACCGCTCGTCCTTGGTGAGGAAGTCGCCCTCGCGCTGCTGCTCGTGGTCGTTGCCGCCGGTGATGAAGTGCACGGCGAGCCGGCCGTCGCTGATCCGGTCGAGGGTCGCGAAGGTCTTGGCGGCGAACGTCGGGTACGAGACGTTCGGGCGGTGCGCGACCAGGATCTGCAGGGTCTCGGTGCGGGCCGCGATGTACGCGGCGGCGGGGGAGGGGTCGGGCGATCCCGATCCGTACGCGAACAGGACACGGTCCCAGCCGTAGTCCTGGTGGGCGCGGGCCAGCTTGAGCGTGTACTCCTTGTCGAAGGACGGCCCGGTGCGGGGCGTCACTTCGGAGCCTTCATTGGTCGCGGCTATGCCGAGAAACTCGACGGGCATGGCAGATCCTCATCTGGTGCGCTGCGGGAGAACCGGTCGTATGAGTGGGTCGTGCCGTCAGGCACAACACGACGCCGACCACACGCGACCGAAGTCGATGTGGTCGCGGGTGACCAGCCGCAGCTGAGGACGCATCTGCTCAGTGGAACAGGGATGTCGGGCGTACGTCAACCTCTTCTGTACGCCCGCCAGCCGCCGTACGCGGTGATGTCCACGGCGCCTTCGAGGGCGCCCGGCTCGCAGAGGAAGCCGGGGACGGCGGTGCCGTCGGCAAGCTCCACGCTGCCGATCGTCATGGGGCGGGGGAGCGAGGCGACCAGGGCGCCGAGGCCCTCGGGGGGCAGCCGCCAGAGCTCCGCCTCGACGGGGGCGCCGTCGCCGGCCGCCGTGGTGCGGACGAGACCCGGTTTGGGAGGGTCGGTGGCGAGGGCGTACAGGCGGTAGTGGGGTGCGGTCGTGGTCGTACGGTCGAAACGGGCGCCCAGGGCGAGGAGTTGAGGGTTGAGCGGTTCGCCGGTGAGGTGGGCGCCGACCACGGCGACGCTCGTGGGCGGGGTGAGGAGCGCGGCGATACGGGCGAGACGTTCGTCGGCGTGTGCCGGGCCGATCAGCATGACGCCGAAGGGGAGGCCCTCGACCTCGCCCGCGGGGACGGCCACCGCGCTGAGGCCGAAGAGGTTGGTGGAGTTGGTGAAGCGGCCCAGGCGGGCGTTGGCGCCGAGGGGGTCGGCCGCCACTTCGGCGAGCGTGGGGTGGCCGGGGGCGGTGGGCAGGAGGAGCGCGTCCGCGTCGCCGAGGGCGG
>NZ_JAFLRJ010000939.1 GCF_017315755.1 Streptomyces beijiangensis
GCGGCCGCGGGTCGCCGGCGTCAGCGCGTTCGGGTTCACCGGCACCAACACCCACGTCGTACTCAGCGAACCGCCTGCCCCACCGCCCCAGCCGGTGACGCCCTCGACCCGGGCCTACGCACTGGCCGTCTCCGCAGCGGCACCCGCCGCACTGACCCAAGCCGTCGAGAAGATCACCGTACGGCTGGAGGGCGCAGCGGACGAAGACCTGGCCTCCCTCTGCCACACGCTCGGTGTCCGGCGCAGCCACCTGGAACACCGCCTGGTCACCGTCGGAACCACCCGCACCGAAATCC
Organism: Streptomyces beijiangensis; assembly: GCF_017315755.1. Lineage (GTDB taxonomy): Bacteria > Actinomycetota > Actinomycetes > Streptomycetales > Streptomycetaceae > Streptomyces > Streptomyces beijiangensis. The sequence goes on from NZ_JAFLRJ010000939.1 coordinate 297, forward strand.
TCCAACAGCTCCGTGCGGTCACCGCGCAACCCACGGCTGACGCCCTGAGCACACCGGCCCGGGCAACGAACGGGGCAGGCATCGCGACCGGCACCGCCCGAGCGGGCGAGCCCACCCGCTTCGCCGCGGTGTTCGGCGAATCCGTCGCCGACC
>NZ_JAFLRJ010000940.1 GCF_017315755.1 Streptomyces beijiangensis
CTCATGGTCGACTCCCGCGCCTCGCGCATCCTCGACGAACAGAAGCGCTCGATGCTCGACGAGGCCGAGGCCCAGTGGCTGCGCGACCAGGCGCTGGATGCCCCGGGGACGTACGACCACCTCCTCGTCGGCACCTCGCTCCCCTGGCTGCTGCCGCCGCTCATCCATGACGCGGAGAGCTGGAACGCGGCGCTCTGCAGCGGCGCGCGCGGTGAGCG
>NZ_JAFLRJ010000941.1 GCF_017315755.1 Streptomyces beijiangensis
CAGCGGCGCGCGCGGTGAGCGCTGGGCCCGATTCGGCGAAAAGCTGCGCAGACGGGCCGACTTGGAGCACTGGGCCGCCTTCCCCACCTCCTTCGAACGGCTGGCCCGCCTGATCGCGAGGATCGGCACGGGCCCCGACGCCCCCGCCACGATCTGCGTCCTGTCGGGCGACGTCCACCACGCCTACGTCGCGGAACCGCACTGGGCCGACGGAACCGTCCCCGACGCCCGCGTCCTCCAGCTCACCTGCTCCCCCGTGCACAACGGCGTCCCCGCCTTCATGCGCCTCGGCTTCCGCTTCGGCTGGAGCCGGATCGGCCGCCGTATCGGCCACGGA
>NZ_JAFLRJ010000942.1 GCF_017315755.1 Streptomyces beijiangensis
GGCTCCGTCATGGGTACGGCCATGACATTTGTCATCGCCGACTCACGACAGGCGGCTCTGCCGCGAGCGGCCCCCGCTGAGCGAACCTGTCCCTATGACCACACACCCCGCTCCCACCGCGACCGTGGTGAGCTTCGAGAACGTCAGCAAGAGCTACGGGGACGTACGCGCCGTGGCCGACCTCTCGCTCACCCTCAACCCGGGCGAGACGGTCGCACTCCTGGGCCCCAACGGAGCGGGCAAGTCCACCACCC
>NZ_JAFLRJ010000943.1 GCF_017315755.1 Streptomyces beijiangensis
TCGTACGGGAGCTGCGCAGCCGGGGACTGCACCTCGACGTGATCATGGTGACGGCGGCCCGCGACATCGCGACCGTACAGGCGGCGCAGCGTCACGGCGCGCTCCAGTACCTGGTCAAGCCCTTCAACTTCGCCGGTCTTCGCACCAAATTGGAGGCCTACGCAGCGCTTCGCCGCCCCCGTCCAGGGTGCGGCGAAGCG
>NZ_JAFLRJ010000944.1 GCF_017315755.1 Streptomyces beijiangensis
AGTTCCCGTTGAACACATAGCCGTACCGCTCGTTCGCGGGCAGCCGGTTCATCGGGCTGGTCAGTGCGCGGCCCGCGCGCAGTGCGTCGAGAGTGGGGGAGAAATTGAAGTCATTGAAGTCGCCCGCGGCGACGACCACCGCCTTGGGGTCGATCGCGCGCAGATCCTTCACGAAGGAGTTCACCAGCTTTCCCTGCTCGATGCGCTGCGGCTCGGAGTACCGGTTGGGCGGCTGGATGCGCCCCTCCAGCGGCTGGTCGCCCTCCAGGTCGCCACCGCCCTTCGAGCTGAAGTGGTTGGCGAT
>NZ_JAFLRJ010000945.1 GCF_017315755.1 Streptomyces beijiangensis
CCCCGGAACCGCCCACCACTACGGGCCCGCCCCCGACACCGGCTGGGACGAGTCCTTCGTCGACTTCACCGGGCCCGCCACCACCACGTACACCGAACTCGGCTACATCGAACCCGACCGCCCCGTCGTCCCCCTCTCCGACGCGGCAGGCCCCCGCGCCGCCATCGGACGCATCGCCCGCGCCGCACGCCGCGGCAACCCCCTCCTCGAAGTCGAGACCGGCGCCGCCGTCCATGAACTCCTCGTCGCACTGCGCCGCGCCCGCGCCGACACCGGACCCGACGGCGACCCCGTACTCAAAGCCCTGGCCCGCGACGCCTTCCAGCCGCTGTCCGTCGCCGAACACGCCGCCCGCCACTCCATGACCCCCACCGAACTGCGCACCGCCGTGCGCAGGGGCGCCGGATGCAGCCCCAAGGACTACCTCCTCGGCATCAGACTCGGCCGTGCCAAAGAACTCCTCGCCGCCACCGAACTCCCCGTCGCCGCCGTCGCCCGCCGCGTCGGATACGACGACCCCGCCTACTTCTCACGCCTGTTCACCCGGCGCGTCGGCACCGCCCCCATCCGCTTCCGCGAACAGCAGGGACGCACCGTGCCCGGCGGCTGGAGCAACCAGATCCCGGATCCTGAACACCCTCCGACGATCGCGACCCGCGCCACGTAAGCTCCCTGACCATGACCGAGATCGACCCGGCCGTCCAGGACGAGCTGAACCGCCTCCGCGGATCCATCGACAACATCGACGCGGCAGTCGTCCATATGCTTGCCGAGCGCTTCAAATGCACCCAGCAGGTCGGTGTACTGAAAGCCAAGCACCAGCTGCCGCCCGCCGACCCGGCCCGCGAGGCCCGCCAGATCGAGCGGCTGCGCGAACTCGCCGAGAACGCACGCCTCGACCCGGCATTCGCGGAGAAACTGCTCAATTTCATCATCGCCGAGGTGATCCGCCACCACGAGACGATCGCCCAGTCCGGCTGATCGGCGCCGCACCCTGCGCCATGTCAGTGGCGTACGGCACCATGGGCGCATGTCCGTACTGACGCGCGACGAAGCGCAGACCCGTGCCCGGCTCCTCGATGTCCAGCGGTACACGATCGAACTCGATCTGACCCAGGGCGACGACACCTTCGACTCCCGCACCCTCATCGCCTTCACGGCACGCGAGGCCGGGGACACCTTCGTCGAGATCAAGCCGGCCGCCCTGCGCTCCGTCACCCTCGACGGACAGCCCCTCGACCCCGAATCCCTCACCGATGACCGGCTCGCGCTGACCGGCCTCACCGAGGGCCCGCACGAGCTGCACATCGACGCCTCCATGCGCTACTCCCGTACGGGCGAGGGCATGCACCGCTTCACCGACCCCACCGACGGCGAGACGTACGTCTACACCCAGCTCTTCATGGACGACGTGCAGCGCACCTTCGCCGCCTTCGACCAGCCCGACCTCAAGTCCGTCTTCGAACTGACCGTCACCGCCCCCGACGGCTGGAGCGTCCTCGCCAACGGGATCACCGAACAGCAGCCCGACGGCAGCTGGAAGGCCGCCGCGACACCCCTGATCTCCACGTACCTGGTCGCCGTCGCCGCGGGCCCCTGGCACTCGGTGCGCACCGAGCACGCCTCGATCCCCTTCGGGATCCACTGCCGCCGCTCGCTCGCCCCCTACCTGGACGCCGACGCGGACGAGATCCTCGACATCACGCGCGCCTGCTTCGACCGGTTCCACGAGAAGTTCGACGAGCCCTACCCCTTCGACTCCTACGACCAGGCCTTCGTCCCCGAATTCAACGCCGGCGCCATGGAGAACCCCGGCCTGGTCACCTTCCGCGACGAATTCATCTACCGCTCCGCCGTCACCGACACCGAGCGCCAGACCCGCGGCATGGTCATCGCCCACGAGATGGCCCACATGTGGTTCGGCGACCTCGTCACCCTCCAGTGGTGGGACGACATCTGGCTGAACGAGTCCTTCGCCGAGTACATGGGCTACCAGACCCTCGCCGAAGCCACCCGCTTCACCGACACCTGGGTCGACTTCGCCGTCGCCCGCAAGGGCTGGGGATACGACGCCGACCAGCGCCCCTCCACCCACCCCGTCGCCCCCGACCCGGAAGCCGTCCCCGACACCGCCTCCGCACTCCTCAACTTCGACGGCATCTCGTACGCCAAGGGCGCATCGGCCCTGCGCCAACTCGTCGCCTGGCTCGGCGAGAAGGACTTCCTGGCGGGCATCAACACCCACTTCGCCCGCCACCGCTTCGCCAACGCCACCCTCGCCGACTTCATCGAATCACTCGCATCGGCGACCGACCGCGACGTCCACACCTGGGCCGCACAGTGGCTGGGCACGACCGGCGTCGACACGCTGGTGCCCGAAGTCACCGAGAGCGCCGGCAACTGGAGCCTGGACATCGGCCACGGCACTGCGCAGACGGCCCCCGTCGCCCCCGGTGTCCCCAGCGCTGCCCGCCGGCCGCACCACCTCGTCGTCGGCCTGTACGACCACGACCCGGCCGACCCCGAGCGCCTGGTCCTCCGCGACCGCCTCGAAGCGGACCTCCCCGCCGACGAGAGCGTCACCCTCGGCTCCGCGGGCCCCCGCCCCGCCCTCGTCCTCCTCAACGACGGCGACCTCACCTACGCCAAGGTCCGTCTCGACCCCGTCTCCTGGGACGCCGCCCTGCGGTCCCTCTCCAGCATCCCCGACGCCCTCACCCGCGCCGTCTTCTGGAACGCGGCCCGCGACATGGTCCGCGACGGCGAACTGGCGCCCACCGCCTACCTGGACGCCGCCCGCGCCCACCTCCCGCGCGAATCGGACCTCGCCATCACCCAGGGCGTCCTCACCTTCGCCGCCACCCAGATCGCCGACCGCTACCTGGCACCCGCCGACCGCCCGGCAGCCCTCGCCACCCT
>NZ_JAFLRJ010000946.1 GCF_017315755.1 Streptomyces beijiangensis
GGCCGCAACGGCGGCTGGCTCTACAACGGCATCGCGGGCCGCGACCGCTACGCCAAGCTGCACGGCCACGAGCAGGCCGTCCGCCTTCAGCAGGCGATGAACGACACGGTCACCGAGGTGGTGAAGACCGCCGCTGCCGAGGGGATCGACGCGGACATCCACCAGGGTGGTGTACTCGAAGTCGCCTACACACCCGCCCAGTTGGCGCGCCTCAAGGCCTTCCACGCCGTCGAGATCGCCTTCGGCGAGACCGACCGCACCCTGCACGCGGATGCGCTCGGCGGTCTCGCGGGTGCCGTGCAGGGCGCGGTCGGTTC
>NZ_JAFLRJ010000947.1 GCF_017315755.1 Streptomyces beijiangensis
TCGTCGCGGCGGAGTGCCGGTCCTGTCCGGCGGCTTGGAGGTCAGGCGCACCCGGTACAGCTTCGCCATCAGGTCACCCGCCCCAGGGCTGGGTGGTGGGCGGTTTGGTGGCTTGAGTGGCACGGACTCGCAAGTGTTCGTGGTGTGCGTCGACCCCAACTCGGAGGTGAAGATCCTGCTGCCAGTGTGTGCTGGAGAGCCTGGCATCATCGCATCCATCCAGGCGGTCGAGAGGGCCGAAAGCATCATGCCAGGCCTGGAGCCGATGGCGGATGTGTCGCTCCCCTGTGCGTGTGCGGACAGGGGAGTGGCGTAGAACGCTGTGAGAGTGGGCAGGTCGCTCCTGATCAAGCAGATGCGGGTCAGGTTGGCTTCACGTCAACGNNCGGAGTTGTACGACGTTGACGCGGCTGTGGTGGCGGCGGCGGCCGCCCAGCGCCGATGGGCGGCAGCGGCTCCCGCCGACCGCGCCCGGCTGCTCCGCCGTTTCGCGGCCGTCGTCGACGGACACGTCGAGGAACTGGCCGCGCTGGAGGTCCGCGAGGCCGGCCACACCGTGGGCAATGCCCGCTGGGAGGCCGGCAACGTCCGGGATCTCCTCGACTACGCGGCCGGGGGAGTGGAGCGCCTCACCGGCCGCCAGATCCCGGTCTCCGGGGGCCTGGACATCACCCTCCTGGAGCCGCTCGGCGTCGTCGGCGTGATCGCGCCCTGGAACTTCCCGATGCCGATCGCCGCCTGGGGAACGGCCCCCGCCCTCGCCGCGGGCAACGCTGTCATCCTCAAGCCCGCCGAGACGACCCCGCTCACGGCGCTGCGACTCGCCGAACTCGCCCTGGAGGCAGGGCTCCCCGAGCACCTCTTCCAGGTGCTCCCCGGCGCGGGGGACACCGCGGGCAACGCCCTGGTCGAACATCCCGGCGTCGCCAAGATCGTGTTCACCGGCTCCACCCGCGTCGGCAAGCAGATCATGGCCAAGTGCGCCGACCGGGTGAAGCGCCTCACCCTCGAACTCGGCGGCA
>NZ_JAFLRJ010000948.1 GCF_017315755.1 Streptomyces beijiangensis
TACCAGGTCTCGCAGTCTCTGCGCGCCTCGATACTGGGCCGCCGCCCAGACGACCCGCTTCGCCTGCCCACCGAGGAGCAGCTCGCCGGGCACTACGGCGTCAGCGTGCTCACCATGCGCCAGGCGCTCAAGGAGCTGGAGGAGGAGCGCCTGATCAGCAGGCACCGGCGGCGCGGCACCTTCATCGAACCGGGTGCGCGCCGCAGTGCCCCGCGCCGGCTGCTCGGCTCGATCGACGCGATCGTGGCCCAGCAGTCGGGCGAGCGGACGACGATCCTGGACCACGGCCCCGGCCCGGTCCCCGGCGAGATAGCCGACCACTTCCCCGGGCTCGACGAAGTCGTCATGTACAAGCGGCTGCGCTGCGACGGCGAGAGCGGCGAGCCCACCAACTGGGCGGAGAACGCGCTGCGCCCGGAGATCGCCGCCTCGCTCGACCTCGCCGATCTGGAGCGCTGGCCGATGACCAAGGTGCTGCGGGACGCGGTGGGGGTGCGGATCAGCCGGGTCACCGACACGGTGGAGGCCCGGCTCGCCGACCCGATGACGGCGGAGCTTCTCCACGTCCCGCTCCTCTCGCCGATCCTCCACTACACGGGGGTGACGTACGACGTGGAAGGACAGGTGGTGGATGTGGCCCGGATCCGATATCGCGGCGACCGCTTCTCCTTCTCCGTCACGGTGGAAGCGCCCTGACCCCCGTCAGTAGCATGGACACGGTGACCGAAGACGCGCCCCTGCTCGACGAGTTGATGCCCTGGTCCGTGGCGCCCCTGCGACTCGGGCGCGGCTGGGTGGCGGCACCCGACGCGCGGGTGCTCAAGGCCCGCTGGGACGCGATGCTGGCCGCACAGGGCGCGGAGCGCGAGCGGCTGTTCGGGTCCACCCGGTCCCGTACGACGGGGAGTTCGGTGGCCGCACTGCCCGGCCAGTCCACCGGTACGGGCCGCATCGCCCGCGAGTCGGGCCCCTGCCCGCCGCCGGTCCGGGTCGCGTACGGCCCCTACGACGAGCAGTGGCTGATACCCGACCACCGGCTGATCGACTCCGCCCGACCCGAGCTGTGGCGGGTGGCCGACGGGCATCAGCTCTTCCTGGTGGACGACTTCACCGTCACCGCGCTGCTGCCGGCCGGGTCCCCGGGCCGCATCCGGCCGCTGTACCGCAGGCCGGGCGGTCTGGAGCCGAATCTCGCGCCGGGCCTGCTGCCGTATCTGAGCAAGCGTTACGGCTGTGAGGTGACGCCCGAGGACGTGCTGGCCCGGTGCCTCGCATCGGGTACGCCGGCGGTGCTGATGTCCGCCGATCCGGGGCTCTGGGCCGAGGGCGTGCGCTGGGGCCGCGAGATGATCCGTATCCAGCTGCGCGGCGCACACGGCGGCGAGCGCCCCCGGCTGCCGGGCGGACGCCGGCCCTACGTGCGGGCGCCGGTCCCCGCCCGCCCCGCAGAGATCGG
>NZ_JAFLRJ010000097.1 GCF_017315755.1 Streptomyces beijiangensis
ACTACGTCGTGACCACCCCCGACCCGCGGACGCCGGGAACGACGTCGTCAATACCGGCAACGGCGACGACACCTGCCCCGGCGCCGAACTCCCCAACAGCTGCACCCCTTAGCTCTTAGAAGACTCGGCACCACCACCGCATGACGCTGCCTCAGCCGACCACACGGGCTGAGGCAGCCTCAAGATGCGGACATTCACGAGGAATGTCGTGGCGATGAGCCGTGGACTGGGATATTCCGGCATCCATCGAGCGGCTCGCCGGCTCGGCACGGGGTCGTGGCCATCGGTTAGGCCTATGGGCCAGTGGGCACGGCCCCCTACGGGACGCTTTCCGGGGTTCGATCGGGGGCTCCCCCGATAGGCCCGAGAGCGGCGGCATGTGAGTCTGCCGACATGACCTCAAAACTCGCGGGCAACCACAGCCCCTCCCTCATCGCCCCACTCCTGCTGGTGCTCTACGGCCTTCTGCGACTCGTCGACGGATTAGACGGGACGCACGGCCCCGGCCTGGCCTGGAACCTCGGACACACACTGTTCTTCATCGGCTTCGCGCTCTTCGGCGTGGTGACCATCAGGCTGCGGCAACTCGTCCCCGCCGCCACCATGGGCGCACGTCTCGTCGCGAACGTGGCCACGGCCGTCAGCCTGTTCGGCGTTGGCTGTTTCCTCTGGGTGATCCTCGGTGATCTGTTCACGGACCTGGACACCGCGGCACCGTTGCCTGAACCACTGGAGATGATCGGCCCGCTGGCGTTCCAACTGGGCTGGCTCACCCTGCTGATCATGATGGTGGCCGCCAAGCCGCGTCTGCTGCCCGCGTGGAGCCCCGTGCTGGTATTTGTGGGCTTCCTGCTGTTCGCGGCCAACCTCGACCTGCTGCCCATCGGCGCACTGCTTCTACTGGCCGGACTCATCCCCGTGGCCCGCACACCGAAGCCGACAACTGCCGAGGCACCAAGGACAGCCGGTTCAGCGGCCCACCGCTGAAGCGGATGGTGGGCCATCGTTGTTCAGTTGACCAATGTCCCCTGGTGGAAGTACATGCGCCAGCCCGCTGCCGTCAGTCGCCACAGGGAGCTCCGCCACGCTCGGCGTCCTCCGTCGTCGGCGAAGTACGTCAGGTGCACGATGCCTGGGGCAAGCACTACTCCTGACAGCTCACTGACCTGGACCGGGAACTCCGGGTCGACCGATCCAGCGCTTGTGACAGTGAGAATTGACGTCGCGTCCCAGCGGCGCCCGGACGCTCCGATCTCAGTGAACTCCGGGTCCAGAAGATCCGATACGAGAGCCGGCGAAACACGTACGTCAGGGTCGAGGAGGCGTAGCTCTCCATCGATGGCCGCCTGAACGGCTCGCTCACTCTCACCTGTCATGCACGAACCCTACGGATACCGCTCGTCCCCGTGGTGAAGCGGACTGCGAGGGGCACTTGATCACTGAGCCTGTCGGATGACTAGGGTCGCCTCCATGACCAGGAGTACACCGCCGCGCCCACTCGCTGTCGAGGAACTCTTCCCGGAGCTGGCCGCATTCCGGGGCACTACTACCCGGCTTCATCCACGGGTGGGCGCGCCGGACGTGTCGATGAGTTCTGTGGGCGGACCGATGCTGTGGCCTCGCGACGAGCCGTGGCCGATGTGCGGTGAGGCCCACAGCCGCGGGCGGGGGCGGCGCCCAGCCGACATCCACCGGGAGCGAGAGATCCTGACCCGCGCGTGGGCCCGCGACGAGTCGGGTCCCACGGAGGAGGAACGGCGGCTCTTGCATGAGCTGCGTCGCAAGCACCGGCTCCCGGAAGTCTCCGAGACCGGCCTGCTACCGCTGATCGGCCTCGCGCAGCTGTATGCGGGGGAGATTCCCGATCTGCCGGCAGGGCCGGAAGGCTGCGATCTGCTCCAGGTCTTCTGGTGTCCCTTCGACGCCCACGGCCCGAGTGGGTACGGCATGCTGCTTCACCTGCGCTGGCGCAGGTCGGCGGAGGTCGGCGAGGTGCTGGCCTCACCACCGCAGCCACAGGTCGTCGGCTACGACGGGTACGTCCCCGAACCCTGCGTACTGCACCCCGAGCAAGTGGTCACCTACCCGTTCGCCGGGCTGCTGCCGGAAACGTTGCGTGTCCGGATCGACGCCTGGGATGAGGCCCTGGAAGAGGAGGCCGAGCAGTTGTCGGACGACGATGCGGCCGAGCCGATCGGCTACCAGTACGACGTGTCCATCCCGCCCGGATGGCGAGTCGGCGGATTCGCTTCCTGGCACGTCACCGACCCGTCCCCGATGGACTGCCTGACCTGCTCGACGCCAATGAACCTGCTTCTTACCGTTGACAGTTCCGAATGGGACGGCGGCAGCATCAGCTGGAAGCCGCTCGAAGAACAAGGCCTGCCCTCGCACTCGTTCGCTACGCCCACTCAGGTCGGCGTGGGGCGCGGCGGTGAACTGAACATCTTTGCCTGCCCGGCCGATCCCCGGCACCCGAACCGCTGGAGCGTCCAGTAGGCCTTTCACGAGATGGGCGCCTGACCCCGTAGGTGGTGAACATCTGCTGTCCGTTCTCGTACAGAAGGCCACCCAGGCTCCTCGTTTCCTGCGGTGTGCGATGGCGGGGGCCCGGCGGTCAGGCGACGCCGCCGTTGGCGAACAGGACCTGGCCGTTGACCCACCGGCCGCCGGGGCCGGCCAGGAAGGCGACAGCGCTCGCGATGTCCTCGGGTGTGCCGAGCCGCTCCAGCGGGGAGACCGCGGCGATCCGCTCGACCAGCTCGGGGCTCTTGCCCTCCAGGAAGAGGGGGGTCGCGGTCGGCCCGGGGGCCACGGCATTGACGGTGATGTCCTGGCCTCGCAGTTCGCGGGCGAGGATCAGGGTCATTGCCTCGACCGCGCCCTTGCTCGCCGCGTAGGCCGCATAGGTCGGCTGCTGGAGCCGGGTGACAGAAGTGGAGAAGTTGACCAGCGCGCCGCCTGGGCGCAGCCGCCGGGCCGCGAGCTGGGAGACGACGAACGTGCCGCGCACGTTCACCCGGTGCATCTGGTCGAAGGCGTCGAGGGCCATCTCCGCCAGCGGGGCCAGCAGCATGATCCCGGCGGTGTTCACCACCACGTCGATGCCACCGAAGCGTTCCTCGGCGGCATCGAACAGGGCCGTCATCGCCGTCTCGTCCGCGACGTCGCCGGATACGGCGACGGCCGCACCACCTGCCTCCTGAATCGACGCGACGACCTTCTCGGCACGATCGGCCCTGCCGGAGTAGTGCACGACCACGGACATGCCGTTGGCTGCCAGTGCGTGTGCGACCGCGCTTCCGATCCCGCCCGAACCGCCGGTCACGATTGCCACACGGGTGGCGGCGGACTGCTCAATGGGGGTCATGGCGACCTCTCTCTCATTTTATGGACCATGAGTACATTAACAGCATGTAGACCGATGGTCCATATGATTGGTGTCGCAGGCCTCGCCAACCAGGTCGGCCGCCCCGGACGAGGAGCAGACGCATGGAGCGAACAGAGGCCGAGGGGCCCGCCCGGCTCAAGCCTGGGCGCGGACGCCGCCGGGCGGAGGACGTGCGCCGCGCGACGCTGACCGCAGCGGCCGAACTCCTGCTCACCGAGGGAGTCCTCGCCCTGACCTTCTCCAAGGTCGCCGCCCGCGCGGGGGTCAGCAAGATGACCCTCTACAAGTGGTGGCCCTCCCCCGGAGCCCTGGCCTTCGACGCGTACTTCGACACCTTCAAGGAGACCCTCGCCTTCCCCGACACGGGCGACATCCGGCGCGACCTGACGACTCAACTGCACGCCTTCGTCGATCTCCTCAACCGCAACGGCTCCGTCATCGCCGGGATCATCGGAGCCGCCCAGGGCGACCCCGACCTGGCGGAGGCGCTCTCGACGCACTACGTCAAACAGCGCCGCCGGCTCGCCGTGGAACGCCTCACGCGCGCGCAACAGGCCGGTCAGATCCGCGAAGGGGTCGACCTGGAGACGATCGTCGACCAGCTCTGGGGCGCCGCCTACCACCGGCTGCTCATGCCCGCCCAGCCGCTGACCACGGAGTTCGCGGACCGGCTGATCACCAACCTCTTCCAGGGCGTCGCCCCGGCCTCGGCGGACCCGGCCGCACACCCCGGATGACGCGTCTTCCGCACCTGGTACGGCCGGATCGATCTTGCCCGCAGGCGAGCCGGGTAGGGGGATCTTTCGCCGTGGTCAACTAGCGTACGGTCCAACCGCGTTGTCGACCCAGGGAGCGTCATGGCCACCGCCCAGGAGATACCCGACATCCTCTCGCCGGAGTTCGCGGCGGATCCGTACCCCGCTTACCGTGCCATGCGCGAGTCGGCTCCTCTCCTCTGGCACGACGCCACAAAGAGTTATGTGATCTCCCGGTACGAGGACGTCGAACGGACCTTCAAGGACCGCGAGTCGGAGTTCACCACCGACAACTACGACTGGCAGATCGAGCCCGTGCACGGCAAGACGATCCTGCAGCTGAGCGGCCGTGAGCACGCCGTACGACGGGCCCTGGTCGCGCCCGCCTTCCGTGGAAGTGACCTGGAGCAGAAGTTCCTCCCGGTCATCGAGCGCAACGCACGCGAACTGATCGGCGCCTTCCTCCGTGACGAACGCGGCGAGGGAGGGGGCGAGGTGGATCTGGTCGCGGCCTTCGCCACCCGTTTTCCTGTCAATGTCATCGCCGACATGCTCGGCCTGGACAAGGCCGACCACGCCAAGTTCCACGGCTGGTACACCTCGGTGATCGCGTTCCTGGGCAACCTTGCCGGGGACCCGGAGATCGCGGCAGCGGGTGACCGGACCCGCCGGGAGTTCGCCGAGTACATGATCCCGGTCATCCGGCACCGCCGTGAAAACCTCGGTGGCGACCTGCTCTCCACCCTCTGCGCGGCCGAGGTCGACGGCGTGCGGATGAGCGACGAGGACATCAAGGCTTTCTGCAGCCTGCTGCTCGCGGCCGGCGGCGAGACCACCGACAAGGCGATCGCCAGCATCTTCGCGAATCTGCTGACCCACCCCGATCAGCTGGCCGCCGTACGAGCCGACCGCACCCTCGTCGGCCGGGCCTTCGCCGAGACCCTGCGCTTCACCCCGCCGGTCCACATGATCATGCGGCAGACGGCGAAAGAGGTGACGCTGAGCGGCGGCACGGTCCCGGCCGGCGCTACGGTCACCTGCCTGATCGGCGCCGCCAACCGGGACGGCGCCCGCTACACCGACCCGGACACCTTCAACATCTTCCGCGACGACCTCACGTCCGCCACGGCCTTCTCGGCGGCCGCCGACCATCTGGCGTTCGCGCTGGGCCGACACTTCTGCGTGGGCGCCCTGCTGGCCAAGGCGGAGGTCGAGACGGGCGTGAACCAACTTCTGGACGCCCTGCCGGACATGCGGCTGGCTGAGGGCTTCGTTCCGGTGGAACAAGGAGTGTTCACCCGGGGGCCGGTGGAAGTACGGGTGCGGTTCGGAGGGTGACGGTGGCCGCTGCGGTGGCCCCGGCGCTCAGGGGTTGTGCCGCAGGATGGCGTCGATGAGACCTGATGCCTGCTCGGGGAAGTCCGTCACGACGACCCCGAGCCCCGTCCGCCCGGCCATCTCCGTACCGTCGAGGAAGCCCCGCACCTGAGGATTGAGCCGGTCCGCGTTCCAGTCCGGCGGCAGCCCGGCCGCTGTGCTGACATAGTTGACGAACAGCTTGCCGGGCTCCGCCGCGGCCTTGCGGAACTGCGCCTCGATCTTGGGGCGCTTGGCGAACGGTTCCGCGTTCCAGTCGTCCTGGATGTCGAAGTGGGCCGCGTCCCCGTACCGCACGCCCGGCAGTCCGCCGTTGTCCGCGAGAAGGACGACCTTGCCCCGCGCCTGTCCGAGCGAGGGCAGCGTGGAGTCGATGTGGAAGAGGGAACGCCAGCCTTTCTGGTCGAGGTAGAGGTCGAAGACCCGGCGGAAGGCGGCGTCGCTCTCCTCGGAGTACTCCTGCTTGACGCGCATCAGGACGGTCTCGGTGGGGTGCGCGGCGAGGAAGTCCCGGCAGGCGACGAGCACGTCTCCGAACATCAGGTTCTGGTAGAAGGCCGCATGGTGGATCGCGAACGCGTCGCCGGTGATCCGGCAGCGTACGTCCAGGAAGCGGATGCCGGCGCCCAGCTGGTCCGCGACAACGAGGTCCTGGCACTCCACCCACAGGCCGCCGAAGCGCGCCCCCGAGTCGTGCGTGCCGGGGATGGTCAGCGTCTGCAGGGGCGTGCCGTCGCTGTGGGACGACATCCAGTCCTGTACGCCGAGAGTCCGGTCAGCGGCCCGCGCCATGCCCGGGTGCGCCAGCAGTCCCGCAGCCGATGCGGCGGCCACCCCGCCCCTGATGAGGAATCCCCGCCGGTCCATGCCCACACTCCTCTGCCGTGCCACGGCCTCTGACGACACATCAGGTCACTCCTGCGGCATGGAACCACACGCGATGCGTGGGTGACAGGCATCTCACACGGCTCCGTACCAGCGGGTAGTGAATCAGGGACAGTTGGCGGGAATCAACCCAAGTGCAGGCCGGTTCCGGCCAGTTCGGCCCTGATGCCCTTGCTGTCCACGGTCACGTTGCGCAGTGCGAGCCCGTCCGTCGACTTCGGCAGCCGGAAGGAGAGCGAGAGACGGTCCGAGAGCTCCGGCGGCCGCAGGTCGAGCACGGCCTCGACGAGCCCCTGGTCGATGCCGAGCTTCTCCAACAACCAGGGGTTCTCCGCCACCACGTCGACGAGGTTCACCTTCATCAACCGCTGGGCGAACTGCGGCGTTCCGGTGAGCCGGTGCAGTTCCTTCTCGCTGCGGAGTGCCTGGTGCACCCGCGACGGGGGAACACCGATCCGGTCGACCACGGCGGGCACCGCCAGCATCGCCTTGGCCTTGGCCGCTTCCTCGCCGATCTTCCGAGCCGCCTCGCGATGCAGTCGCAGCCCCGAGTGGGCACGGTCCTTGCCGGGGCGGTAGGTGAAGAGTCCCGGGACGTCGAGACGCATGTCGTCCACGGTGGTGGATATCGCCTGGTCGCCGTCGCGGCGGATGTGCGCCTGGGCCTGGACGCGGACGTCCTTGCCCGCGACGGGGAGGCCGCCGTGAACTTGTATGGCGTTGTTCCCTCCGGCCTCCGGCGTGAACGTGACCTGCGAGGCGCCCAGTTCACGGTTCAGGTCGTCGAAGGACAGGAGCACTTCGCCGTTGGCTCTTCCGACGACGGCGCCCTTGATGGAGCTGGGCAGGTCGCCCTCGATCCGTACATCCTTCGCGGTGGCCCGCACTTCGGCCAACGACACCCGGTCGGCCGACACGTCGGGGACGGCAACCTCCACCTCGTCGATCCGGCGGTCGGCGAGCTGGGTGAGGAAAGGGAACCCCTTGATTTTCACATCGGGTGGCGTTGCCAGATGCAGCGCGTCCTGCAACTTGCTCTCGGCCTGGTCCTGGGCGTACGCGACGGCGACGCGGTCGGCCAGAGTGAAGACGAGAGCACACACGACGACGCCGAGGGTCAGCTTCGCCAGGAAGGGGAGCGCACCGAAACGGCTGCTTCCGCGGTGGTTCGGCGGCGACCAGTCGCCTTCGTCCGCGTCGTCGGAGGTCAGACCGAGCCCGAGCGGATCGCGCTCGCCATAGGGGTGATCGGGCTCGCCGTACCCGTGATCGGGCTCCGGGTCGGCGAGTCGGGCAAGTTCGTTGTACGGGTTGGGGTCGGCAGCGGGGGGATGCGGATGCATGCGCGTGGGGGTTCGCATCGGTTCATCCCAACACGTAGGGGGCACTCGAACGCAAGTCCTACCAGCGGTTACTTATGGTTTTGCCTGGTATTTCTTCACCTGCAGTAGCAACTTTCGGGCGTGTCGACGGACGCGGCACAGAGCCGCGCCGGGTCGGCCGGGGGCGGAAGTCAACGCAGATAGTCTCCGGCCTCGGCTCCCAGTACGTTCAGAAGAGCCAATGCCTCGGCGTCAGGGGATCCTGGCGGCGCACTGTAGAGCACGAGGTACTGATCGCTGTCCGTGAGCGCGAGCGCGTCGCAGTCGACGGTGATCTCCCCGACGACCGGGTGGCGGAAGGTCTTCGTGAGCATCGGCGCGGCCTGCACGTCGTGCCGTTCCCAGAGCCGGGCGAAGTCGGTGCTGGCGTACCGGAGTTCGTCGACGAGGCCGGTGACCGCGGGATCCGTCGGGTAGCGGGCGAGGGTGGTACGGAGCTCCATGACGACCTGGTGCCGGAACTCGGCGGCGTCAGAGACCCCGTACGGCCTCGCGTCAGGTCCCGTCGGCCCGAGGAATGCCCGGCGCGCGAGATTGCGGTCCTTGGGATCGAGCCCGGCAAAGTCCTCCATGAGCGCGGCCGCAAGGTCGTTCCACGCGAGCACCTCGAACGCGGCGGACATGACGAGAGCGGCCGTCTGCGGCAGCCGCTCGATGAGCGCGAGGATGCTCGGGCGGACGTCGCGCCGGTGCATCCGGGTACGGATCGGCGCGGTGCCCGCGAGGACGTGGAGGTGGTCGGACTCGGCATCGGTGAGCCGCAGCGCGCCCGCGATCCCGGCGAGGACCTCACCCGACGGCCGCGGCGCCCTGCCCTGCTCGAGCCGGACGTAGTACTCCGTGGAGATATGCGCGAGGACTGCTGCCTCCTCACGGCGCAGACCCGGTGTCCGGCGTCGCGAGCCCGAGGAGAGACCGACGTCCTCCGGCCGGAGCCCCTCGCGACGGCTACGGAGGAACGCCCCCAATTCATGCTTGTCCATACCCCGAGTCTGCACGCTGCGCAGTGACGTATCCAGGTACCGCCTGTGCCTGTATAAGGCCTGGAGAGCAGCCTGACACTGTCGTCATGACGAACCACATGGACACCGCACCCATCGGCCTTCTCACCGGCAAGGTTGTGCTCATCACCGGCGCAAGTCGCGGCATCGGGGCGGCCGCGGCCCGGCTCTTCGCTTCCGAGGGCGCCGCCGTCGTGCTCGCCGCCCGCAGCACCGACGCCCTCGACCGCATCGTCGCCGAGGTCCGCGCCGACGGAGGTGTCGCCGACGCCGTCAGCCTGGACCTCGCCGACCGTACGAGCATCCGCGCGGCGGTCGATCGCGTCGCGGAGCTGCACGGACGGCTCGACGGCGCCTTCAACAACGGTGCGACCGGCCAGCAGCGGCCCGGTCCGCTCGACACGACGACCGACGAGGACATCGACGAGCAGTTCGCCGTGAACTTCCACGCGCACTGGACGGCCATGACGGCCGAGGCCGCGCTCATGCGACGGAACGGCGGTGGGGCGATCGTCAACACGTCGAGTATCGGCAGCCGCCGGGCGAATCCCGCCCTCCCCGCATACGGCGCCATGAAGCGCGCGCTCAACAGCATCACCGAGACCGCCGCGGTGAGTTGGGCCCGTGATGGCATCCGGGTGAACGGCATCACGCCGGGCGGCACCGCGACCGAGATGATCGACGCGTGGGAGGCGGCGACCCCCGGCGTCGTCGAGCGGATAAAGGCTTCGATCCCCCTCGGACGGATGGCCGAGCCCCGCGAGGTGGCCGAGGCGGCCGCATGGCTGCTCAGCGACCGGGCCTCGATGGTGACCGGCGCGATCGTGCCGGTCGACGGTGGCGCCAGCGCCTGAAGGGGCGGATCGAGACCCCCGCTCCCGACCGAACCGCCCGCGGCCCCTGCACCGAGCGGCCCGGCCCCGGTCGAGCCGCCGGTCGAGACACCGCGGGAGCCCGCACCGGGAGTGCCGGCCGAGCGCACTCCGCCGGACCCCGCGCCCGTCTGCCACGACATCCTCCGCGGCGTCATCACCATCACTGTCTGCTGCTCGGCGGGCGGATAGCTTCCACGTCGCATGCTCCCCCGACGTATTGACGCGCCGATGAAACAAGTCGATAGTATTTGTAACTTTGACTCTGTTGATCCGACGACCCGTCATATACCTTCTGAGGCAACGGAGTTCGTGGCACGGAGTCCCTGCCCACACACTCGGGAGGGCGCATCATGGGCCGTTACAGCCGCCTTCGTACGATCCGCGCGATGGATCCCTCGCGCGACTACGCCGAGATCCTCCGGCTGATCTCGCAGTACGAGTTCCCCTGGGACTACCGGCAGGGTGTCAGCGTCGCCTTCCTCCGCGATTTCGGTGTCCCCCGGATCTCCGAACTCCTGGACCGCACCCAGGAATTCGAGCGGGCCGGTCAGAAGCGGTACGACGACACCGTGCTGATCGGCTACGAGATGGCTGCCGACGGCTTCGACTCCGAGCGCGGGCGGGCAGCGGCCCGCCACCTCAACCGGATCCATGCCAAGTACCGCATCGCGAATGAGGACTTCCTCTATGTGCTCGCCACCACGGTCGTGGGACCCAAGCGCTGGATCGACCGGTTCGGCTGGCGTCCGCTGTGCACCCAGGAGATCGAAGCGCTGGCTCAGGTCGGGCGGAAGATGGCGACCATGATGGACATCCAGGGCGCCCCCGGCACCTACTTGGGCTTCGAGCAGTTCCTCGACGCCTATGAGGACCGGATGTTCGCCTACGACCCGGCGAACCGGCGGGTCGCGAACGCCACCTTCCGCACCATGGCGAGCTGGTACCCGCGCCCGGTCAGACCACTGGCCGCACGTGTCACGCTCGCGCTGCTGGACGAGCGGTTGCTGCGCGCCCTGGGCTTCCGGGTCCAGCCGCGCTGGACCCGGTCGGCTGCCGAAGGCGCGCTGCGCACCCGGGCCCGGTTGCTGCGATTACTGCCCGCCCGTCCCGGGTGGCTGCCCTCGCGGCCGCAGCCGCGCTCGTACCCGTTCGGCTGGCGGCTCGACGACCTCGGACCGCACTGGGCGCGCAACCGCCCGTTGGAGCCGCTGCCGGATGAAGCCCCCGCGCGCGAGCAGTCCTGAACCGGCCTTTGTGCGCCGGGCAGTTGCCGGTCTATCCGGCGGCGAGCAGCGGCAACAGGTAGCGGCGCGCGAAGGCCCGTACCTCCGCCTCGTCGTCAAGGGCGAAGCAGCTCACGGGGTTGAGAAGGAAGGAGACAGTGATCCGTACCATCAGCTCGGCGACCGGCGTCGGGTCGCTGGCGGGCCTCCCCTCGGCCAGCCGCGCCTCGCGCAGCCGGTCCGTCAGATAGGCGCGCATCGCGAGGAAGGCGGGCCCGCTCTCCAGCGTGAGGAACGGCAGCATGGTCTCGGGTTCGAGCCGCAGCAGTCCCCCCACCAGCGGATGTTCCCGGACATGACGGAGGACGGCGACAAAGCCCTCGACGAGACGGTCCTCGACGGTCGGCAGAGCGGCGACCGCGTCGTCCACGTCCACGACGAAGCGGCGGTACTCACGGAGCAGACAGGCCTGGACAAGACTGTCCTTGTTGCCGATACGACGGTAGACGGTGACCCTCGAGACCCGGGCCCGTTTGGCGACGTCATCGACGGTCGAGCGCCGCAGTCCGAACGTCATGAACTGCTCACGGGCCGCATCGAGGATCTGCTCACTCAGCGCATCGGACGGCGGGAAATCGGTGAGCGCCCCGGCGAAGAGCGCCTCACTGGTACTCCGTACCGCCATGAGCCCTCCCCGTCCGAACGGTGCCCCTCCACCATAGCCAGGCGGGGAGGCCGTGACCTGCGCCCGGGGGTACGGCAGTCGTGGACCGGCAAGACGGTGACCGGCGGGCGGCCTGTCCATCTGGACGGTCTCAGCGGTGAGTTCATCTTGGCCGACAGCCCGGCCCGGCCCCTGTTCGGGCGAACTTCAGAGCTCGGGCCACGGAGATGTCCGGTCGCTCGTCAGGCGCGGCAGCGCAGCATCTGCAGCGGGGGGTTGGAGAGAGCGTCCGCCCAGAAGTCCGCACCGAACTCACGCATGCCGGCGTCGGACACCTCCAGCGGGACCCAGGTCACTTCGCTGAATCCGGCCGCCTGCAGGGACTTCTCGTAGACCTCGCGGCGCGGGCAGGTGGTGACGAATTCGATCGGCTGGGGGTCGAGCAGCGCCGTCATCCGTATGCGCGGCCCGTTCTCCGCCTCCTCACCGGTGAGCACGGAGCGAAAGCCGTACTTGTCCAGCGGCGGCCCGTCGAAGCGGTACTCGGGTGTCTGGTCGAGTACGAAGAACTCGGCACCGGGCACCAGGCTCCGGTGCACGTTGCGGCACATCTGCTCCATGGCGGCAGCGCCCTCCGCATAGTTGAGCAACTGGACCGCCACCGCGACGTCGAAGCGCCCCTCAAGGGACCGCAGTTCGGAGACATCGCCCGCCTCGTAGCGCACACCCAGCGGATCGCGCTCCTCCAACGCCTGTGCCACGGCGACCATTTCTCCGGAGATGTCGACTCCGAGCACGTCCGATGCACCGCGCCGCTTGAACTCCCTGCTGTAGAAGCCGGTGCCGGAGGCCACGTCGAGGACCGACTTGCCGCGTACGTCGCCGACCATGGCCAGGAAGCTGGGCACCTCCCCGTACTTCGCCCGGGGCAGGGCCTTGAAGCCCTCGAAGGCCTCACCGATCTCGTCGTACTGCTGCGTGCTCACCGTGCCGTTCTCTCCTGTGCCCTGTCATGTTCCGGGCCGCGGCCCCCGTCCCCGGGACACGCCGCGGCCTCTGGCGGGCAGTCTTCCCGTACCCCGGCAGATCGTCGTACTGGCAGAAGCCACAAAGAGATGCAGGCATCGTCACGGGCACCTGTACAGGCGGGTGTACGGGCACCCGGCGCACCTGCGCGGCCCGAGCTGAAGCCGCCGCGCCCCCGCGTAACCTCTTCCCGTGCCGCCCTCATCCCTGCATCACGTCGCCGTCCTCGTGCTCGAAGGTGCCAAGCCGCTCGATGTCGGCATTCCTGCCCAGGTGTTCACGACCCGCGCGAGCATGCCGTACGAGGTACGGGTGTGCGGCGCGGCACCCGGTCTTGTGACCGGGGGCGACGGCCTGTCGTACGACGTCGCCCATGGGCTCGACGCGCTGGCATGGGCCGACATCGTTTTCGTGCCCGGGTACCGGCACCCGGACCGTGAGGATCCGCCGCCGGCCGTCGTCGATGCGCTGATCGCCGCCCACCACCGGGGCGCGCGGCTCGCCGCCATCTCGACGGGTGCCTTCGCTCTCGCTGCCACGGGCCTGCTCGACGGCAAGCGCGCCACGACGCACTGGCATTACACACGGGCACTCGCCGCGAAGCGTCCGCTCGTCCAGGTCGACGAGAACGTTCTGTTCGTCGATGAGGGAAGCGTGCTGACCTCGGCCGGGGCCGCCTCGGGCATCGATCTGTGCCTGCACATTCTGCGCGGCGATCTGGGGGTGTCCGCGTCGAACCACGCGGCGCGGCGCCTGGTCGCGGCCCCCTACCGGAGCGGCGGTCAGGCGCAGTACGTACCTCGCAGCGTGCCCGAGCCGCTCGGCGAACGGTTCGCCGCCACCCGGGAGTGGGCGCTGCGCCGGCTCGGCGAGCCCCTCACCCTCGAAGTGCTGGCCCGGCATGCGGCGGTGTCGCCGCGCACGTTCTCGCGGCGCTTCGCCGAGGACACGGGGTACACGCCGATGCAGTGGGTCATGCGAGCCCGTATCGACGTCGCCCGGGAGCTGCTCGAGCGTTCACAGCTGGGCATCGAGCAGATCGCCGCCGACGTCGGTCTCGGCACCGGCGCCAATCTGCGCCTGCACTTCCAGCGCATCCTCGACACCACGCCGAGCGAGTACCGGCGCACCTTCGCCCGGGGTGAGTAGCCCACGGGGTGACTGGCCCACCACCACGTGGCGCGATCCTTTCGAACCGTGGCGATCACGCCGCTGTCGGCGGCGGATGCCGCGCGAGAGCCTGGTGGCGAACCCGAAGGGACACCACTCATGACTCGCATCGCCATCAATGGATTCGGCCGCATCGGACGAAACGTGCTCCGCGCACTTCTCGAGCGCGACAGCAAGATCGAGGTCGTCGCCATCAACGACCTCACGGAGACCACCGCCCTCGCGCGGCTGCTCGCCTTCGACACGACCGCGGGCCGTCTCGGCCGCCCGGTGACGGTCGAGGGGAACACCCTCATCGTCGACGGCCGTCGCATCACCGTGCTCGCCGAGCGCGAACCGGCGCAGTTGCCGTGGGCCGAGCTGGGCATCGACATCGTGCTCGAAGCGACCGGCCGTTTCACGTCTGCCACGGCCGCTCGCGCCCACATCGACGCGGGCGCGAAGCGGGTTCTCATCAGCGCTCCGGCTGACGGCGCCGACGTCACACTCGCGTTCGGGGTCAACACCGAGGCGTACGACCCGGCCGCGCACACGATCGTCTCGAACGCCTCGTGCACGACCAACGCGCTTGCGCCGCTTGCTGCTGTGCTCGACGATCTCGCCGGCATCGAGCACGCCTTCATGACGACGGTGCACGCCTACACGCAGGAGCAGAACCTGCAGGACGGTCCGCACCGCGACGCCCGTCGTGCCCGTGCGGCCGCTGTCAACATCACGCCCACCACGACGGGCGCCGCCAAGGCGATCGGTCTCGTACTACCGAAGCTCGACGGCAAGCTGTCCGGCGACTCGATCCGTGTGCCGGTGCCGGTCGGCTCGCTGGTCGAACTGAACACGACCGTCGCTCGCGACGTGACGCGCGAGGAGGTGCTGACGGCGTACCGCACGGCGGCGCAGGGACCCCTCGCAGGTGTACTGGAGTACTCGGACGACCCGCTGGTGTCGTCCGACATCACCGGCAACCCGGCCTCCTCGATCTTCGATTCGGAGCTCACCCGCGTCGAAGGCCGCCACATCAAGGTGGTCGCCTGGTACGACAACGAGTGGGGCTTCTCGAACCGGGTGATCGACACGCTCGAACTCCTCGCCGCCGGCTGAGCAGGCGCGCCGAGTTCAGCCGGCCGCTGCGGCGACGTCGGTGTCCAGCGCGGCACGCAGCCACTCCTGGGCGCGCCCGAGCGTCGGCTCCGGCGCGCCGGACAGTTCGCCGGTCAGCTCCCAGTAACGGTCGACCATCTGATCCGCGGCCAGGGTCAGCAGCCCGCTGAGCCGGCGGCGGAACTCCTGACTGTCCCGCAGGCCGCGCGACTCGGCGTGGGCAGCGACGAAGCAGTCGAGTGCCTGCCCCCGTTTCGGCGCCCGGTTCGTCTTCACGTCGGCCGCGGCCAGCATGTACGCATCGAAGAGACCGTCGTACAGCACGTCGGGGCGGTGCACCTTGTCGGTCCGGTTGCCCGCCGACCGGCGCGGGTCGGTGGCCGGGCAGGGGGCGGTGGCGATGGCGTACATCCGGGCGAAGGCCAGCACCTGGGCCGGTGTCGGGTCCGACGGCGGCTGCGGAACCGCGTAGTCGAGGATCGAGGAGACCAGCCGGGGTGACAGCCTGACGGGCAACGCCCCCCGCCAGAAGCGCGCCAGCGGCACTGTACTGGGCGGGGCGGACACCGCGCCGACCAGCCGCAGGCGGTCCCCGCGCTCCTCGGGCGGGCAGTCCCTGACCAGTTGGAGGGCGGCCTCCCGCCAGCGCAGCGCCGTCAGTTGCGAGCCGAGCTCGCGCAGCTGACCGTCGATGGCGTCCTCCAGCGCGTCCGTCAGCCCGTCGCCGTGGTCGAGCACCCGGCCCACCTCCGGCACCGGCAGATCGAGGGTGCGCAGCGAGCGGATCAGCCGCAGCCTTTCGAACGCGTCGGGCCCGTACCGCCGGTGCCCGCCGGAACTGCGGGCGGCCTCGGGCAGCAGCCCGCGGTCGGAGTAGAAGCGCACGGTCTTCACGGTGACGCCCGCCTGCTCGGCGAGTTCGCCGATGCTCCACATGCCGTCAGGGGACAAGACTTGAACCTCCCTCAGGGGGAGTTCCTACCGTATCTGCGAGCGCGGACGACCGGTACGGCCGGTCGCCCGGACCGCGGTACGCGAGGAGACGATCATGACGGTATTCGTGTTGGTTTCGGGGCCTTTCACCGGTGGCTGGATCTGGGAGGAGACCGCAGAACGGCTGCGGCAATCGGGGGCGCAGGTGCACCCGCTGACCCTCACCGGCCTCGGTGAGCGCCGCCATCTGGCCCGGCCGGACACCGACTTGGAGACACACATCGAGGACGTGGTGCAGCTGATCGACCACCTCGACGGGCCGGAACTGGTGCTGGTCGGCCACGACTACGCCATCCACCCGGTACTGGGTGCCGCCGACCGCCGCCCGGAGCGGATCAACCGCATCGTCCACCTGGACGCCGGCCTGCCGCAGGACGGCGACGCCGCCCTCGCCCTCGTCCCTGACCAGGAGGTCCGCGAGCGCCTGATGCGCCCGGACGGGCCGGCCGAGCACAACTGGCGGATCCCCGCGCCACGGCCCGACGAGTGGCAGCGCTGGGGCAGCACCGACGGCCTCTCCACGGAAGCGCTGGCCCGGCTGGACAGCTACGCCGCGCCACAGCCGTCCGGCACCCTCATCCAACCGCTGCGGCTGAACGGGGCACTCGCCGCACTGCCCACCACAGGCGTTTTCTGCACCGCGGGCGGGGTGACCATCGCCATGGTCGAGACCCTGGTGCGATCCGGGCCGCCGCAGTTCCGGGCACTCGCGGATCCCCGGGTCACCTTCTTCGAACTCCACACCGGCCACTGGCCGATGCTCTCCTCCCCCGAGGAGCTGGCCACTGTCCTGCTCCGGGCGGCTGCCGACGAGGGGCACCGGATCGCCGCGAGCGACGACGAGCAGCCGTTCTACGAGAAGCCCTTCGTACTGGACGTCGCCGACTGGCCGCGCGAGCGGATCGGTTCGCTCGATCTCCACCTGCCGGACCTGCCGGACGCGGACGGGCCCCAGCCTGCCATCGTGTTCGTCCACGGCGGTCCCGTCACCGCCGACCTGCGGCCCACTCCGCGGGACTGGCCGATCTACTCCGGCCACGCCCGGTACGCGGTGAGCCGGGGGGTCGTCGGCGTGACCGTCGACCACGGCCTGCACGCCCTCACCGACTACGCGCAGGCTGCCGAGGACATTTCTGCGGCCGTCGAACTCGTCCGGGCCGACCCGCGGGTGGACGCCGACCGTATCGCCCTGTGGTTCTTCTCCGCCGGCGGGCTGCTCACCACCGACTGGCTCGCCGCGCCGCCGCCGTGGCTGCGCTGCGTCGCCGCCAACTACCCGGTCCTCGCGCCGCTCCCCGGCTGGAGCGCCATCGACGCACGGTTCCGGCCCGTCGGCGCCGTACGGACGGCCGGGGAGCTGCCGATCGTCCTCAGCCGGGCCGGGCTGGAGCACGCTGCGATCGCGGCCACCGTCGAGGAGTTCTTGTCCGCCGCCAAGGCCGCCGACGCCCGTGTCGAGATCATCGACGTCCCCGCCGGCCACCACGGCTTCGACGTGCTCGACCACACCGAGGAGTCCCGCCACGCCGTGGCAGCCGCCTACGACGCGGTCCTGGGCCACCTCCAGGGCTGAGCGCTGAGCGCGGGGGCCCTTCCCGGCGCCGTGAAGGCTGCCGCCGAGGCAGAGCCAGTGGCTGCTGCCTCGGTGGCGTCGGGCGGACACACCCATGGCGCGAGGCGTTCACCGGCGGCAAGCTCGCGCCAGTAGCGGAAGACGGTGCCCTGGACGATGTCGAGCTGCCCGGCAGCGATCAGACAGGACGCCTGGTACGGGCCGCCGGCACCGGCTTCGAAGGCAAGGACGACCGGCGGCGTCTCACCGACCTGACCGGCAATCAGCCGCACCTCGTCCACCGTCGGTTCGCGGAAGGCCGGATCGTGGAACGTGGTGGGGCACACAACGAAGAGCGGGTCAGCGAAGACCAGTTCCAGGTGATGGGCGTACGAGATGTCGTGTCCGGCCCCCAGCCTCAGCCGGCCCGCGTTCCACTCCACAACATCCCAGTCCCACCAGGACCCCTCAGGAAGCCGGATCATCACTCCTCAGCCTGCCGGTACATGGAGGGCGGAACGCGCCGCTCTCAGGACATGCCCCCACGACAGCACGTCGGGTCGACGGCGCAGCAGTGCGCGCCGCTCTCGCTCCGTCATCCCGCCCCAGACACCGAACTCCACCCGTCCGTCCAGCGCTTCGGCCAAGCACTCGATGCGCACCGGACATCCGTTGCAGATGGCTTTCGCCTTCTTCTGCTGTGCCGTATCCGCGAACAGCGGCTCCGCGTCCGCACCCCGGCAGGCAGCATCCCCACGCCAGTGGGACCTCTCGTCCACCATCATCAATTTCCTCCCCGTTGGCATACGCCCTGTTCACGACCTTAAATCCTCGGCCGCACTCAGGACAGCTCTCCATGGCGCCGCCCCGGTCCGCCAGGGGGTTCCTCTTTGCCTTTGGCCAAGGTGGACGGGTGTGGGATCGCGCCCTGGTGCTCACGCGATTACGCGGACATGAGGCGTCGTATCGTCGCGATGAGGGCCGGGTGAAGGCGGGACATGCTGGGCGGTTGTTGCGGGTAGCCGTTGACATCCGGAGGGACTTCGCCCGAGCCGGTCCACTGCTCGTAGGCGTCGACGCCAATGGTGAAGACCGCACCGCCCTGCAGAACGGTCAGCGTCTGGTCGAGCTCGTTTCCGACCAACAGGTAAGCCTTGTCACCGAGGTCGGGGACCGGGACGACCCTGTCCGTCTCATCGATCGCGGCCGTACTGGAGTCCGGGTCGAGGTTGGGACCATGAGGGCGGTTGCGGTCCTCGAACTCCGGTGCCGGGTTGGTCTTCTTGTGCAGCTCCACGGTGACGGTGACCGCGTATGAGGCATGCCAGTGCGTCCCGACGGGCGCCTGCGCGGTCAGCACGCACTGGGCCTGGTCGAGTACCGAGCCGGTCCGTGTGACAGCCGGGGTCACCTCGAAACGGCTTGTGCCGAGGGCGTCGGTCAGCGGCTTGAGATTGTCGCCACTGCAGGGACTTTCGGCGATCCGATAGTGGTGCAGGTCAGGGGGAGAGACGTCTCCGTATCCGATTCCCTGGAGGGTCAGTGCCCATGCCATTGAGGTCGCCACGACCGCTCCGAGCGCCCACGTCCACCCCCGATGGCTGCTGGGTTGCGCACTCACCATCTCCGCGGGAGCGCCCGACTTGGGGCGGTCTTCTGAATCTTCCACCGACTCCGGCTCAGTGATCACTGTGCCCCCCGTCTCTCCGTGCACCCTATGGTCAGGGTGCCTGAGGCTGTGGGTGTCCGCTGCAGCAAATGTTGAACTGGGCTTCTTCGTTTGGCTGGGGGTTCCTGATCGGTCCAGTGTTCGTAGGCGATCCGAGACGGAGCGGGCGTGGCGACTCTGGCCGGGCGGTCGTACGCGCGGGATGATCCTGGCATGGTGCTGTCCTTGCCGCCCGTGGCCTCAGGTGTCGTCCGGACCGGTACGCCCGTGGGGCGCTGGGTTCTGCTCACCACCGTGCTCGGGTCGAGCATGGCCATGCTCGA
>NZ_JAFLRJ010000949.1 GCF_017315755.1 Streptomyces beijiangensis
CTGCTGGAAGGCGCAGGACAAGTGCGCCACGGACACACCACCGCTGGTACGCATCGATGGCAGCGCCCAGGGGCACCTGACGGCCTGTCATTTCCCCGAGGAACCGACGATCGAGGGCCGGGTGGAGGATGTGATTCTCGACCCCGCGCTGGCCGCGATCGAGGAGGCTACGGACACCCATTGACCCGAGTCCGGTAGACCTCCGATCGGAGG
>NZ_JAFLRJ010000950.1 GCF_017315755.1 Streptomyces beijiangensis
CGGCTCGTCGAGGAAGAGCACTTCGGGGTTGTGGAGGAGGGCGGCGGCCAGGCCGATCTTCTTGCGCATGCCCGTCGAGTAGTCGACGACCAGCTTGTGCTGGGCGCCCGCCAGGTCCAGTACGTCCAGGAGCTGCGTCGCCCGCTTGTCGACCTCGGCGCCGGGCAGCCCCCGCAGCCGTCCGCTGTACGCGAGGAGTTCGCGGCCCGAGAGCCGCTCGAAGAGGCGCAGGCCCTCGGGGAGCACGCCGATGCGGGACTTGACCGCGACCGGGTCCTGCCAGACGTCGTGGCCGGCGACCAGGACCGTCCCCTGGTCGGGGCGG
>NZ_JAFLRJ010000951.1 GCF_017315755.1 Streptomyces beijiangensis
GGCGAGGCGGGCGAGTTCCGCGTAGTGGGCCTCGAAGAAGGCATGGAACTCGGCGGCATCGGCGTCGTCGACGGCTGTGCCCACGGGGGAACTCTCCCTGTACGAAAGCTGCGAGTGCGGCCCGCCCCCCTGCGGTCCCGCCGGGGCGGGATCCGAGAGCGTACCAGCGTGCGCCGGGAGCGTGGACGTACCTGTTCACGCTCCCGGAGCGCGCGGTTCAGAGA
>NZ_JAFLRJ010000952.1 GCF_017315755.1 Streptomyces beijiangensis
ACGTCCGGGGGCGTCGGCTTGCCGTCCTCGCCGGTGGCGGGGGAGTTGCCCGTCTCCGGAGGGTTGATCAGGCCGCCCGTGTTGCCGCCGATCAGGCCGTTCGCTCCGGTGGAGCCGGAGGAGGACGGGTGCGGGCTGTCGCCGCTCGTACCGCCGTGTGTGGGGGCGGTCGAGGCCGACGGGTGCGTGGTGCCCGTGGAGCCCGTCGTGGCGCTGCCCGTGCCCTTGCGGCCCGTGTTGTGGCCGGGTGGGCTCGGCAGCCGGGACTGCAGCGGACCCACTTCCTGGTCTATGGCGTCGAAGACCGAGTTGACCTCGTTCCCCATGTCGGTGAGCTGGGCCGGCAGTCGGCGCTGGAGCTGGCTCCAGCTGTCCCGGTGGGACCGCGCGAAGGAGGAGAGCGTCTGGATGGGGCCCAGCGCTCCGTTTCGGGCGTACGCCTCGTGGAGGAGGCGGTGTCCCTCGGTCGCGTCGTGCTTCATGCCCGTCAGGGCGCGCCTG
>NZ_JAFLRJ010000953.1 GCF_017315755.1 Streptomyces beijiangensis
GTGTCGGCCACTTCGGCGGCCACGACATCATGGCGACCTTCTACGCCGTCACCCCGCTCGCCCCGGCCGCCGAGCATCGCTGGACCGCTCACGCCGGAGGCCGAAGGTTCCAGACGTACGGTGTCCAGGACCGTCAACTCCCCGTCGGGGCGCCGCACTTCGAAGTCCGAGGCGAAGATCTGGTACGCGTTCCGCTCGCCGCGTGCCAGGCGCCCGGCCATCACCGCCTCGCCGGCGAGC
>NZ_JAFLRJ010000954.1 GCF_017315755.1 Streptomyces beijiangensis
GTCGCGCCCGTGTGCCGTACCTCCACGCCCTGGTTGAAGCGGGGGGCGGAGAGGAGCAGCGCGGAGACGAACTGGGAGGACGACGAGGCGTCGATCCCGACCGGACCGCCGTCCAGGGCTCCGCCGCCCTGCACCGTGAGGGGGAGCGCGCCGCGGCTGTCGTCGTCGATACGGGCGCCGAGGGCACGGAGGGCGTCGATGACGCCGTTCAGGGGGCGTTCGTACGAACGGGGATCGCCGTCGAAGCGGACCGGGCCGTCGGCGAGGGTGGCGACGGGGGGCAGGAAGCGCATGACCGTACCGGCGTTGCCGACGTCGATCGTGGCGGGGCCGCGCAGCACGGCGGGGATGACCCGCCAGGCCTCGCCGGAGCCG
>NZ_JAFLRJ010000955.1 GCF_017315755.1 Streptomyces beijiangensis
CGGGACGGCGCCCTGACCGTCGACGTCGATCTCGCCCTGCTGACCTTCTGCGACTGCAGCGGTCTCAACGTATTCCTCGAAGTGTGGCAGGACGCCGCGGCCACCGGGGCGACCCTTCGCCTGCGCAGGCCGTCGCGGGTGGTGTCCCGGCTGCTCGCGCTGACCGAGTGCGACTTCCTGCTGTCCGGCTGTGCCGCCGTCCCG
>NZ_JAFLRJ010000956.1 GCF_017315755.1 Streptomyces beijiangensis
GCCGTCCGCCGGGCCGCCGCCGACGGCAAGCAGATCGCTTCCATCTGCAGTGGCGCCTTCCTCCTCGCCGAGGCGGGCCTGCTCGACAACCGCCAGGCCACCACGTACTGGCAGATGGCCGGCGAACTCGGCGAGCGCTACCCCGCCGTCGACCTCCAGGACGATGTCCTCTACGTCCAGGACGAGCAGATCCTCACCGCATCGGGGTACGCCGCAGGGATCGACCTCTGCCTCCACATCGTGCGCACCGACTACGGAGCTGCCGTCGCCAACACGGTCGCCCGCCTCGCCCTGGTCGCCCCCGTACGCCCCGGCGGCCAGGCCCAGTTCACCGAGACCCCGCTGCCGCCC
>NZ_JAFLRJ010000098.1 GCF_017315755.1 Streptomyces beijiangensis
TGCCGTCGGCGCCGACGGCACCGACGTGTGGTGCAGGGGCGCGTGGAGCGGAGACGCTGCCAGGCGGGGCGCCAGGAAGGACCAGAGGGAGGCGACGCGCTCGGCCGAGAGCCAGCTGCGGTCCGCCATTCCGAGAGCGCCCAGGCCCTCCACGACGGCGACGATCACCGTCGTGGCGGCGTCCGCCGAAACGGTCTGCCCGAGTTCGCCCGCGACCTGCGCGTCGGCGACGAGAGCGCGCACCCGCTCGTGCCACCAGTGCAGCAGCTCGGAGCCCTTCTTGCGCGAGGGATCCCCGCCGAGCCGGAAACCGGCACGGACGACCGGGTCGTCGGTGAGGGCTTGCAGCAGACCGGAGCCGGTGTCCACGAGCGACTGCAGGGAGGTGCCGGCCGCCGAGCTCCGCTCGGCCAGCCGCGCGACCCGCTCGGCCGCCACTCCCTCCACCTCGGCGGCGAGAATGTCCTTGGTGGCGAAGTGGAAGTGCAGGGCGCCCTTGCTCACTCCCGCGCGCTCGCTGATCTCGGGCAGGGAGGCGAGAGCGTAGCCGTCGTTGGCGAACACCTCCGCCGCGGCGCGGATCAGAGCCTCACGCGTGCGCGCCGCCCGAACCTGCTTGACCATCACGACCACCCCCAAAACAGACCGCGCGCGCGGTATTTTTCTGAGCACTTCGTGTTCTTGTGCTTCGACTGGCGAGCGGGCATGGGAAGAGCTCACGGCTCGGGCGGGCGGCGCGGGGCCGCGACACCCCTCGCGCGCATGCCAGAGGAAGGCTCGAGCAGGGTAACCCATTTGCGAGGTTTATAAAACCGCACGGATGGTTTTCTAAGCGAGAACACTTCCGCTCAGCCCCTGCCGCGCATTCCCTTCGCCCCGTATTTCTGATGCCGGAAACATTAAGTTGCATTCACTGATACTGCAACAGAGGAAATACTGAGAAGGATCATTTCCGCTGGCAGTGGCCGAAAAATCGTTGCATTGATGTTGAATCAAATGCAACATTCTGTCCGAGGTCGTTGCAACAGTTAAGAGAGATGCCCGCGCGGAGAGCCCGGCAGGTTGCACCGCCCCGGCCGGGCGAGGGCCGGGCAGCGGACGTGCGGTCAGGCGCCGACTGCCAGGGCCGGGACCCGGCTGACTTCCTGGAGGACCCGCTCGCCCCTGTCCGGCGCGATGTCCAGCTTGATCAGCGTGGCGGGGGTGGCGATGGCCGGAAGGATGTAGTTGAAGAGCGTGGAGATGCGCTCGGTCAGGTCCGCCCAGTTGCTGTGGGCCTCCGACAGGGCCTGCATCCCGATCCAGGACCCGACGAAGAGCTCCGCGGTCTGCTGGGGGTCGATGTGCGCCAGCACCTCGCCCTGCTCCTTGGCCGCGGCGACCCTCTCGCGGACGACCTCCATCCACGCGGGCCAGGCGCTGCCGAACATCGCCCGCCCCTGTCCGTCGGCGGACAGCCGGATGCCGGCCAGGAGGACGACCTCGTGGGGGATCCGGGCGGCGAGCGTCATGGAGAGGTCCACCCACTCCTGCAGCTTCATCTCGCGGGGCACCCAGTGGTCATTGGTGATCTGGGACTCGAGGACCCCGCGGGCCAGGGATTCCTTGGACTCGAAGTGGAAGTACAGGGCCCCCTTGGTGACTCCCGCACGCCCCAGGATCTCGGCGATCGTCGCCGCCGCGTACCCGCGCTCGGCGAACACCGCGGCGGCAGCCTGGATAACAGCGTGCCTGGTCCGTACCGCACGCTCCTGCTGCGCCATCCGACCGCTCCTCGCGCGAAACAAAACCGAACGTCAGGTACCTTACCTGACTTGTCTCCGCCGCGGCATCACCAGGCGGTCCGGCCCCCGTCCACGGCGAGAGTCGCGCCCGTCACGAAACTGGCCTTGTCACTGCAGAGCCACGCGGCCGCCTCCGCGACCTCAACCGCCTCGGCGATGCGCTGCTGCGGTGCGGACCGGTGGGCCCGCTGCTCGGTCCCCGGGACGGTGAACCAGTCGTCGGTCATCTCCGAGCGGGTCAGGCCAGGGGCTATGGCGTTGACCCGGATCCCGTGCTCCGCGTACTCCACGGCCGCGGCCTTGGTCAGCCCGATCACCGCATGCTTGGACGCGATGTAGGGGGCGCCCACCGAGGAGGCGACCATCCCTCCGACGCTGCTGGTGTTGACGATCGCGCCTCCCGTACCGCCCGCGATCATGGCCCTCAGCTCATGGCGCATGCAGTTCCACACCCCGCGCACATTGGTCTCCATGACCATGTCGTAGGCGTCGTCGTCCAGGAGGTGCATGGGCGATCTGGCCAGCCCCACCCCGGCGTTGTTGAAGGCGGCGTCCAGCCGGCCGTGGCATTCGACGACGGACTCCACCAGGCGGCGGACCTCGTCGTCACTGCGTACATCCACCACGCGGTAACTCGCCTCGGCGCCCTGACCCTCCAGTTCCGCGACGAGGTCGCGCAGCGGTTTCTCCCGGCGCGCGGTCAGGACGACGGTCGCGCCCTGATCCGCGAACACCTGGGCCGCACCTGCCCCGATACCGCTGCTCGCACCGGTGATGAGCACGATCTTGCCGGCCAGTGCGGCCTGGGCGTCACGCATCGCAGGAGACCTCCGGCCGGACCGCGCCGAGCGCGGGCACGAGTTCCGGAACGAGCGCCGTCACCGGCGCCGGCTCGTCCGCGTCACGCCAGCAGGCACCCCGCGCGGCCTCGGCGTCGATGGTGCGCAGCAGTGCCTCGTCGACGTCGTACAGCGAGCGCACCAGGTGTCGTACGCCCGCCTCCCGCATGAGGGTCCGCTGGAAACTGTGCGCGAAGTCGCTGGGGTGACCGATGAACGGCACGTCCAGCTCCCTGGCCTTCTCGGCCACCTTCGCCACGTCGTCGATGAAGACCGCCTCCTCGTAGCCGAGGCCGAATCGGTCACGGACGATCTCCTGCACACCGGGGCGGAAGCCGTTCGTGCAGACGTATCCGGGCTCGGTGAAGAAGGACGAGGCGGCGCCAAGGTGCTCGTCGAAGTGGCTGCGGTCCAGGCCTCCGTAACAGATGACCTCCAGTCCCGCGCCGCGCAGTGTCCGCAGCAGGGCGACCGCGCCGTCGAGGAGCCGCACGGGGTGCTCACGCAGATACAGCTCACGCCGGGCGAAGTAGTCCTGGAGCAGCTCCTGCTCGCTCGCCGTGGACCCGATCGCCGCCCCGAGTATCCGGGCGGCCGCCTTGCGCGGCTGCGACAGGATCTCCCGCTCCAGGTCCAGTGTGTAGGCGCGCCCATGGGCCACGATCATGCTGTGGATGACGGGGGTGAAGGTGTCGTTCAGCAGTACGCCGTCGATGTTGACGGCGGCCAGCCGGAGCGTGCTCAGCAGCGGGGTCATCCTGGTCTTCCTGTCCTCGTGGGCTGAAAAAGTCTGTTCCGGCAGCAGCTCCAGGTGCGGAGACGCTGAGTCGCGCAGAAAAATACCGCAGAAGCGGTTTCATGCAAATACGGCAAACGTTCACTTGGCACTACTGAGAACTTTTGGCCCGGCCTGCACCCTTATGTCCGGCCGTAGTTGGGTGCGTGACCGATCGGACGAACCAGGCAATAGAGGATCATTGGTTCACCTTCCCCATTCCCTTGACCAACTCTTTACCTTTTGGCTCATCCAAGAAAACCGGTAGGTTCGTATCTTATAGCGCACCAGGGCTTCTAGACGGGGGATCATCATGCGATTGACTGCCACCGGTGGCACAGAAATGCCCAGACTTCCGCGCCTCACCACGACGGTCCCCAAGGAGTACGTCCACCGGGCCGGACTCGCCGAGGTCTTCCTCACCGGTTGTACGGCCCATGACGACCTGAGGTTCTCCCTCACCGGCCAATGGCCGCGGGCCCACACGTACTTCAACAGCTCCGACGGCTCCAGTCACGACCCGCTGCAGGTCGCGGAGACCATCCGCCAGGCCTGCATCTACCTGGCGCACACCGGGCTGGACGTGCCCCTGGGCCACCAGTTCGTGATGTGGAACCTCAGTTACACGACGGACCTGAGCCGCCTGTGCATCGGCTCGAACCCGACCGACTTCGCCATCGAGGCCAACTGCACCGAGCTGAACCGCCGTGGGGACGCGGCCAGCGAGATCCGCATGGACCTCGCCATCTACCGGGACGGCAGTCTGCTCGCCCACGGGGCGGGCCACTACGGGCCCCTGCCGCCCGCCATCTACAAGCGAATACGCGGGAGACGAGCGACGGGCCCCCTGGACGAGGCCGACGCGGCCATCGCCGTGGACACCCACGCCCTCCCGCCGGCCTCAGTGGGCCGGACCTCAGCTGCCGATGTGGTGCTCACGGCCACGGACCGCCCGCGCCGCTGGCTGCTCACACCGAACCTGAACCACCCGATCCTCTTCGACCACAGCGCCGATCACGTGCCGGGCATGGTCCTGATGGAAGGCGCCCGGCAGGCGGCTTCCGCGCTCGTCGGCCCGCAGGGGTTCATCCCGGTGAACGCCTCCAACTCCTTCTGGCGTTACGCCGAGCTCGACCGCCCCTGCTGGATCGACGTCACGCAGACGGCCTCCGAGAGCGGCAACACCATGACGGTGGAGGTCACCGGCCGCCAGGACGGCCACAGCGTCTTCTCCTCGACCATGACGGGGCCCGTCAGTTAGAGCCCGTCAGTTAGGCCCGTACAGAAAGAAAACCTCAGCAGGGCCGGGTGAGAGCGCCGGCGAGGACCCCGGTGAGGACCTCACCGGCACAGCCGCTCCGCCTTCACGACGCCAGGTCGGCAGTCCGGCCGTGGGCACTCCCCCGCCGGCTGTCGAGCCGGCCGGCCGGGGACCGCGCCTCCCGCACCACCGCGGCATCGCCGCCGCGCAGCGCCAGCCGGCGGGCGGCCCGCAGGAGCGAGGCCCCACGGGCCGACTGCCCCCGCTCGCGCAGTACATGCGCCTCCTCGAAGAGGTCCCGGACCGTGTGGTCCAGCAGTTCCCGGTCCGCTTCCCGCAGGCAGTCGTGCGAGCCGTCCGCCACCAGTGCGAGCAGAGGGGCCGCGACCGCGACCGGTGAGGCGTCCGTCGCGTGCAGGGCATGCGCGGCACGCAGCCGCAGCCGCGCCCTGTCCTGTGCGTCGCTGCCGGCGAGGGCGGCGGCCCGCACCGCGGGCTCCCGGCGGCCCAGACCGTCGAGGAGGCCGCACGCGCGCAGCGCGTCCAGACCGGTCAGTGCCTCGGGGGCGCCCCCGTCCACCAGGGCGTCGAGAAGAGTCCCGCGAATCGGATGGTCGCCGAGGACGGCGAGGGCGCGGGCGGTCGCGACCGCTGCCGGGCCGCTGCGGCGCAGGCAGTCGGTGAAGGCGTTCGCGAACAGGCCGTCGCAGGACGGCTGCTGGAACACGGCGTTCTCCGCGAGCAGCGCACGCAGCAGCTGGGGATTGCCGCCGCTGAGGCGGTGCAGGCGTGCCGCCGTACGGGCCAGGCCGGGGCCGGGCGTTCCGGTCTCGGCCGCGAGGGTCCGTTCCACGTCCCCGGGGGAGAGCAGGCCCAGCCGTACACAGTGCACATGCGGACGGCGCAGCACCGCCTCCGTGAACAGGGCTTCCCACCGCGTGCCGTGGGCCGGGGCGGTGAGGACCAGCACGATCGGGGCGAAGGGCATGTGGTGGGCGAGATTGCGCAGGTGCCGCAGCGACTCCGGGTCGGCCTGCTGGACGTCGTCGACGCAGAGCACCACGGGCCCCGTGGCAGCGAGGGCCCGCAGGTCGTCACGGAACGCGGCGGCCGCGCTCTCCGGGTGGCAGGCGGTGTCCTCCACGAGGGCACCGCTGCGGGCGAAGTCCGGCCGCGGACCGGTCAGTTCACGGATGACGCCCCACTTCTCGCCGGGGCGGGCCGCGGTCGCGTGGAGCACATGCGCTCCGGCGGCACGCGCGCCTTCCGCCACGAGGCCGAGCAGTGCGGTCTTGCCGCAGCCCGAGCCTCCCTTCACCAGCAGTACCCGGGGCCGGCGCGCCCGGCAGGAGGCGAGCACCATGTCCTGGACGTCTCTCTGTGCCGTTCCCTGTGCTGGTGACATCTCGTCCCCCTCGTCGGTCGGTCCGCTGGCACGGGGCAGCCTCAGGCCACGGCCCAGGAAGCCGTGCTGAATCCCGGCGCACCGGCCGCCGGTGCCCTGCCCTGGTCCCAGACCGGGTTCATCGCGGTGGAGACGATGCCCCACAGGTGCCCGGCCGTCAGGGACCGTACGGGGACGGTGAGCTGGCCGGCGAGGCTGACGCCGAACGCCGACTCAAGTGCGCCGACCATGCCCATGAGCGCGATGGAGTCGAGTCCGTACGCCTCCATGGGCAGGTCGGCGGCGGGCACGGCGTCGGTGCCCAGGCCGGGCAGGCTCTGCCGCAGCACCGTCTCGAATTTCGCGTTCCACGGGGT
The DNA here is from genome assembly GCF_017315755.1 of Streptomyces beijiangensis. Lineage (GTDB taxonomy): Bacteria > Actinomycetota > Actinomycetes > Streptomycetales > Streptomycetaceae > Streptomyces > Streptomyces beijiangensis. The sequence continues at coordinate 6,421 of NZ_JAFLRJ010000098.1, forward strand.
GGCAACCATGGGGCGGGCTTCCTTCCGGCCGTCGGGGTTCCACGCGAGATTCCGCGTGCTGCCCCGACGGTGCCGTGTGCCACTCAAAGGAGACTGGAAGGAGACTCGGCCGCCCACGCTGCCGCGCCTCTCACAGCGGCAGCGTGATCCCCATCTCCCGCATCGCCCGCGAGGGCGGCCCGCCCTCCGAGCACTCCGTCTTGTAGCCCTTGCTGCCCGGGGCCAGGGTCCGCGGGTCGACCGCCTCCGCCGGGGCGGAACTCGCGTACAGGCCCGCGGGATCGGAGTCCCGATCGTGCGGCAGCAGCCAGAACACCCGGCGGCGGAAGGTCCCCGAGGAGCGGGACGCCTTGGCCTGCGGACCGAGCACCGCGAAGCCGACCATGCGTCCGTCACGGTGGTAGGCGGGTCGGCCGCGCCGGGTGGGCAGCCGGTCCAGGCTCTGGCGTACGTAGTCCAGGGCGTCGATGTCCTCGAGCCAGACCAGGTCGGCTTCCTGGGAGATCTCGTCCCCCTCGATGAGGGCGCTCATACGGTATCCCCGTCGGGAAGCACGGCGAGCAGTCCGATGCCCGGGTAGTACTTGCGCTGGTTGGAGAGGATCATCTCTTTCGGCGATTCCAGCCCCACCACCTCGCGGATGCGGGCGGCGAAGGCCCTGGACGAGACCGCGGGAGCCCCCTCGGTGTGACACCACGCCCGGTAGGCGGCGTAGAACTGCGCCTGTTCCGCCCTCAGTTCAGGGTGGAGCACACAGGATTCGCCGATGAACCGTCCGGTGTGGTCCTCGGTCTCCGCGTACGCCGTCGTGGCGATGCGTACCCGTTCGGGTCCGGTGAGGTCCTTCTCGCCGCGCAGATAGCGGCGGGCCCCGTCGATCAGCCAGTTGAGAATGCCCGGTCCCTCCTCGGTGACAAGGATGTCGGCAAGGTTGTCGACCTTGCGTTCGTCCGAGACGACCCGTTCGAACGGTATGAGCCGCATGCGCCGCCAGAACGCGAAGCCGCCGCTGCCCACCTCGGGCCGGTGGTTGCCGAGCAGCCAGAGTTTGTGGGTGGGACCGAAGGAGAAGAAGTCCTGCCGCATCCGCCGCGCCTTGATCCGGTCGCCGCCCGTGAGGAGCTTCACCCGGGCCTCGTCGAACTTGTCTCCCGGCTTGACCTCGCTGCACACGATGACCCGGCGCCCGTGGAGTTCGGCGAGGTCGGTGGGGTGGCCCTCGTAGGGGCGGGCCATCAGGAAGCCGGGCGGGGCCGCGTCGGCATAGTCGCCGAGCAGCTTCATCAGCACGTCGAGGAGCACCGACTTGCCGTTCTTGCCCGAGCCGAACAGGAACGGCATGACCTGTGCGCCCACGTCGCCGGTGACCGAGTAGCCGAGCATCAGATGCAGGAAGTCGATCATCTCGGCGCCCTGGGGGCCTTCGCCGAAGGTGTCGGTGAGGAACCGCATCCAGCGCGGGGTCGGCATGGCCCGCGGCGGCAGCGAGGTGGCGCGGGAGTGGAAGTCCTTGTCCGGATCGGCCCTGCGCAGGGTGCCGGTGCGCAGGTCGACGATGCCCGCGGGGGTGCACAGAGCGTACGGATCGGCGTCCAGCAGTGCGGCGTTGAGTACCATGCCGGGGGCCGATCTGGCCTGGGTGAGCATGGCGTTCATGCCACTGGTGGACAGGGCGCGGCGGCGGTGCTGCTGCAGGGCGGCGGCGGAGTACAGGCCGCGGGGGTCCTCGGTGGCGATGGTCTCGGCGAGGTCGCCGGCGGCCCACACCACGGTGTCGTCCTCGTCGGTACGCCAGCGGTTGCCGTCCCAGCGGTACCAGCCCAGGCCCGGCACGTGCCGGTAGTCCCCCGCGTACAGCCTGACGAACAGCTTGGCGTTGCCGCGGTCGGAGAGCGTGTCGGGCAGCAGCCCCTGGGGGACGGCGAACGCGTCGGGGACTGCGCTGCGCGGCTGCGGCACCTGCAGGGACGGCTGTGGTTGCTGGAGCGGTTGCTGCAACGGCTGTGGTTGCTGGGGCGGGGGCTGGGCGCTGACGAGGATCTGGGCGGCCACGGTCTCGGCGTCGAAGTTGAACAGGGTCTTGTCGTCATGGGTGCTCAAGGCCGGCTCCCGGGAGCGAGGGGATGCCGTTCCCCGGCGCGCAGGCCGCTGCGGATGATGCCTTCGCAGCGCCGTGCCTGCCCGGGGCGTACACCGGCGGCGAGTTCGGTGAGGGTCCTCTCGGCCTCGGCCCGGGAGAGGTGCCCCGCGGCGACGAGTCCGCCCGCGGTGTACGCGGCCCGGTTGAGCTTCTCGGAGAACGCGGCGCCCTCCGGCACGGCGGCGCAGTCCGCCACCTCGGACAGGACCTTCCCCAGCGCCTTCGGTACGCCGCTGCGTCCGCCCGCGGCGGCGACGGCCTGGCGGGCCCTGGGCGGCGGAACGGTGCGCCACAGCGGGGTCCGGCGGGCCGGGGCGAGGTGCCCGGTGCGTTCCAGTTCGGCGGCGAGCCAGTCGGGGAGCAGGGCGGGCTCGCGGACGGTACCGACGGGCGTGTAGGCGCCGTTGGGGGTACGGACGCCCGGGGCGACGATGTAGCCGCCGTGTGCGCGGATGTCGACCTGCCAGGCCAGGGCGCGGCCACTGCCGGAGCCCGTGGAGGACTGCCAGCGGTGTCCGGGATGAGCGCGGTACCAGACGTGCATCCCCCCGGAGGGCGTACGGACGCGCAAAGTGCCCGTGTCCGCGGCAGGGCTCCCTGCGCCGCGCAGGGCGGCCAGCACCCCGAGGGTGTGGAAGCCGTTGGCGAGCCCGGTGAGGTCGATGCCCTCGGCGATGGGGATGCCCGGCAGGAGACGCGCGCGCTCGGGAAGCGGCTGTGCGTGCGCGTCGATGTCGATGACGACCAGCCCCGCGGAACCGCAGGCGACGCCCACGCCCGGACTGCCGCCGGTCCCCCACCAGCGCTCGATGAGGACCGGATCGAGGGTGGCCGCACGGAAACCGTGGCACCAGCGGCCGTTGCGCAGACAGGGACAGTCGTCGCGGATGTGTCCCGGGGCTCGGCAGGCGTCGCAGTTGCCCACGGGGGTCTTGCGCCCGGCGGCCAGCGGATGGACCGGCCAGCCTTTGCTCGCGCACCACTTGGCCGTCGCCAACGACAGACCGCTGAACGACTGTTCGCTGCGAAAAACCCGCAGCTCAGCAGTCATGTGTTTCCCCCGTCAGCGACTCAAGCGACTCAATGTCAGAAACAGGTTAGCGAAACCGGTGTGAAAATTCGTGCGGTTGGGGTCCGTGGGACGATCGCCGGCCCGGACGTCCGGGCTCTGGGGGCAGCGACTGGGCGCTGCTTCGGTCGCTGCCCGTCCGGCAGGAGAAAAGCGCAGCTCAGGGAGTGTACGAAAGCGCGAACAGCGACTGAAGCGACTCAAGGTCCCTATATATGAAACGCACGCGCATACACGCACACGCGAATGTCTCCGTATACCTGGACCTTCGGTCGCTTCAGTCGCTGTTCGCTCCGGATCACGGCTCTGACCAGCTGTTTTCCCTGAGACTGAGGAGCGACCGAGAAACCTCCCGGTCGCTCCGGCTTCGGTCTCCCCCCGGCGGCCGCCCTCAAGTGAACCTTGAGTGCCCATGGAGTGCTGCCTGAGCGCGGAGTGAACGAGGGCTGCTCCGGTCGCTTTTGCGACGATCCCGGAGTCCGGTCGCTTGAGTCGCTCCCGCGCAGCGGCCCGGACAGTGTCCTTATGCTGCACCCGTGAACACCAGGAGCATGCTGCAGCCGACGGAGCTCGCCCTCGGCGGTTGGGAGCAGCCCCTGCGGCCGCCTCTGCCGCGGGAGCAGGCCCAGTTGTGGCGCATCGACCCCGTCGCGTTCGGGCCCGCCGTACAGCTGTGGGCCGACGCCGTGCTCGACGACGGTGAGAAGGCCAGGGCCGCGGCCTTCCGCGACGCCGGCGACCGCGCCACCTACCGGGCCGCCCACACCGGACTGCGGCTCCTGCTCGGCACGTACCTCCGCACGCTCCCCCGCGACGTACCTCTGGACCGGCTTCCGTGCTCGTCGTGCGGGCAACCGCACGGGCGGCCCGTGGTGCGCGGCCACGACGTGCATTTCTCGCTTTCCCACAGCGGCGACATCTGTCTGCTGGCTTTCGCTGCCTCCCCGGTCGGCGTCGACGTGGAGAAGGTCACCTCCCCCGAAGTTGCGGACGAGGTGGGACCGACGCTGCACCCGCGGGAGACGGCCGAACTGCGCGCGTACGACGCGGCTGACCGCGGGATCGCCTTCGCCCGGGTCTGGACCCGTAAAGAGGCCTATCTCAAGGGGCTTGGCACGGGTCTGGGGCGTGCGCTGTCACTGGACTACCTCGGTGCCGCCCCGCAGGGCTCCACGGCCGTGCGGGGCTGGACGGTCACCGACGTGTCCGTGGGCGAGGGCCACGCCGCGGCCCTCGCCGTACGCGACATCTGACGTACTGAAGTGCTCAGGATCCGGCGGGCACTATCTCCGCGGTCGCCTGCGACCGGGCGGTCTTCGCCCCGGTCTTGCCCGGCTCCACCGTGCGGGGATCCACGGCTTCGAGCGGTGAGCCGACCTTGTAGGGGCATTCGGGGTCGTCCGGCCGGTTGGGGCGGTCGTGCGGCAGCAGATAGAACGTCCGGCGGGCGAAGAGCCCGCTGTCGGCGCTCCGGGGCGCTTTCGGCAGCAGGTTGGAGTAGCCGATGAGCCGGCCGTCGCGCTCGTAGCGCGGCTTGCCTTTACGCGTGTTGACCTTGTCCAGGGCCTGCCGGACGTAATCGAGGTCCTCGGTGCTCTCCAGCCAGACGACCTCGGCTTCCTGGGCGAGATCGCCTTCTTGCGGCATCGCGCTCATGAGGCCTCCTGATGGTCTGCGGCCGGGCGGCGGTCTGCGCGCGTGGCGTGGGCTCGGCTCGGGTGTCGGCGTTCTGTACGGGGTGGTACGGGCACGCATCGTCCATCGTACGGTCGCGGCGCGGTTCCCTGCTTGGCGCAGCGGCGCCTCACCGGACCCTGTCCGCGGTGGTGTCGGTGCCGTCGGGGAGCAGGGCGAGGCCCGGGTAGAGCTTGGTGGCGTTGTTTTTGATCATGTCGGCGGGTGAGGAGAGGCCGAGTTCCTGGCGGATGCGGCTGGCGAAGGCCCTGCTGGTGGCGGAGCGGATCCCCTCGTCGGCGCACCAGCGCCCGTACGTCTCGTAGAGGAGTTTCTGCTCGACGCGCAGGTCGGGGTGGGGCCGGTCGTCGGTGCTCGTGATGCAGCGCTCGGTGATGAAGCGCCCGATGTGGTCCTCGGTGGTCTCGTAGGCGGCGGTGGCCACGCGGACGGAGGCGGGGCCGTTGAGCGGGTCGCGGGTGGAGAGGTAGCGGCGTGCTCCCTCGATCAGCCAGTGGAGGATCCCGGGGCCTTCGTCGCGGACGAGTTCCGCGGCGAGGTTGTCGATCTTCTGGGCGTCGGGGACGCGCCGCTCGAACGGGATGATCCGCATGCGCCGCCAGAACGCGTGTCCGCCGGTGCCGACTTCGGGCCGGTGGTTGCCGAGCAGCCAGAGTTTGTGGGTCGGGGTGAAGGTGAAGAAGTTCTGCCGCATCCGGCGGGCGGTGATGGTGTCGCCGCCGGTGAGGAGTTTGACGCGGGCTTCATTGAAGGTGTCGTTGGGCTTCAGTTCGCTGCAGACGACGATGCGGCGGCCGTGCAGTTCGGTGAGCTCGGTGGAGTGCTCGGTGAACTTGCCCTTCTCCATCAGGAATCCGGGCGGGGCCGCGTTGGCGTAGTCGCCGAGGATCTGCATCATCACCTCGAGGAGTACGGACTTGCCGTTGGCTCCCGAGCCGAACAGGAAGGGCAGGACCTGGGCCCCGACGTCGCCGGTGACCGAGTAGCCGAGGAGCAGGTGCAGGAAGCGGCTGGTCTCCTGGCCCTTGGCGTCGTTGCCGAAGGTGTCGCGCAGGAAGCTCTCCCAGCGGGGAATCGGCATCTGCCGGGGTGCGACCGTGGTGGCGCGCGAGTGCATGTCGGTGAGCGGATCGGGCTTGCGCAGCTCGCCCGTCCGCAGGTCGACGACCCCCGCAGGGGTGCACAGGGAGTAGATGTCGCCGTCGAGGACATCGGGGTCCAGGCGCAGACTCGGCGCGGCCTGGGCCTGGTAGAGGAGTGCCTTGAGCCCGGAGGTGGACTCGGAGTGCTTGCGGTGGGAGGCGAGTTCCCGGTCGGTGAAACGCCCCCGCGGGTCGTTGGGCGGGATCTGCTCCGCCATTTCGCCCGCCGCCCAGATCGCGGTCTCCTCGCCCCCGGTCAGCTTCCAGCGGTACTCGTCCCAGGAGTGCCAGCCCATCCCGATGACGTAACGGAACCGGTCGCTGTAGAGGCGGGCGAACAGCTTGGCGTTGCCCCGGTCGGTCAGCGAGTCGGGCATCACTCCGAGCGGGACACCCGGCTGGGGGCGGGCATCGGTCTGCTGTGCCGGGAGCCGCGGGGGCTCCGGCACCTCGAAGTCGAAGGCCTGCTGCCGGATCTGTTCGGCGGCGACTTCGGCGTCGAAGCGGGCGGGCTCGGCGCTCATGAGCGTCCTCGGGGGTGGAACGGGCGCAGGGCGCCCGCGGACAGTGCGGACTCGATGATCGTGAGGTTGCGGCGTTCCTGGGAGGGGCGCGCACTGCGGGCCGTCTCCAGCAGCAGTTCCCGCGCTTCGTGTGCGGCGAGGTGGCCGCCTTGGACCAGGCCGCCGGCGGTGTAGGCGGCTCTGTTGAGTTTCTCGGTGAAACTGGCGCCCTGCGGAGTCGCCGTACAGGCTGCGACCTCGGCCAGGAGCGGGTCGAGGAGCTGGATGGCCGCAGGACCCGCCTGACGCTGCCGGGGGGCGGCTCCCGGCGCGGGGCGGGCAGCCTGAAGAGGCATGGCCGTCGGGACGTGGCTGGTACGGACGAGCTCCGCCGCCAGCCACCCGGGCAGGGGCGCCGGCCACCGGGAGCCGTCCACGGGGAGGTAACGGCCCGCTGCCGTACGGGTCATGGGCGCGACGATGTATCCGCGGTCCGCACGCACGTCGACCTGCCAGGCGAGCGCGGTCTTTGGGCTGGACCCTGTCGAGGACCGGTAGCGCACCAGGGGGTCAGGATTCCGGTACCAGATGTGCAGCCCGCCCGAGGGCGTGCGCACCCGCAGCGTCGTGTCGTCATCGGTCGGATTCTGCTGGCCCCGGAGCGCCGCCAGCAGGGCGAGGGTGTCGAACCCGGTTGCCAGACCTGCGAGGTCGACCTGGGGGCCGATCGGGATGCCCGGCAGGAGACGGGCCCGGTCGGGGACCTCTACCGCGTGTGCGTCCACATCCAGGACGACCAGGTCCGCAGGCCCGCAGGAGACGCCCACGCCGAAGCGGGGCTGTGCTTCCCACCAGGAATCGATGCGGCCCGGATCGGTGGTGGCGGCATGGAAACCGTGACACCAACGCCCCTTGTCCCGGCAGGGACAGACGCCGGGCGCGTGCCGGTCCTCCCGGCAGGTCTCACAGTTGGCCGGCGGCACCTTCTGCCCCGGCGCGAGGGGATGCACGGGCCAGCCCGCCGCAGCGCACCACCGCGCGACGGCGTGGGGCGCGACGGACTCCCCAGGAACGGGCCCAGGCTGGCGGAACACGGTCGTCCTCTGTGTCGAAAAGAGCTGCGTCGAGCGGTATCTGGTGCTGGTCCCCAACGGGCGTTACGGGACTGACGGGACTGACGTTTCCAGGTTGGCGGACCGAGCGTAACGCACCGCATGTACGCCCGAAGTAGGGGCTGCCCGCGTGTTGCGGGAAATTGAGTCCCGTCAGCCCCGCGTCCGTGGGGAGCGGGCTTGTTCAGTCCCGCGGGTCTGGGACCGCTTTCAGTCCCGTACAACAGATGCCCAGGTCAGAGGCGTTCCCCGCTGGAGGCACGGGACTGACGGGACCGGTTGCGACAGTTATCAGCTGCTTGGAGTAGTGCCTGTACAGGTATGCGCGCGCATACGCGAATTACCCAGAGAGAAGATAACTACCAAGTTGGGTCCCGTCAGTCCCGTGCTTTTGGGCGAGAGCGGCGCTGACCTGGTCTTTTCTCGGGACGAAGTAAGCGGGACTGAACCCGTACGGGACTGAACGCCCGGGCCCGTCGCGCTCCTGCGCGGGCAGCGGTGTCCGGCGTACAGCTGACGCTGCCGGCGCCTGTCGCAGCGTCAGCCGATGCTGCGGAACGGTCAAGAACAGCGCGTGCCGTGCAAGACGTCGGCGGCATCGTCCTCATCGACGTGGACACCACAGGCGCGCAGCGCGAGGCACTGTACGTCGAGCACGCCGGGGGTGCCGGAGCGCCGGCGACGGCTGAACGTCATCTTGTGGCTTAGGCGGCGCTCTGGACGTCGGCAACGAGCACGCTCCCCCGCTGGGCGGGTGGTGTGGCACGGCGTGCACGAGAGAGCGCGATGTCGGCGCCGGTGCGAACCGTGCAGGGCGGTAGCACGCAGGCGCCTGCGTCTGGCGAATCCGAACATCTGCCCTGACTCCCCTCGTTGCCACCCGAGCACCATTCCCCGCGCCGGGCAGAGCGCTCGCTGCTCACATAACTCGTTGCACGGAAACGACCGGATAGACGCGGTCCGAAGGGTGGCCCCCCTGCCGCTAGGCTGAAGCGTTGAACACCAATCGGGGGAATGCCGGACCGGCCCGTGCTGCTCTTCGGGGTGTCGTTCGCCTGGGCCGCCCTAGCGGGCCGCGCCTGGTACCGGACCCGGCCGGAGGTGGCCACCCCTCGCGTCCACCACCGGCGACCCGGCGGGCCTCGCGCTGGCGGGAGCCTTCGGTGGACTGCTCTGGCGGGCGCAGTGGCCGGCCCGCGAGGAACGCAAGCGAGGCACCTGGCTGTTGTGCCTGAACGCGCCGCTGCGGCCCTCCCCCGACGACCCCGCACTCGCCCTCTACCGCGAGGTGCCCTTGCTCCGCGACCGGTTGCTCGACCGATGCGAGCCCACGGACCTGGGGCGGCCTGAACGATGGCCGTCCGCAGATCGTCACCCTGCGTCGCTGCTCTGCGGGATGATGTCCGCCGTGAACACCGAGATACTGATAGGCGTCATGAGCCTGCGGATGAGTCGGAGATCGCTGTCGGGCTGTTCGGATGTTCCAAGCGCCACCGGGACGGCACTGAACTCCACGTCATCCACGTGGAGGACAAGCGAGGCTCAGTGCCCCCGGCCTGAGCAGCCGCGCTTCACCGAGATCCCGGAAAACCGGTGGACCCTCCTCACCTGTGTCCTCCCCCACGTGCGAATTGCTTGAGGCGGCCAGGCTCCGCAGGACATGCCCCCGTGGGGAGCGGTGACGGGATGCGTGACCACTCCACTCCCATGCCGACGCGCTAGAAGAGGCGCTATAAGGCTCCTCATATCGCGTCCTACAGTGCGTGCGAGGCGAGCCGTGATGTTGCGGAGCAACACCTCCGCGGCGCGGTACGGCCAGACGTGGGTACTTCGCCGCATCTCAGCGCGTTGACCGATACAAGTCTTAAGTCCTATTTAATGTGCAGGGGTTCGACTCTCATGATCTAGCGCATGGAGTGATCCCTATGCCGACCCAAATGGTCCCGCTCGAGGTAGGTGACCTAAGCGGGGTGAAGCGCGCACTGCGCCGTCGACTGCAACTCATCGCCGACAACTCGCTCGAACGCAAGGTGATCGTCGTCATCAACGGCAAGGGCGGCGTCGGGAAATCCTCCCTGTCTGCCGCCTTGGCCGTCGCCTTCTCCAAGATCGGGAAGAAGGTGCTGCTCGCCGAGATGGACGAGCAGGGCAACAACAGCGAGGACCTGGGATTCTCCAAGGGCGCGCTCGCGGACAAGGGAGCGGCCCAGGCAGCGGCCATCCTCGACGGCAAGCCGCTGTCCCCGACCGGGCAGGCGCGTCCTGGCCTGTACGTCCTGCCGGGCGGCGAGATGCTCGAAGACATCGTGGAAGAGCTGTACTGCCAGCGGCGCCTGGCCGCGCGCATGGACGACCCAGAGGACCAGGCCGCCTGGATGGGCATGTACGCAGCCGCCATCGATGCCGTGCGCGACGACTACGACGTCATCATCCTCGACGTCGCCCCTGGCTCCGAACCGCTGCAACTGCAGGCGCTCATGGCCGGCGACATGGTCGTCATCCCCTCGAAATCGGACCCCTCCTCACGCAAGGGGCTGCGGACCGTGGCCCGGAGGTTCGGCATGGCCGCCTCGCTCAACGCGAGTCTGCGGCTCCTGGGCGTGGTCGTGTTCGCGACGAACACGTCGGCCACCCGGGTGCAGGAACAGATCAAGGAACAGCTGGCCGGTGACCTGAGAGGAGCCGCCCCCGTATTCGAGCAGACGATCCGAGCGGTCGAGTCCGCTGCCGTCGCCTGCCGGTCACACGGGAAGGTTCCCCAGGAGATGCGCAACAGCACTGACATCGACCCCAGCCTCCGGCGATCGATGAAGGGGCTGGCCGGCGACTACCAGTCGCTGGCCGTCGAGATCCTGCAGGAGTGGGTCAGGACGTCCAATGAGTTCGAGGAGACGGCGTGACGAAGGCGACCACCAAACGCGACGATCTCCCGGAGGACGACGGCGTACTCGACGCCTTCGCCGCCGCGGCCAACGCGGCACTGACTCCACGACGCCGCACCCGACAAGGAGCAGCGACCACCAAGACGACTGAGCCGACGACAGTGGTGACGACGCCCCCCGTGGGGGAGCCCGATCCTGCATCAGTCGCCGAAGCACCCGCACCTGCGCCGGCCACGTCCGTGCCCGGGCCCGCGGGGGAGAGCCGTCCCGCCGCACATGACAACATGCCCGCCGCCATCGTCGCGCCCCTCCAGCGACGAGAAGCGGCACACACCGGCCCTCTGCAGATCCCCGACTTGGGACCGCTGGGGGCAGAGCCCACCCAGTGCGTGATCATGGTCGGTGCTGAGGTACGCAAGCGGTTCGAGTACTACCAGGCGAGCCAGCGGCAGGAGACCGGCCACGAGCCGACGAACGCGGTCGTGGTGCGACGAGCCGTGCTGCACTGCAAGAAGCACGACCGCTTCGCCCAGCTCCACGAGGCGCTGCGCCATCAACGCCAAGTGAGCCTGGGGGAGGACGACGACCCGGACGGCCTGTTCGCCGATGTGCCCACCCGCCGGGTCGAGCGCGGCCGCATCAAGGACACGGTGCAGCAGTCCTTCCGGCCCTCCCGGCAGGAGCTCGGCGTCATCGATGCCATCGTCCGTACCTGGACGTTCCCCACCCGATCCGACTTCCTCAACGCAGCCCTGGATGACTTCCTGCCGTCCCTCACCACGGGCAAGGTGCGCGGCGGGCGGTGAGGGGTGCCGACCGGGGGAGTGGGTCCGTACCGAAGGTGCCCCGATGACGGTGGCCCTGCCCCTCTCGTAAGAGGGGCAGGGCCACCGTCTTGTTCTTAACCGGGTTAAGACGCCCCCTGTCTTAACCCGGTTAAGCCGCACCAACTCCCGGAGCCGGTGTCCCGGCATCAGTCTTAACCGGGTTAAGAAGTGGGTCGTCTGCGAGTGTGGGGCGGCCTCAGTGCCGGTCGGGGGAGTCGCCCCGCCCCCGTGTTCACGCACGTTCTGATCCGTGCGTCTTGCGAGCGTCTTAACCCGGTTAAGACGCCCAGCGGTTCGATCACGATGCTGATGCGCCGTCTGCCAGGAGTACCGCCAACTGTGAGAGGTGGTCGGCAGACATGTTCTTGCGCAGGACCTGGATCATCTGGGCCGGGTCGTCCCACGGAACGTCTGGAGCCGGTGTCCCGGCGTCTGTCTTAACCGGGTTAAGAACGCGGGTGCCTGCGGGTGTGGAGCCCGGCGTGCTCTCACTGCCCTGAGTGGGTACGGGGATCTCGGCAGTTGCCACCGAGGTGCTCTGGCCAGGAGTGTCGACTGCGCCCACGCCCGACGCGGCCGCCGTACTGGCCCTCGGCTTGCGAGGCTCCTTAACCCGGTTAAGAGCCTTCTCCGCCTCAGGATGCTGTTGCGCGGCAGGGAGGCGCCCGATGCGCCGGCCCTCCTTGACCTTGAGCTCCCCCGTCTCGATCTTCTCCTGAAGGTCCTCGGGCAGTGACAGCAGAGCCAGCCGCTGCGACACCCAGGCCTCGGTCTTCCCCAGCCGCCTGGCGACAGTGACCTGCTTCTCGTGCTTCTCCAGGAGCTCCTGGATCGCCTTCGCCTGGTTGATCGGCGGTACATCAACGCGATGAATGTTCGCGATCAGCGCCGACTCGAGGATGTCAGCAGCACTGGTGGCGAGGTCGTCATTGACGTCGATACGCAGCTCGGGCAGTCCCGCCAGTGTGGCGGCGGCCAGGCGCCGGTTCCCGTCGATGACGACGTACTCGGCATCCCCGAGCGCCTCCTCCTGACCGGGGTGCACGGTGAGGAAGACAGCCCGACGTACGACGGCGACGGGCTGAATCTGCCCCTTCTCCTTCAGCGAAGCGGCCGTCTCCTCAAGGTCAGTGAGCTCGTCGCGCGGATTGAACGGATTGTGTGCGAGGAGGTGAAGGCGTGCGGTGGCGGGGGGTGCGACCCCATCGGTCGCCACCCCCGTGGCGGCGGCAATGGCCGCGCGGCGGGAGCTGACGGGCTGCGCCCGGGCGAAGGAGGCTGATGCCCTGAGCTTGTCGGCCTTACTCACGAGATCTCCCTGGCGAGTGCGCGCATGGCGATGGACTGGTCGCACTTGGGTGCGTAGGACAGCAGAGGCTGCTTCATGCGAACCGCCTCTTTCTGTTCCTTCAGGTCGCCGACGATCGCCACCACACGCGGATCCTTTATGTCCATCCAGGCCTGCAGGGACGAGGTGGCGATGAAGCCCCGGCGAGCGTCGTAGAGGTTGACGACGATTCCGAGGTAGTCGATGTCCAGCCTCAAGTCGTCGCGCAGGTCATTGATCTGGGAGGTGAGGAGGTCGTAGGCGTCAGCCGATGAGTCCTCGGCCTGGACGACGATGAGAGCCCCGGACGATCCGGGCGCTTCTCCGTCGCGTCGGCGACCGTAGTAGACGGCGGCATCCATGCTCAGGCCCAGGCTCGGCGGGCAGTCGACCAGGATGACGTCGTAGGAACTCTCCAGGGGAGCGAGGGCACGCTCGAGGGCGGCTTCCCGGGCGCGGACCGTGGAGAGGCGAACGTCCAGGAGGAACGCGTCCGTACACGACGGCAGCAGGTGGAGACGGCCCCCGAAACGCTCGTCGTCGATGGGAACGACCAGGTCCTGGATGGGCCCCTTGCCCTCGCCTGCCATATGGCTCGTCAGACTGTCCGCGCCCATGGCGAGGGGGGAGCAGCCCAACTGCTTGGTGAGGTGGCTCTGCGGGTCGAAGTCCACCAAGAGAACTCGGAGCCCCAGCCCGGGGAGGTCTTCGAGGTCGAGTGCCGAGGCGTCGTCCGAGAGCGCGGCGAGTTGGCGGGCGATCCGGACGGGGTAGAGCGAGTTGGAGTCCTCGGCGAGGGCTTCACCGGCACCGGCGGTGATGGCTGTCTTCCCGACGCCGCCCTTCTGGTTGCACACCACGACGCGGCGCACCACCACCGGACGCTGCACGGTGGGCGGTGGATTCTTCTCCAGCCACAGGTGGATCGCCTGTGCGAGTCCCTGCACGAGGGAGACGCCGCGGTCTTTGCAGTGAGCGCGGAATGTCTCCCACTGGCCGCTGGGAAGCCAGGTCGAGAACGGCTCGGATCCGGTGGTTTCCACGGGGGACGGAGCGGAAGCCAATCCGCTCCAGTCCGTGATGCCCGCATGGACGGCATCCTGGATGTCCACGCCGAGTTGAGCAGTGCGGATCTTCAACTCCTGGCGGAGTTGCGGCGGGAGCTTCGAGACGATTTTCTCGCGATCGCCCTGGGGCGAGGGTGTGGTCATGGGAGCACCTTACTAACTTTCATGATCTACTGATGCGCTGACGCATGGTTTGGTAACTACTTGACGGAGAGGGCATGGAATTCTCCTCTCGGCCGTTCGGCAGGCGCCCAGTCGAGCTGACACGTACGCACCGACTACTGATCGGTGTCGTCGTCGCCGGTGCGGTGATAATCGCCGGGATCGGATTCGCAGGCAGTTACGCGGCGGTGCGCAAGCTCGCCGAGGAGAAGGGCTTCGGGAACTTCTCCCTGGTCTTCCCCATCGGTATCGATGCGGGCATCTGCGTACTCCTCGCCCTGGACCTGCTCCTGACGTGGATCCGGATCCCCTTCCCGCTGCTGCGCCAGGCCGCCTGGCTGCTGACCGCGGCCACGATCGCCTTCAACGGCGCGGCCGCCTGGCCCGACCCGCTCGGCACCGCGATGCACGCCGTCATCCCGATCCTCTTCGTGATCTCCGTCGAGGCGGCCCGGCACGCGGTGGGCCGGATCGCGGACATCACCGCGGACAAGCACATGGAGGGCGTGCGCCTCACCCGCTGGCTGCTCTCCCCCATCCCCACCTTCCGCCTCTGGCGGCGGATGAAGCTGTGGGAACTGCGCCGCTACGACCAGGTGATCCGCCTGGAGCAGGACCGTCTGATCTACCAGGCCCGCCTCCAGGCCCGCTACGGCCGCGCCTGGCGCCGCAAAGCCCCCGTCGAATCCCTCATGCCACTGCGCCTGGCGAAGTTCGGA
>NZ_JAFLRJ010000957.1 GCF_017315755.1 Streptomyces beijiangensis
GGGGGCGGACCCCCCGAAAGGCCCCCGCTCCCGCCCTCGCCTCGTCCGCGGTCACCACCGGATGCCACCCCTCCCGCCCCAGCGCCCGCACAAACGCATCCACCACCCGCGGATCGAACTGCACCCCCGCGCACTTCACCAGCTCCTCCACCGCCGCCCCCACAGGCCGCGCACGCCGGTACGACCGGGTGGACGTCATCGCGTCAAACGCGTCCGCGACAGCCACCACCCGCGCGAACTCCGGGATCTGCTCCCCCGCAAGCCCGTACGGATACCCGCTCCCGTCCAGCCGCTCGTGGTGATGGAGGATCGCCGCCCTGGCCTCCCCCAGGAAGCCGATGCCCCGGACCATCTCGTGCCCGTACTCCGGATGCAGCTCGATGACCCGCCGCTCCTCGGGGGTCAGC
>NZ_JAFLRJ010000958.1 GCF_017315755.1 Streptomyces beijiangensis
GCCGCGCAGGGCTCAGAGGAAGTCGGCGACTGCCGTACGGAAGCCGTCCGGCTCCTCCGTCCACGGCAGATGCCCGGCCCTGCGGAGCGTGACACGCCGTACGTCGGGGAGCGCCGCCTCCAGGGAGTCCACCACTCGGCGGGCCCTGATGTCCTTCGCGCCGTCCACTATGAGGAACGGGATGTCGAGCGTCTCGCACCGGTTGCGCAGCAGGGGACGGCCCCAGCTGCGCTTGTTCTCCGTGTTGTGCGCTTCGTTGGACGCCTGGTTGACGCCGTACCAGGGGGTGGCCATACGCTCGGCCAGTTCCAGGACCGGGGCCGCGCCCTGGAGCTGGCCGAGCGTATGGCCACCCCCTGGTACGGCGTCAACCAGGCGTCCAACGAAGCGCACAACACGGAGAACAAGCGCAGCTGGGGCCGTCCCCTGCTGCGCAACCGGTGCGAGACGCTCGACATCCCGTTCCTCATAGTGGACGGCGCGAAGGACATCAGGGCCCGCCGAGTGGTGGACTCCCTGGAGGCGGCGCTCCCCGACGTACGGCGTGTCACGCTCCGCAGGGCCGGGCATCTGCCGTGGACGGAGGAGC
>NZ_JAFLRJ010000959.1 GCF_017315755.1 Streptomyces beijiangensis
GAAGGTCACCTCCCCCGAAGTTGCGGACGAGGTGGGACCGACGCTGCACCCGCGGGAGACGGCCGAACTGCGCGCGTACGACGCGGCTGACCGCGGGATCGCCTTCGCCCGGGTCTGGACCCGTAAAGAGGCCTATCTCAAGGGGCTTGGCACGGGTCTGGGGCGTGCGCTGTCACTGGACTACCTCGGTGCCGCCCCGCACGGCCGTGGAGCCCTGCGGGGC
>NZ_JAFLRJ010000960.1 GCF_017315755.1 Streptomyces beijiangensis
CAGATGTGTATAAGGGCCAGGGTCAGGGCTGCGGGGAGGGTGACCTCGAAGCGGCAGCCGCCCGTGACGTTACGGACGGCTGCGCGGCCCGCATGGGCCTCCACGATGCCGCGCACGATCGCCAGACCGAGGCCCGCACCCGCCGGGGGAGTGCGGGCCTCACTGCCGCGCCAGCCCGTGTCGAATACCCGCTCCAGATCGCCCTCGGGGATACCGCCGCAGCCGTCGGTCACCGACAGCACCACCGATCCGGCCCGCAGCTCGGCTGCGACCGCGACCGTGCCGTCCGCGGGCGTCCGGTGGATGGCGTTGACCAGCAGATTGGCCAGCACCCGCGTCATCTCCTTGCCGTCCACCTCCACCGGCACGGGCTCCACGAGCCCGCCGACCAGCCGCACCCCGTGCTCCCGGGCGAGGGGGTCGGCACCGGCCATGGCGTCGCCCACGAGGTCGTACATGGAGATCCGAGTCGGCGTGAGGGTGAGGGCCCCGGCGTGGATGCGGGAGAGCTCGAAGAGGTCGCCGACCATGGAATTGAGGCGGTCGACCTCCGTGCGGATCTGCCGGAAGTACCGCTCGGGATCGGCGGCCATGCCGTCCTCCAGGGCCTCCGACATCGCGCGCAGACCCGCAAGGGGGGTGCGCAGATCGTGGGAGATCCAGGCGACGAGCTCACGGCGGGAGGTCTCCAGGGCCCGCTCGCGCTCGCGCGAGACGGCCAGCTTGGCGCTCGTGGCCGCCAATTCCCGGCCCAGGTCGGACAGTTCGGCCGTCGCCGCACCACCTGGTACGGCAAAGGAGCCGCCGTCGCCGAAGGAGCGCGCGGCCAGGGTGAGCGCCCTGCTCCCCGCGACGACCCAGCGGCCGAGCAGCAGCGCGGTGGCGAGCGACACGACGGCCGCCATCGCGGCCACCAGCGTCACCACCTTCAGGTCGTGGGCGGAGAGGAACATCGCCCAGGCCACCACCAGCGTTCCTGCCAGCATCGCGGTCACCGCGACCGCGGCGACGACGGTCAGGACGACGGCGACCGAACGCCGGCGCAGCAGCCGCAGGACCACGGCCCCCAGCAGCCCGGCCGCGCAGGCCCCGGCGAACGCGTACAGGGCGATCAGCAGCAGGTCCTTCATGCCGTGCCCGCCTCCTCGAAGCGGTAGCCGACGCCCCACACCGTCTGGATGAGCTCAGGAGCCCCCGGGTCCCTCTCGATCTTCCCGCGCAGCCGCCGCACATGGACGGTGACCGTCGAGAGATCGCCGAACTCCCACCCCCACACCTCGTGCATCAGCTGTTCGCGGCTGCAGGCCTGCCCAGGATGGCGCAGCAGATATTCGAGGAGATCGAACTCGCGCAACGTCAGGGCGAGTTCCTCGCCGTCCTTGGTCGCCCGCCGGCCCGCGGGATCCATCGCGATCCCGGCCGCCGCGAGCAGGGGGCCCGGCTGCGCCCCCGCGCCCGCCCGGCTGCGGCGCAGCACCGACTCGACGCGCAGTACCAGCTCGCGCGGGCTGAAGGGCTTCGTCACATAGTCGTCCGCGCCTATCTCCAGGCCGAGGATCCGGTCGTCCTCGTCACCGCGCGCGGTCAGCATGATCACGGGGACGGGCCCCCGGCCGCGCAGTTCACGGCAGACCTCAAGACCGTCCATGCCAGGCAGCATCAGATCGAGCACCACCAGATCGGGCCGCCGTACGCCGGCCCGATCTGGTGGTGCTCGATCTGATGCTGCCTGGCATGGACGGTCTTGAGGTCTGCCGTGAACTGCGCGGCCGGGGGCCCGTCCCCGTGATCATGCTGACCGCGCGCGGTGACGAGGACGACCGGATCCTCGGCCTGGAGATAGGCGCGGACGACTATGTGACGAAGCCCTTCAGCCCGCGCGAGCTGGTACTGCGCGTCGAGTCGGTTCTGCGCCGCAGCCGGGCGGGCGCGGGGG
>NZ_JAFLRJ010000961.1 GCF_017315755.1 Streptomyces beijiangensis
CGTCCGTACTGGGACGAGAGCGCGTACTACGAATTCACGCTCCCCGAGGTCGAGGCGCTCGAGGACGTCGTGGAGGAGCTGCACTCCATGTGCCTGGCCGCGGCCGCGCACATCGTCGAGCGGGGCCGCTTCGCGGAGCTGGGGATCACCGACCCGCGGCTGATCGACCTCATATCCGAGTCCTGGCGGCGCAGGGCTGAACAGCCCTCCCTGTACGGCCGGTTCGATCTGCGGTACGACGGCACGGGCCCGGCCAGGATGCTGGAGTACAACGCCGACACCCCCACCTCACTGGTGGAGGCGGCGAGCCCGCAGTGGTTCTGGATGGAAGAGCGCTTCCCCGGCGCCGACCAGTGGAACTCCCTGCACGAGCGGCTCGTCG
>NZ_JAFLRJ010000962.1 GCF_017315755.1 Streptomyces beijiangensis
GCCGACGCCCATCGCGCGCAGGGCCTCGGCCATCAGGAGGGTGTCGCGGGAGCGCAGCGGGCGGCGCAGCCAGCCGGGCTCGGCGGCGAGCGCGGCGAGGACCAGACCGCGGTTGGTGACCGACTTCGATCCGGGCACGGTGACCGTCGCGTCGACGGCCCCGGTGGCATGGGGGGCGGGCCATAGGGCGGTGTGCACGGAGCTTTCGGTCATGACTCTCACTTTACTGTCGGGTCACAGGGCGAGGAGCCAGCCAGTGGCCGCAGGCTCGCAGGGCGGGGATGCGGCTGGGGGTTCGGGGGCCCGCGGCGGAGCCGCTGATGTTG
>NZ_JAFLRJ010000963.1 GCF_017315755.1 Streptomyces beijiangensis
AGCATGGCCAGCGCCTGGGTGGCCACCGAAATCTTCCGTACCCGCCGAGTCGAGGAGCAGACCGGCCAGAGGAAGCTCTTCCCGATCCGGCTCGTCGACTTCGACAAGCTGCGTGACTGGGAACTGTTCGACGCGGACCGGGGATACGACGTCGCGCGCAAGATTCGTGAGTACTTCGTCCCTGATTTCTCCCGGGCTGCCGAGAACGAGATGAAGCTCGGCGAGGCTGTCACGCGACTCGTCCGGGAGCTGCGCGACTGACCCTGCCCACGAGGCACTGAGGGCGGACAGCCCTGGTGTGCGACTTCGATGCGGATCGTGGTGGGGAGGCGGTCAGGTCGAGGCGGAAGCCGCGGTCGGGGATGCGGGCGTGACGGACGGCGTTCGCGGTGAGCTCGGCGGCGATCAGGGTGACGGTGTCGTTGGGGTCGGTGCCGTAGGGGAAACCCCACTCGTCGAGGCGGTGGGAGGTGAGGCGGCGGGCGAGGCGGGCGCCGCGTGGGGTGGAGGTGAAGCGCATGCCGAAGTGGTGGGTGGG
>NZ_JAFLRJ010000964.1 GCF_017315755.1 Streptomyces beijiangensis
CAGGTTGGCTTCACGTCAACGCTCATCGAGGGAAGTGCGGGGACCGCCCGCGTGGTTCGTCTCCCCGAGTTGCCCTGGTAGCCCTCTCTACGTCGTTACCGGATTCGTACCATCGAGTGCAGGTGAGGAAGTTCTTGTCGAACGAGCGTCACGTCATCAATCCGGCGAGCGAAGAGGTCATCGCCACCGTTCCGGACTCGGAGTTGTACGACGTTGACG
>NZ_JAFLRJ010000965.1 GCF_017315755.1 Streptomyces beijiangensis
CGGTTCCCACCTCAACGGACGACGGCGTGGTCCGCCTCGCCAAGACCGTCCCTGCCTGAGCGCTCAGCACCTTCGTCCAGGGTGGATCGATCGGCGCTGTACCGGTTTCGCGATGGTGGCGACGGAACCGGGCGAGCGCATACGGGGCAGGGCGGTTGGGACAGCGGGCGGACATGGAAAGTCCCCGCACTCGTCGCCTCGGTGGAGGCAGACGAACGCGGGGACTTGCGGCTTCACAGCGCGCACGTCGCGTCGTCAGGAACCGTCGCGCAGGTCCTT
>NZ_JAFLRJ010000966.1 GCF_017315755.1 Streptomyces beijiangensis
AGCGCAGGACGAGCATCGTCCGCTGCAGCTCGGGCAGGCGGGCCAGTGCCTGCCACAGGACCGCCCGCAGCTCGGTGCCGCGCATCGCGTCCGTGTCGTACGCCGTCTCCGGGAGCTCCTCGGTCGGGTACTCGTTCAGCTTGCGGCGGCGCCAGGCGCTGATGTGCAGATTGGTCATGGTGCGGCGGAGGTAGCCCCCGACCGCGGCCTTGTCGCTGATCCGGTCCCAGGCGCGGTACGTGGAGAAGAGCGCGCTCTGCAGCAGGTCCTCCGCCTCGAAGCGGTCACCGGTCAGGTGATAGGCGGTCGCGTACAGGGAGGCGCGGCGTTCCTGTACGTAGGCGGTGAATTCCGCCTCCGACAGGGACTGCTGCCGCTCCCCCGTGGTCTCCCCGTACGTCGCCGCTCCCCCGGTT
>NZ_JAFLRJ010000099.1 GCF_017315755.1 Streptomyces beijiangensis
CGGAGATTTCCGGCCACGACGGCATGGTCCTGGCGGCCCTGACCTCCGACGGCCAGGAGCACCCTGCCCACGACGTCCTCGCCGCGATCGGCGCCGCGCCCCGCACCGGCCTGGCGGAGGCGGCGGGCCTGGACCTCGCACCCCGCGCCCAGGGCGGCGGCATCGCGGTGGACACGAGCCTGCGCACCTCCGACCCCGACATCTACGCGGCCGGCGACGTGGCCTCCGCCCACCACCCCCTCCTCGGTACCACCCTGCGCGTCGAGCACTGGGCCAACGCGCTGAACGGCGGCCCCGCCGCGGCCCGCGCGATGCTCGGCCGCGAGGTCAGTTACGACCGCATCCCCTACTTCTTCTCCGACCAGTACGACCTGGGCCTGGAGTACTCGGGCTGGGCGCCCCCCGGCAGCTACGACCAGGTGATCGTCCGCGGCGACGCGGGCAAGCGCGAGTTCATCGCGTTCTGGCTGAAGGACCGCAGGGTGCTGGCCGGGATGAACGTCAATGTGTGGGACGTCACAGACCCCGTGCAACAACTGATCCGCTCCGGTGCGGAGGTGGACCCTGAGGCGCTGGGCGACCCGTCGGTGCCCCTGGACTCTCTGACGCCCTGAGCCCTCCGAGCCATCTGCTGTCAGTCCGCCCCCTTACACTTCACACGTGGCAGGCAGGATCAACGATGACGACGTGAAGGCGGTCAGGGACGCGGTCCCGATCGACGCCGTTGTGTCCGAGTACCTTCAGCTGCGCAATGCGGGCGGCGGCAACCTCAAGGGCCTCTGCCCCTTCCACGACGAGAAGTCCCCGTCCTTCCAGGTCAGCCCGAGCAAGGGTCTCTTCCACTGCTTCGGCTGCCAGGAGGGCGGCGACACGATCGCCTTCATCCGGAAGATCGACACCCTCACCTTCTCCGAGGCCGTCGAGCGGCTCGCGGGCACCGCGGGCATCACCCTCCGGTACGAAGAAGGCGGGTACAACCCCTCCAACCAGCGCGGCGAGCGGATCCGGCTGGTCGAGGCGCACAAGGCGGCGGCCCAGTTCTATGTGGAACAGCTGGACACCCCCGAGGCGGAGATCGGCCGCAAGTTCCTGGCCGGGCGGGGCTTCGACCAGGCCGCGGCCACGCACTTCAGCGTCGGCTACAGCCCGGCGGGCTGGGACCACCTCACGCGCCACCTCCGCGGCAAGGGCTTCAGCGACAAGGAGCTGATCACCTCGGGCCTCTCCCAGGAGGCCCGCGGCGGCAAGCCCATCGACCGTTTCCGCGGCCGCCTGATGTGGCCGATTCGCGACACCAGCGGCGAGGTCGTCGGCTTCGGCGCCCGCAAGCTCCGCGACGACGACAACGGCCCCAAGTACCTCAACACCCCCGAGACGTCGATCTACAAGAAGTCCCAGGTCCTGTACGGAATCGACCTGGCCAAGAAGGACATCGCCAAGTCGTCGCGCGCCGTGGTCGTCGAGGGGTACACCGACGTCATGGCCTGCCACCTCGCAGGCGTCACGACCGCCGTCGCCACCTGCGGCACGGCCTTCGGCACGGACCACATCAAGATCCTCCGCCGCCTCCTGATGGACAACGGCTCGGCCCGGGTGATCTTCACCTTCGATGGTGACGCGGCCGGCCAGAAGGCCGCCCTGCGCGCCTTCGAGGACGATCAGAAGTTCGCCGCCGAGACGTACATCGCGATCGCCCCCGACGGCATGGACCCCTGCGACCTCCGCCTCGCCAAGGGCGACCAGACCGTACGCGACCTGGTCGAACCCCGCACCCCGCTCTTCGAGTTCGCGCTCCGCCAGATCGTCAGCCGCTACGACCTGGAGACCCCGGCGGGCCGCGCCGCGGCCCTGGACGAGGCGGCCCCGGTCGTCGCCCGGATCAAGAACAGCGGCGCCCAGCACGAGGTCGCGGTCCAGCTGGCGGGCATGGTCGGCATCCTGGACACCCAGTTCGTCGTCAAACGCATCAGCCGGCTAGCCCAGTGGGCCCGCAACAACCGGGGCAATGCCCCCGCGCCCACCCGGGGCTCCGCCGCCCGCGGCGAGATCCTGGCCCCGGTCGCCTCCTCCGGCGGCCCCGCGCTCAACCTCCGCTCCCCGGCGCACCGCACCGAGCGCGAGCTCCTCAAACTGGCCCTGCAGCGCCCGGAACTGGTCTCCCCGGCCTTCGACGCGTACGGCATCGACGAGTTCACGGCGCCTCCGTACGCAGCGGTCCGCCAGTGCATCGACGAGGCGGGCGGCGCCGACCAGGCCACCCCCGACTACCTGACCACGGTCATCGACATCGCCCCGAACGACACGGTCCGCGCCCTGGTCACCGAGCTCGCCGTCGAGGCCATCCACGCCAAGAACGTCGACGAGGTCTACGCGGGCAACCAGCTGGTCCATGTCCGGCTGCGCGCGGTGGAGCGCCGTATCACCGAGGTCCAGGGCACGTTGACCCGCCTCGGCGGCCTTGGCTCACCGGAGCACGTGGCGGCCGTACAGAACGAACTCTGGGTCCTCCAGCAGTACGCGCAGTCCCTCCGAAACCGGGGCGCGGAAGCGCTCTGACGGGGTTCCGCCCACCCCGCCCCGGTAACCACCCGGTTACAGCGCGGACTCAAAAAGTCACCGCACGCCCCTCGTGGCGGCGATGTGTCGTACCCCACACTGGGTTGCGGTGCCTGAGTCCTCGGAGCGCGGCCGGCCCACGAACAGTGGGCCACTCACCCCCGCGGATCCGCTCATCGTGTACGGGACGGACGGCGGCTCGGCCGCCCATGTCCCGCTGCCGTACGCCCCCGTTCCGGCAGCGAGAACCCTGGAGGTCGCACCCGTGCAGACCCAGACCCTGACCGACAACGAAGCGGTCACGGCAGTCCCCCCGCAGAGCCGGGCTGCGCGCCCGCCACGACGCGAAGGCGCGGAACCGGAAGCGGAGCCGGACGTCGAACCGCAGAGCGAGACCGAGAGCGACACCGACAGCGAGACGGAGACGGAGGGCGAGCCGGACGTGCCCGCTGAGGCCGTCATGGAGGAGGAAGAGGTCCCCGAGCCTCCCGAACCGAGCCGCAACCGCGCGGACACCTCGGGCCCCTCATCGGATCTCTTCCGCCAGTACTTACGGGAGATCGGCCGCATCCCCCTGCTCACCGCGGCCGACGAGGTGGACCTCGCCCGTAAGGTCGAAGCAGGCCTCTTCGCCGAGGAGAAACTCGCGACAACTTCCGACCCGGACTCCCAACTGGCCGTGGATCTCGACAAGTTGGTGGTGATCGGCCGGATGGCCAAGCGCCGCCTCATCGAGGCCAACCTCCGCCTGGTCGTCTCCGTCGCCAAGCGCTATGTGGGCCGCGGCCTGACCATGCTGGACCTGGTCCAGGAGGGAAACCTCGGGCTGATCCGGGCGGTCGAGAAGTTCGACTACGCACGCGGCTACAAATTCTCCACGTACGCGACCTGGTGGATACGCCAGGCCATGTCCCGCGCCCTCGCCGACCAGGCCAGGACGATACGAGTCCCGGTCCACGTCGTCGAGTTGATCAACCGGGTCGTCCGGGTCCAGCGCCGGATGCTCCAGGAGCGCGGTTACGAACCGACGCCCGAGGAGGTCGCCGGCCAGCTGGACCTCACGGCCGAGCGGGTCAGCGAAGTCCTGCGACTGGCCCAGGAGCCGGTCAGTCTGCACGCTCCCGTGGGCGAGGAGGACGACGTGGCGTTCGGCGACCTCATCGAGGACGGCGACGCGGCGTCC
This sequence comes from Streptomyces beijiangensis, assembly GCF_017315755.1. Taxonomy (GTDB): domain Bacteria; phylum Actinomycetota; class Actinomycetes; order Streptomycetales; family Streptomycetaceae; genus Streptomyces; species Streptomyces beijiangensis. The sequence goes on from NZ_JAFLRJ010000099.1 coordinate 3,740, forward strand.
CCGGTGGAGTCGGCGGCCTTCCTGCTCCTCAGGGAACACCTGGAGGCGGTCCTCTCGACCCTCGGTGAACGCGAACGCAAGGTCGTGCAGCTCCGTTACGGGCTGGCGGACGGGCGTCCCCGCACGCTGGAGGAGATCGGGCGGATCTTCGGGGTCACGCGGGAACGGATCCGCCAGATCGAGTCGAAGACGCTGAACAAGCTTCGCGACCATGCCTTTGCGGACCAGCTGCGGGGCTACCTGGACTGAGGCCGGTCCCCGCCCTGGGGGCTCCGCCCCCAGACCCGCGCTCCTCAATCGCCGGAGGGGCTTGATTTGCCCAGGTGGGCATTTCAAGCCCGTCCAGCGATTGAGGACAAGCGGCCGAAGGCCGCGCACCCGCCTAGTCGACCTCTGCGACCGCCTGGGCGAACTGCGCCGCGTACAGCCGTGCGTACGCGCCCTCCGCCGCCAGCAGCTCCTCGTGCGAGCCCTGTTCGACGATCGCCCCGTTCTCCATCACCAGAATCACATCCGCATCGCGGATCGTGGAGAGCCGGTGCGCGATCACGAACGACGTACGCCCGTGCGCGAGCCGTGCCATCGCCTTCTGGATGAGCACCTCGGTCCGCGTATCGACAGAACTGGTGGCCTCGTCGAGCACCAGGATCACCGGGTCGGACAGGAACGCCCGCGCGATGGTGATCAGCTGCTTCTCGCCCGCGCTGACCCCGGTGCCCTCGTCGTCGATGACGGTGTCGTACCCCTCGGGGAGCGTACGGATGAACCGGTCCGCATGCGCGGCCCGCGCCGCCTCCTCGATCTCCTCCCGGGTGACCTTCCGGTCGGCGGACGCCCCGTAGGCGATGTTGTCCGCGATGGACCCGCCGAACAGCCAGGTGTCCTGCAGCACCATCCCGATCCCGGACCGCAGCTCCTCGCGCGTCATCTTCGCGATGTCGACCCCGTCGAGCGCGATCCGCCCGCCGGTGACCTCGTAGAACCGCATCAGCAGATTGACCAGCGTGGTCTTGCCCGCACCCGTCGGCCCCACGATCGCGACCGTGTGGCCGGGCTCGACGGCCAGCGACAGGTCCTCGATGAGCGGCTTGTCCTTCTCGTAACGGAAGGCCACGTGCTCCAGCGAGACACTGCCCCGGAGCTCCTGCGGCCGCTCGCCCGTGGCGACGTCCTCCTCCTGCTCCTCCGCGTCGAGGAGCTCGAAGATCCGCTCGGCCGACGCGACACCCGACTGCACCAGGTTGGCCATCGAGGCGACCTGGGTCAGCGGCATCGAGAACTGCCGCGAGTACTGGATGAAGGCCTGCACATCACCGATGGACAGCGCCCCGGTGGCGACCCGCAGTCCGCCGACCACGGCCACCAGCACATAGTTCAGGTTGGAGACGAACATCATCAGCGGCTGCATGATCCCGCTGTTGAACTGCGCCTTGAACCCGGCCTCGTACAGCGCGTCGTTTTGCTCCCTGAAGAGCTCGGCCGACTCGTCCTGCCGCCCGAAGACCTTCACCAGCGCATGGCCGGTGTACATCTCCTCCACATGGGCGTTGAGCTTCCCGGTCACCTTCCACTGCTGTACGAACTGAGGCTGCGACCTCTTCCCGACCCGGGTCGCCACGAACACCGACAGCGGAATGGTCACCAGCGCGACCAGCGCGAGCAGCCAGGAGATCGAGAACATCATCACCAGCACACCGATGATGGTCAGCAGCGAGTTGACCAGCTGCCCCATCGACTGCTGCAGGGTCTGCCCGATGTTGTCCACGTCATTGGTGGTCCGGCTCAGCACCTCACCGCGCTTCGCCTTGTCGAAGTACGACAGCGGCAGCCGCGACAGCTTCGCCTGGATCTCCTCGCGCATCCGGTAGACCGCCGCGTTGACGATCCGCGCCACCAGCCGCGTCGCGACCAGCATCAGCAGCCCCGCGCACACGAAGATCGCGAGCGCGGCAAGCAGCACCGCCCCGATCTTGTCGAAGTCGATGCCCTGCCCCGGGGTGAAATCGGTCCCCGAGAGCATGGTGGCGAGTCCGCCCTGCCCCTTGCCGCGCAAACCTTCGAGCGCCTGCGCCTTGGTGATCCCCGACGGCATCTGCCGTCCGACGATCCCCGCGAAGACCAGGTCGGTCGCCCGCCCCAGAATCTTCGGCCCGACCACCGAGAGCGCCACGCTGCCGATCACGGCCAGCAGCATCCCCATCAGTGCGGCCCGCTCCTGCGCGAGCATCCGCAGCAGCCGCTTGCCCGACCCCTTGAAGTCCATGGACTTCTGCGTCGGGCCCATCATCATGCGTCCACCAGGACCGGCCATCAGGCTGCCTCCGCCTCGGTCAGCTGGGAGAGCACGATCTCCCGGTACGTTTCGTTGCCGGCCATCAGCTCGTGATGGCGGCCCGTCCCGACCACACGCCCTTCGTCCATGACCACGATCCGGTCGGCGTCACGGATGGTCGACACCCGCTGGGCCACGATCACCACGGTCGCCTCGGACGTCTCGCGCCGCAGCGCGGCCCGCAGCGCCGCGTCGGTCGCATAGTCCAGAGCCGAGAAGGAGTCGTCGAACAGATAGATCTCCGGCCGGGCGACGAGCGTCCGGGCGATGGCCAGCCGCTGCCGCTGCCCGCCCGACACATTGGTCCCGCCCTGGGCGATCGGCGCGTTCAGCCCGCCCTCCAGGTTCTCCACGAACCCCTTGGCCTGCGCCACGTCCAGCGCGTGCCACAGGTCCTCGTCGCTCGCGTCCGGATTCCCGTACCGAAGATTCGTAGCAACGGTCCCCGAGAAGAGATACGGCTTCTGCGGCACCAGCGAAACGGTCTTCGCCAGCAACACAGGATCGAGCGTCCGCACATCGATGCCGTCGACCAGCACCTCACCGCCGGTCGCGTCGAACAGCCGTGGCACGAGCCCGAGCAGCGTCGACTTCCCGCTGCCCGTGGACCCGATGACCGCGGTCGTCTCCCCGGGCCTGGCCTCCAGCTCGACGTCCCGCAGCACGGAGGCCTCGGCCCCCGGATACTTGAAGTCGGCTCCCCGTACGGCCAGATGACCGTGCCGGGCCAGCTCGAAGACGGCATCCGCCTTCGAGGGCGGCACCACACTCGAATCCGTGGCGAGCACTTCCTCGATCCGCTCGGCGCAGACCTCGGCGCGCGGCACCATCATGAACATGAAGGTGGCCATCATCACGGACATCACGATCTGCATCAGATACGCGAGGAACGCGGTCAGCGCCCCGATCTGCATCGCGCCGCTGTCGATGCGATGCGCCCCGAACCACACCACGGCGATGCTCGACACATTCACCACCGTCATGACGGTCGGGAACATCAGTGCCATCAGCCGTCCGGTGCCCAGCGACACTTCGGTCAGCTCGGCGTTGGCCTCCTCGAAGCGCTCCTTCTCGTAACCGTCCCGTACGAAGGCCCGGATGACGCGGTTGCCGGTGATCTGCTCGCGCAGCACCCGGTTCACCGTGTCGAGGCGCACCTGCATGGTCCGGAACAGCGGCCGCATCTTCCGGATGATCAGCGAGACGGCGATCAGCATCACCGGCAGGACGGCGACCAGCACCAGCGACAGCGGCACGTCCTGGCCCAGCGCCATGATGATCGCGCCGACACACATGATCGGCGCGGAGGCCATCAGGGTGAACGCCATCAGCACCAGCATCTGTACCTGCTGGACGTCATTGGTGGTCCGCGTGATCAGGGACGGCGCTCCGAAGTGCCCGACCTCCCGTGCGGAGAAGGACTGCACGCGGTCGAAGATCCCGGCCCGCAGATCCCTCCCGACCGCCGACGCGGTCCGGGCGCCGTAGTAGACCGCGCCCATGTTGCACACGACCTGGACCAGGCTGATGGCGATCATGACGCCGCCGAAGGTCAGGATGTAGCCCGAGTCCCCCTTCACGACCCCCTTGTCGATGATGTTCGCGTTGAGGGTCGGCAGGTAGAGGGTGGCGCTGGTCTGCAGGAGCTGCAGCAGCGCCAGCAGTGCCATCGGTTTTTTGTACGGACGCAGGTAGGTCCGCAGAAGTTTTATGAGCACGCGCAGTCTCTCGGGGTCGGCGAAGGAGGGTGGCGGAGGTCTTGGCCGGGCTCCGCATCGTGAGGTCAGCTCATTTTCCGCCACACAGGGCCCCAACCTCGAACCCTTTTCCTCAAGCGCGGGTCAAGAACCCGGCCTTCAGGCCCCTTCGCCGAAGGCCCCGGGGTGGATCTGGTCACGCGTGGCTATGTACTGCTGACGCACCGCCTGCCCCACGGCCAGCTCCTCACCGGGCTCCAGGACCTGCGCCACGGCCCCCTGCCAGGACGGCGGAGTCGCCGTGTCGAGCGTCCCCTCGGACACGCCCAGGGCCCATGCGGCCTGCCGGGCAGCGCCGATCGCCGCGTAGTCACCGGGCTGCACCACGACGACCTGCGCCCCGAAGACCGCCGGCGCACAGGCCTGTACGGCACCGAGTTCGGCGGCCGCACCCAGCAGGAACACCCGCCGCACCTCCACGCCCCGCCCGCGCAGCACCTCCATGGCATCGGCCAGCGAGCAGAGCATGCCCTCGAAAGCGGCCCGTGCGAGATGCTCGCGCTTCATGGATTCGCGCCGCAGCCCCGACAACGTCCCCGCGGTGTGCGGCAGCTGAGGCGTCCGCTCGCCCTCCAGATACGGCAGCAGCACGAGACCCGAGGCTCCCGGGGTGGACTTCAGCGCCAGCTCGGAGAGCTCCTCAAGGCTGTCCACCCCGAGCAGTTCAGCCGTGCCGCGCAGCGCCCGTACGGCATTGAGCGTATGCACCACCGGCAGATGCATTCCGGTGGCGTCGGCGAACGAAGTAATGACCCCACTCGGATCGGCGAGCACCTCATCGTGCACGGCCATTACGGACCCGGAGGCGCCCAGGGAGACGACGACATCCCCCACGCCGACCCCGAGCCCGAACGCGGCCGCCATGGTCTCGCCGGTCCCGGCCGAGATCAGCAGCCCCTCGGGGGTGGTCCCCGCGGACTCCGAGGGACCGAGCACCTCGGGCAGTGCGGCCGGGTGCCCCAGCGCCAGTTCCACGAGATCCGGCCGCCAGGTCCCGCTCTCCGCGGACCAGTACCCGGTCCCCGAAGCGGCACCGCGGTCGGTGGTCCGCCGGGCGGGCCGGCCGAGCAGCTGCCACACCAGCCAGTCGTGCGGCTGCATCACGGCAGCCACCTTCGCGGCGTTCTCGGGTTCGTGCCTGGCCAGCCAGCGGAGCTTCGCCACGGGCTGCGACGACTGGGGTACGGAACCGACCGCCTCGGCCCAGGCCTGCTTGCCGCCCAGCAGATCCACCAGATCCGCGGCGGCCACCTGGGCCCGCTTGTCGTTGCCGACCAGCGCGGGCCGCACCAGGTTTCCCTGCCGGTCCAGCGGCACAAGGCCGTGCTGCGCGGAGACCCCGATGGCCTGGACGCCTTCGAGGAGCCCTCCACCGGCGGCCTCGCCCAGCGAGAGCAGCCAGGCCTGCGGATCGACCTCCGCGGATTTCGCCTCCACGGGGTGAGGTGCGTACCCCTGGCGCAGCACGGCGCCCGTGTCCGTATCGCAGACGACGATGCGCGTGAACGCGGAAGAACTGTCAAGACCGGCGACTATCCCCATGCCGGTGATTGTGCCGCACCTCCACCGCCTCAGGTGTTACTGGTACCCCAGTCGTCCTCGCCACCACTGCTGCGCTCCTTGAGCGACCGCACCCGGGCGGCCACCGAAGCGGGCATCTTGTCGCCGACGTCGCCGATCTTCGAGCCGACCTTCTCGCTCACCGACTGGTACGCCTTGCCCGCCGCCTCGCGCCCGCTCTGGGCCGCGGACTCGACGGTGTTGCGTACCGCCGGATTCTGCGCGATCTGCCGCGCGGACTTCTTCAGCTGTTCGTAGCGCTCCCTGCCGGCCCGGGTCCCGATCACATACCCGAGAGCCAGTCCGGCGACGAACGTGAGCTTGTACCGCATGGCAGCCACCCTTCCCTCAGTCGGTGCGGACCGCCTACCCGGCGACGCCCGTGATCACCCGGGGCGGAACCGATTGGCGGAGCACCCCCCTGCTTGCGCTAATGTATGTGTCGCAGCGAAGGCACGCCCTCCGGGAACACTCGGGGTAGGTACGTTCGAGGCAACGCAGCAATCCCCTGTAGCTCAATTGGCAGAGCAGCCGGCTGTTAACCGGCAGGTTACTGGTTCGAGTCCAGTCGGGGGAGCGCGATCCCCTGTAGCTCAATTGGCAGAGCATTCGGCTGTTAACCGGAGGGTTACTGGTTCGAGTCCAGTCGGGGGAGCACAAGAAGGAAGAGGGGCCCGAGAGGGCCCCTCTTCCGCTTTTTCGGATGACTTTCCGGCCCCCGCGCAACCGCCCGCACCGCCCCGGAGTCCTCATGGTCATGCGAAGCCGACCATCCGAGGCAGGAGATCGTATGAGCGGCTATGCTGCGGCAGACGGCGCGCACAAGTGTGCGCGACGCGCCGTAAGGGGCGGTAGCTCAGCCGGTTAGAGCAGCGGACTCATAATCCGTCGGCCGTGGGTTCGAGTCCCACCCGCCCCACTCTGAGACCTCAGCGAAGAAACGTTCCCAGCTGGGGTTTCCTTGTATCCGGGGAGCGTCACGGCACCCCGTCGGCGATCAGTGGCCCAACTGGCCGGGCATGTGTGACCAATGTGTGACCGGGCTGTCAGAGGGTGTGCCCGCAAGTCTCCGGGTGTGACCCAGAGGCCTTCGAACGCTCATGCGGCCCGCCCGAAGCCGGACCCTTTCGGGGCATCTTCTGCGGCTGGAACGTCGAGCTCATCCGGCTTCGGAACCACGGTGCGCGGCACGATCGCGGCCATCGCGTCCGCCTCCGCGTGCATCAGCTCGGGCACCACCGACGTGTAGGTGTCCGAAGTGATCTGCCGCGAGGAGTGCCCCAGCCGCTCCTGGACGACCTTGATGTCCACGTCCGCCGCGAGCGCCAGAGTGGCCGAGCCGTGCCGCAGATCGTGGAGACGGATCGGCGGCAGCTCCAGGAGCTCCAGGAGCCGCGCGAAGCGTCGGCTGTACCAGTCGGGGTGATACGGCTTCCCGTCCTCCTGCGTGAACACACAGCCGCTGTTCACGTACGGCGTCTTCCCGGACCACTCCGCAGCTTCCTGCTCCTGGCACGTCTTCCAGGCGCGCAGCGCATCACGGGTCGGAGCGTCGATGGGAATGGTGCGCTCGCTGTCGGCCTTGGGGGCCTCGCCGAACGTGAACTTGGAGAACGCCACCATCTGCTGCGTGATGCTGATCCATCCGTTCTCCAGATCAACCTCGGACCAGGGCAGCGCGCAGGCCTCGCCGCGGCGGAGTCCCCGGAACACCAGCAGATGCCACAGCGCGTACATGCGGTCCTCGGCCACCAGGTCGAGGAAGCGGCCCGTCTGCCGGGGAGTCCACACCATCACGGGGAAGGGGCGAACTCCCGTCCGCTCCCACTCGGTTACCCGCGCGTCCGTCCACACCTGGGCCCTGGGGCGCTTCGAGCTCGGCAGCTCGATCATCCCCGCCCAGTTCTTCGAGAAGTCGCCCTTCTTGACCCCACTGTTCAGCGCCGAGGACAAGGTGGCGTTGATGCGCTTCATGGTGGCCGGCCCGGTCTTCTTGAGCTTCATGCCCTTCCGGGCTTCCTTCAGCTCGGCCGCCGTCGCGTACCACTGATCCCGCAGCGCGTTCCTCTCCTGTTGCGTGATGCGGCGCGCCTCCCGGGTGCTGCCGGTCGTGACACGGTGAGCCCTCCAACGGGCACGCGCATTGTCCCGGACTTTGCCCAGCTCCTCCAGGCGCAGCCAGTTCGCCTGGACCGTCGCGTTCCCTTCCTCGATCCGGTCGTACATGGCCTCGATGTGACGGGGGCGAAGATCACGGCGCTTGATGTGCCCCAGATGCGGGACGAGGTAGAGGTCGATGTGCTCCTCGTATCCATGGGCAGTGGTACGGGCCAATGCACGCTTCCGCTCCAGCCAGGCCGTGAGGTACTGCTCAACGGTCTCGCCGGACAGGATGTCCCCGCCGGCCATAGCCTCGTCGTAGGCCTTCTTAGCCTCCGCCTGGGCTTCGTCCTTGGTGCGCCAGCCGGTACGGCGAACCCGGCGCCGCTTGCCGTTCTCGCCCGCTTCGAGCTCGAAGTTGAAGGTCCAGGTGCCGTGCTTGGGGTTCTTGAGCTTGGGGCAGGCGGCACCGATCGTCGTGAGGACGGGTATGTCGTCCTCGTCGACGACTTGCTGCCCGTGAGTGTCGAGTGCGGGCGTCCTGCAGCCGCACCGTCTGTAGTACGAAGGCTCGAACATCATCCCCCCTGGGATGGAGCTGTTAGGTGTGAGCTAATTGTGTCGGAAAAGGGTGTCTGTTGACGTGCGGATGCGGATCCACTTGTGTTGCTGCCGGGGCCATCTGGCATATGCTGTAGGGAAGTTGGCGCGGGGGAGATTGCGACAACGACATGACTGACAGCAAGCAAGGCCGTACCGCTTCGCGGATGACGCTTCAGGAACTGCTGGCGCTTCCGCTCACCGTGAGCGTGGAAACCGCCGCTCGAGCACTCGGCATCGGGAAGTCCAAGGCTTACGAACTTCTGAGGCGGGACGAGTTCCCCGTGCGCACCTTGAAACTCGGGGAAGTGGTCAAGGTCCCCACGGGGGCGCTGTGGGAAGTGCTGGGCGTGGCCCCTGCTGCGTGAAGCCTCAGAGACCTCCCCGGCTGACCCGGAACGCAACAGTCCACGCCCACGCACAATCTTCACATCCCTCAGCGGTAGCCGCCTGGGGGATGTGACGTTTGTGCAGCTCAGGAGGCACTCTTCGGGCGAAAGTGCGCGGCGGGGTGTGGAGGCTCGGGTGACCCTTAAACCTTGCAAGTCGGTCTCTTGACCTGTGCGACCCTTGCGTACCGGTCGCACAGGTTGCGTATTGTGTGCGCGTGTTGGCGCGGGGGAAACGCGGCAACTGCGACGACGGGCAGGTCCGGGCTCTGGAGCCCGGCGACAGGTCTTTCGAACGTGCGTTCTAGATTGCCGCCCCGGTGACCTTGCGCGTCACGGCGGAGGTCCAATACGGGTGTCACTAGGAGCGGCCGGACTCGGTGCAATTCTCGTTGTGATGCCTGTTGGCTGCACCCTGAACGTAGGTAGAACATATGGAGGAAGTGCCCCATCCGTCTGTTCTGCTCCCGGTTCGAGATGCTGAAAGGGCTGATCAGTGGCGCGGCTATATGGATTTGCCGATGAGAGCCGTACCCGGCTGAAGGACGACGAGGCCCAGGCGGGCCGAGGGGCGGCCTCACGGCTCCTCGCCATGAAGGTCCCGAACAAAACCGAAGTTGTGCGGTGGATGAACTCGGCCGGCCACAGGACCACGCGCGGTGGACAGTGGGCGGTTATGACGTTGAGCCGGTGGCTGGATAACCCGAAGATCGCGGGCCTCGCCGCGGATCCGGAAACCGGTGAACTCGTCGAGACCGGACTTGCGTACGTCATCACGCCGGACGAGTACCACCGGCTGAAGGATCTACCCCGCGGCCCCGAACGGTCCGACCCCTTCGACTACATGCTCTCCGAGGGCGGAAGCGACTGCGGGCTATGTCGCCATCCCCTGGTCGGGGCCAGGGCCAACAACCGCACGCCCGGCTACCGTTGCTTGCCCAACGAGGACGGCGGTTGCGGGAAGGTCCGCATCACGGCGGGTCTCCTGGAGGACTACGTCGGCACGTACGTGGTCGCGGAACTGTCCAAGTCCGGCGTTCAGGAGCGATTGATCGCCCTGCGGAAGTACTTCGACGAGAAGGTTGCAGCCCTGCGGGTGGAGCTTGACGCCCTGATGGATCGCTCCGGCAGGCTCAGTGTCGTTTACCTCGACTCCGGCATCACCCAGGCCGACTACCGGGCCGGGAAGACGGAAAACGCGACCAGGCTTCGCGACGTGCGCAAGCAGTTGCGCTTCGCCGAACAAGCGGCGAACGCCCCGGTGGGCGGGGTGGAGAACCTGGTGGAGTGGTGGAACACAGCCCCCGTAGATTCGCGGAGGGCGCTGTGTACCTTGCTGCTCGAAAAAGTCGAGGTCTTCCAGGCCTCGAAGCCTGGCGTACGAACTGTGGAGCCTGGACGGGTCGTGCTCCACTGGCGTGGAGCGAACGCGGCCTGAACCGACGCCCGCCCCACGCGCCATCATCGACAGCGACGCTTTTTTACGAGGCGGTCGTCTCGGTCCCCTCGGCTCCGTTGGGAGCACTGTTCCACTGGACATCCTGCGGGACGGTTTCGTTGCCAGACCCGGCTGCGGAGATCACGCTCCACTGAACGTCCTTCGGGGCATCCGTGCCATCCGCAGGCGCCTCGGGCGGGGCGCCCCACTGGACGTCAGCAAGGGCCGGCCGGTTGGTGCGGTCATGATCGCCGCCAGCAACCGTTCCGGCAGTGGCGAGCAGTGCGGCTGCGGCGAAGGCTCCGAGTGCGGCGCGGATCAGGCGTGAACGCATGTGTCTCCTTGGGCAGGGGCACGAGCGCGCTACCCGCCGTTCAATGTCGAACCTCTGTACGTGACATGCATTACGGTAAGGCCTTTCACGAACCGGATCATGGGGATGAGGACCGGTCAAAAGCACATCGGTCGAAAGACCGGGGGGCGGGGCGGTTGTGGGGACAGACGTCGAAAAGGCCGAGTGGGCGCGCGTCGTGGAGGTGTACAAGAAGGCAATCAGCGGGGGTGACGGTCGCCTTGACCCCGACGCTGCGGACACCCACCTACTGGTGCAGTACGGGCTGGCTGTCGCGGGTGCCATCGGAGATTCCTGCGTGCCGGTTAACCCCTGGGACGCCGAGCGCAGGGTGGCCAAGATGGCGCTCGACCTCGTAGCCAAGGGGGCCCGTCAGGCCCTCCGGTATGCAGAGCTCTCGTCCGAACTCGGGCCCGCAGCAGCCGGGGCTCGAACGCCTGCCATCCACCGTCTCACCTCGGGGGAAGCGAACGCGCGGATCAACGAGCTGCTCGAAGATGTACAGCAAACAATCCTGGTCGGGCAGCCGGGGCCCCGCGCACGCGGCGCGCTGGAAGCCGTACTTGAGCGCGACCTGGAGCTTCTGGCCCGCGGGGTCGCGATGCGCACGTTGTACGCCCAGACGTCGCAGGCGGACCCTGCGCTTCGGTCCCACGTTGAGCAACTCGCAGCCGGCGGCGCACGATTCCGTACGTCGTCCCAGCCTTTCGCCAAGGTGGTCATCGGGGACCGTCGGTGGGCGTTCTTCAGCGACGACCCGGACCAGGCTGCTGCCGGTGAAGCGGGTGCCTATCTCGTTACCGAGCCCGCCATGGTGGGCTATCTGGCCGAGGACTTCCGAAGAGACTGGGACACGGCGACCGAGTGGGCGCGCCAGCCCGCAGGGGATGGGGCGCCTTCAGCCGAAAGGTCGCGGTTTGAACAGCAACGGGAAGTCATGCGGCAACTGGCTGCGGGGCGCACACAAGCGGCAGCAGCAATACGTCTCGGCATGGCCAAGAGCACGCTCACCAAGATCGTAAAAGAGCTCATGGACGAGCGGAACCTTGAGTCGTCGTTCCAGCTGGCTATGTGGCTCGGGGCCAACCCGGAGTGGCTGCGAGCCTGAAGTCGCCTCCTCACGCACTGACTTGACAGTGGCACATGCTGTAGTCACGATGGCGCAGACCGCACGGCCTGCGCTGGGGAGGCGTGGCCTGCGGACATTCACGCACCCCGGGGCGAGCCCTGCGCGGCGCGCACTCCAGGGGAGGTTTCGGGTGATCAGCGCGGACGCGGTGCGGGCCGTCATGCGGGATGTCGGCGACCCGAACCGGCGTCCGGTGAGTGCGGGGAAGGCTGATGTAGTCGGCGCTTTTCGCGTGATCGCGTTGCTGGAGCCGGGCTCCGTGGAGGGTCTTGAGGATTGTGAGAACCCCGTGCTGAACGCAGCGTGAAAGGCTGCGGCTTTGTCGCCTCGTTCGCTCGCTGAACTGCGAAAACTCTTCAAGGGTGTCTTGAGTCCGGCCCATAATGCCTATAGAATAAACCTAAGAGGTGAGGGGGAGCGGCCCTCGAACTGAACTCTTGGGGAGAGTCATGATCAAGACGCTGAAGATGGCCCACATCGTCCGCAACGAGAACCAGCCCCGCGAACACTTCGACGAGGCCAAGCTCCAGGAGCTGGTCGACTCCATCGCGATCTACGGGCAGATGCAGCCCATCGAGGTCCGCAAGCTCGGCGTCAACCGCTACGAGATCGTCGCCGGGGAGCGCCGGGTCCGCGCCCACCAGATCCTCGGCGCGATCACCATCCAGGCCAGCGTCATCGTCGAAACCGACGACCTCAAGGCCTTCAAGCGCAGCGTCAGCGAGAACGTCACCCGCGCCGACATGCTCCCCCTCGAAGAGGCCCGCGCCTTCGCCCGCATCCTCGACGACGAAGAAGGCGCGACCCCCGCCACCGTGGCCAAGGACTTCGGGAAGACCGTCCCGTACATCAACCAGCGCCTCGCCCTGCTGAACCTCACCGCCGAGATCGCCGAGCAGGTCAACACCGGCGCCATCGGCACCCAGGCCGCCGTCAAGCTCGCCGAGCTCACCCCCGGCAACCAGCGGGAAGTCCTCGCCAAGTGGGCCCGTGGCGACTTCGCCGGAGACAACGCGCTCGTCCACTTCGCCTACGCGCTCCGGCAGCAGCAGAACCAAGAGGTCTGCATGATCGTCGAGGACATGACGCCCGAAGAGCGCGAAGAGCGGGCCGTGGCCCAGACCCGCACCCGCAACACCCTCGACGGCATCGAGCGAATCCGCGGCCTCCTCGACCAGATCGTCAAGGCCGACCCGGCCGCGCTCTCCTTCGCTCTGGAGGGGGAGGTAGGTGCCCGGCTGGAGCAGATGGACCGCGTAGCCGAAGCAGTTCAGCAGGCGCGGTTCAACCTGCGCCAGGCCAAGGCGCACGCCGAAGCCCACGAAATCATCGTCAACGAGCAGGCGACCGCCAGTTGACTTCGGCCGTCGGCCGGGCCCCACCAGGGCCCGGCCTCGTGCGGAGAGCCTCCGGGGTCAGGTGGGGATCTGTGGCTCCGGGTGGGGGATAGGGAGCGTGGTCACGTCCACCGCGCCGGGGGCGCAACTGCCGTCCGAATTCCTCGCGTAGTAGCGGAACGGAGTCGCGGACGCGTCCTTGCAGACGAACTCGCCCGGATCGTCATCGCACACCGCGATGCCGTCCGTTGTCCCGCCGCAATCGACCGTCGGGCTCCCGATCTCTGCCTGTGCACCAGGGCTGGTGTTGGCCTGCGCGGTTCCCGCGTACAGCGTCATGAGCAAGGTGACGCAGACCAAGGCCAGGAGGGAGGCAGAGCTCTTCCGTGGTCCAGAGGTGTCGCATCGAATGTCCATAAAGCCAACATATGAACCCACTGAGAGTTCGGCATTGCGTCAGAGCATCCGGCGCAATCTGCCCCCCAAGGAGACCCTGCCGTGACCAGTCCCGAACGCCCCAACTGGGCAACGATGTCCCCCACCGACTTCACCGCCGGCGCGGAACAAGTCCACCAGGACGCTCTGTTCGTTCAGCCGGACCCGTGCGGGACCCTGGAGATAGAGGTACTTGACGGGCAAAGTACGCAATCGAAACGCGAAAAGTAGATCACAACATCTCAAGGTGCTACGGTCCATCACATCGAGCGGCACCCCCGTTCGAGCCGTGGAATGCGGCACCCTCCGGAACCTGGCGGGCGGACGATCCCCCGCGCCCTGCCCGCCAGGACCGGCCCCGCCCTATGCGGAGCACTTGAGGGACCCACCGCATCCAACCGGCCCGTCACCCCACTCCGCGGTGACGGGCCGGTTCTTCACGGAAGGGAAGTCATGCAGTACAACACCACCGGCGCAGCCGACCCAGACCTGTATACCCAGCTCCTCGAAGAGCGATACGGCCCACTGTCCGCGCTCCTCGCCGAACAGCGAAGACCCTCACGCCCCGGCCCCCCACAAGGGACTGACGGAGGCAGGCGGGCCTTCCGCCTGACACCCACATCACCCGAACAAGCCCGCCTGCACCTCGCCGAGTTGGCCGACGAGATAGGTGCACGCCACTACCACCCGGAGAGCCACGCCGCATGACCACCACCCCCGCGTCCGCGCCCGCAGAACCGCAGCGCACCCCGCCCGTCCCCGGAGCGGTCTGGTGCAACGGCTGTGACTCCTGGTGCTGGCCCACCGGCATCTGCGGCTGCAACAACCGCTAACCCAACCCCCACCCGGGGCCGCCCTCCGCACTCCGGACGGCGGCCCCACCCGCGCCTCTTGGAGAGAGATGACCTACCTCGTCTACACCCTGCTCGTCGCGATCGCCATCCGCGCGACCTGGCTCGCCGTCATCGCTACCCGGACCAACCTGACCGGTGCCGATGACGACGGAACACCCGGCCAGAACAGCCATGACTGGTCCGTACGGGAGAGCCGAACCGATGGCTGACCGGACCGAGTCCGGACTGCTTCACCTCGTCGGCCGGGCCCGCGACGGCAAACTCCTGCTGGCGGAGGGCGACGCCCTCGATGAAGGCGTCCGTCGCCTCGTCGCCGAGCGGGACCAGGCCCGCCGCTCCGCCGGCGGGCAGACCGGGGCCATACGCGCGCTGCACCGACGTCTCAACGCCGCCGAGGAGGCGATCGCGGAGGCGGAGAAGCGCGCCCAGGCGGGCGAAGGCATCCGCAGCCTCGTCGCCGACCTGCACCACCCCATGCGCTTCGGGGGACTGATCGTGTGCGAGCTGTGCTCAACGTGGGACGGCTCCCGTTTCCACGGGCTCATCACTGCCCACCCGTGCCGAACCGTCAACGTCCTCAATCAGTCGCAGGCGGCGGCATGATGACAGGCGCCAGAGCTCGCCAATGCCGGTCAGTGCGCTTCCGCCGCTTCCGCCTGGTGCGCTGCTCCTGGCGGGCCCGACACCATCGGCGCTCGAAGTGGCACTGCGACGAGCAGTCCGGCTGGGTATGGCCGGTCCACCGCTGATGCCGTGAACTCACCTGCCGCACCGCCGTGTTGGCCGTCCGGCAGGTACCGTCGGAAGACAGATCCCAGAACGAGACAGGCCCCGATCCAGGAGATTGCGCCTCCGGTCGGGGCCCTGACCACAAGGAGAGTGACCTCCCCATGGCTGAGCCGAACCCTACCCGCACCCCCGAAAGCAAGCCCGTGGCCCCCGGCGACCGCGTAGGCGCACGCTTCGACGCGTCTGCCGTCGAGGACCTGAACCTGCTCCTGAGCACCGGCCTCTCGAAGTCCGAGGCGCTCCACGATGCCGTCCGCCACTACGCGGCGATCCACCGTGCGCCCATCGCCGACGACATGAAGGTGCTCCAGGAAGCGGGCCTGTCCCGAGCCGATGCCGTCCGCAAAGCTGTCGGACACTACGCAGAGATCCACCGCAACGCGTGGGACATGGGCGCCTACCCGCAAGGCATCTCCCCGAAGATCCTCGGAACCAAGGTCGAGGTGTACCAGCAGCCGAAGGCCGCCAACCAGGGCGTATGACAGCAACTGCACAGTGCGCCCCGCCCGTACGACGCGGCGGGGCGCTTGCTGTCCGACAGCCCTGTTGATCACCTAGGCTGTGAGACAAGGCGCGGGGATTCGCCGAAGGATCACTGCACCGTGTCCGACAGCACAGCCCGAATCCCTGCGGAACTCGCCGCCCTCGCCGTCCCGATCAGCGACCTGGCGCCCTACCACCGCAACCCGCGCACCGGAGACCTCACCTCGATCTCCGAGTCCCTCAACACCCACGGCCAGTATCGGGCCATCGTCGTCAACCGCGGCACGGCCACCGGCCGCCCGAACGAGATCCTCGCGGGCAACCACACCTTCAAGGCCGCCGCCGCACTCGGCTGGGACCAGATAGCCGTCACGTACGTCGACGTCGACGACGAAGCCGCGGCCCGCATCGTCATCGTCGACAACCGCACCTCGGACCTCGCCGGGTACGACACCGCGCTCCTGGCCGACATCCTCGCCGAGCTTCCCGACCTCGATGGCACCGGCTACGACCAGGACGCCCTGGACGCCCTCCTCGACAGCATGGACATCCCAAGCGTCCTGTCTGCCGAGACCGCCGAAGCGGCAGGCGACAAGGTCGCCGACGAATACCTCACGTGGGGCTACGTCCAATGGGGGACCATCCGCGTCCAAGTCAGCAGCGAGGAAATCGACCGGCTCAACGCCGTGCACGCCGCGTTCTACGAACAGCGAGGCACCGACGCCGGGTTCGGCCACCACCTCCTCGACGCCCACGAGAGCCGCAAGGAGCAGGAAGTTGCCTGAGTTCACCGCCGACTACCCGCTCGCACAGCTAAAGCCCGCCCCCTACAACCCGCGCCGCCTCGACGCTGACGCTTTCGAGCGGCTGAAGCGGTCCCTCGACCTGTTCGGCTGCGTAAAGCCCGTCATCGTCAACGGGAACGGGGTCCTGGTCGCCGGCCACCAGAGAACCAAGTCCCTCAAGGCGCTCGGGCACACAACGGCCCCGGCCATCCTCCTCGGATCCCAGGTCACCACCCAGGACGAAGTCCAGTTCAACCTGCTCCACAACTCGGTGGAGACCGACGGGTCCAGCGTCACCGTCACCCCGGCCTCCGAGGACACTCACGGGTGGGAGTGGGTGACCGCCGACAACATCACCGTCCGGAAGCGGGACTCCGCCGCCGTCCGGTCCGAGATCGCCCGCCTCATCACCCGCTACGGGCCCTGGGGGACGATCGTCGCCGACCACAACGGCCGGGTCATCCTCAACAACGACTACGCGGTTGCCGCCGTCGACCTCCGCAAGGACGTCCTCTGCTACCGGGTGTCCGTGCAGGAAGCGGACGAGCTGCTGGTGTGGCTGGAGGGCGAGTATGGGGTGTACGACTACACCGCGCTCGGTATCAAGCCCTACAACCAGCACTGGTGCCAGATGCACCGGTTGGGCGGCGACGACGGGGACAGCGCCCAGTCCGCGGTCTACAAGAACCACGTCCTGCCCCACGCGAAACGCTCCCAGCGCATCGTCGACTTCGGAGCGGGGGAGGCCGCCTACATCCAGATGCTCAAGGGGCAGGGCTTCGACGCCCACTGGTACGAGCCCCACGTCAAGGCGAAGGGCACACAGAACGCCCTCGACGTCGCCGCGACCGTCGCCCACATCCGCGACCTCCAGAAGGACGTTCGCGCCAACGGCCAGTACGACATCGTGGTTCTCGACTCAGTGATCAACAGCATCACGTCCCTGGAGTTCGAGGAGCACGTCCTCATCACCTGCAACACCCTGTGCGCCGACGACGGGGTGTTCTACACAGGCACCCGGCACGAGAAGTCGATCACCAAGCGGAACAGCGGCAAGAAGTACCGCAACAACCGCTACCGGCGCGCGTTGGAGTTCGTCGACGAGAACGGATTCTCCGCGACGTTCCGCTCAGGCGTCTGGACCATGCAGAGGTTCCACACCCCCGAGTCCCTGACCGCCCTGCTCCGGCGGTACTTCGGGGTGGTGAAGCTCGGCGTGGACACGGGCGGATCGCTCACCGTGGAGTGCCGTCAGCCGCTCCCAGTCGACCCCGAGCGGAGGCGCGCCGCGCTGGAAGCGGAGTTCAACATGGAGTACCCCGGCAACTACCGCCACAACAGACACAAGCCCCTCGTCGAGGGGCTGTTGAGGGCCTGCGCCGACAGGGATGGATCTTGACCACACCAGCTTATGCCTATAGAATATAGATAGATGTGGTGTGATCCGCACACCATCACACGAAGGGGGAAACGTGGAGCCGGCCCGCATCAGCATCACCCAAGGCGACCGCAAATACCGGTACCTCTGGCTCAAGTACGTCACCGGCATCGACCTCAGCCTGCACTGCGCCCGCTCACTCCACGGCCCCTACAGCAAGCACGTCGGCCCCGAGCTCCGGCAGATGTCCACCCCGCTCAACGAGCGCCCCACACCCATTGCCTGGTACCTCTGCGGCGTCACCACCGACCCGTCCCGCTGGGCGGACAATCCCCACCTGGCCTTCGAACCGGCACCCGGCCACACCGAGGAACTCGCCGTCCATGGCCTGGCCGTCACCCTCACCGGCGCCCGTCCCATCATCGGCTGGGGGGCGCACTCCATACCCGCCGAAGCACCCAACAGCCACGACCGGCACTATGCGACCTGCCGGAACTGGCAGTTCGCCCACCACCTCCACCAAGCCGGCACCCCTGACATTCGGGGAGTTCGTCCCCGTGGCCCAGGAACTCGGAATGTCATAGGGCAGCTGCCGCTGCATTGACGCACGGAGCGGTGCGGTGCCGAACCAACCCGAATACGGCACCGCACATGGTAGAGCTCCGTTGAGAGGGGCCAGGGAGTCACTCGGTGACATCGCGGGCAGGGGTGAGGCCCGCCTGAGTCGCTGGCGAGCGTGCGGCTCCCTGATCACGCCCGACCCCAAACCAGGCAGGACATCGGCCAAACCCGCTCCACCGGCCTTGGGTGCTACAGGCCGCGCTTCTTGTTCCAGTCGCTGATGTACCAGGCGTAGATGATGTTGCCTATGCCGGCGGTGAGCAGGAACAGCCACAGGTGGACCACGCCGGACTGGCGTCGCCGCCCTCGCAGCCCGTAACCCGCCACAGCCGTCGCAGCTGCTGAAGCGGCGACGTTGTTGTTGATGATGATCGGCTGCGGCGCCTGGGGCGCGGGCTCCTGTGGAGCGGCGGGGTACTGGGTACTCACGGGCTTGCATCCTGTCGCTTTTGGGGTATCCGTCAGAACGAGCCTAAAAGATCCATTAAGTATAAAAGGGTAAAAGTTACCGTTCTCACATCTATGGGCGGATAGCTGACGCTTCCGATGCGGAGTGGCTGGCATCGCGCCACACGCCATGAAGCCTCGCTGTCCGACGGCCTTAAGCTCGGATCATGGCTATGGAAGCACCTCACGTCGTCTGGTCCTTGGATGGATTTAGCAAGGAAGACGAGTTCCTGCGCACGGAACACCCCATTAGCCGGGAGCAGATCGTCAAGCTTCGTGAAGTGATCACGCCGGACGCGGATGACCCTTGGATGATCTACTGCTACGAGGTTCCTCTCACTGCCTGGGCCAAGGTGGAGGAGATCTTGCAGTGCGGTTCGCCCGATCCGGCCTTGGACTATATGACCTCCGCCAGCGCGGCCGACTGACCGAATGGGCCAGGCGCCTGCCGTACTGCACCGAAGTACCGCAACTGTTCGTGTCAGTCAGTACCCGTCGTTGCTCTGACCAGGACGGGAGGCCTCAGCGACCTTGGGGCCGGTAGTTTGCGTCGAGGGGTCAATCGTTCCTCGAAGCCACGGCTTGCGTGTTCCTTCTGAGCCTATGCGTACTCGGATATGAACCCAGCGCAGTACTGATCTCGGTAGTCGTCGAGGCTTCGCCGGAGCATGTCCGCACCGCGAGGCACCCGCTCAGCGAGATGCTCCCAGCCGGTGAAGCGGATGCCCTCAGGGATCTCGACCAGCCCGGTGACGGCGTCCCAGAAGGCATCCCAGTTCATGCCATAGAAGGCCGGGAACCCAAGCTCTCGCTTCAAGAGCGCATGCAGCTCACGTTCGTCGGTGGCGGTTCTGACGTCGATGGTGATCACATCGCATTTTCCCAGACGCAGCGTTTGCGCGGGATTACCAGGGAGCGTCACTACAGAGTGAGGAAGTAGCCAGGCCGACCGTCGGGCCATCAGGTGGGACCATGAACGTGGGTGCGGGGGCGTACCTGACGGAGGACGCCCCGTGGCCCGCCCCACCAAGGCGCAGCGTGCAGCAATCGCCAAGCGCCGCGCCGACGCCATCGAACTGCACGTTGCCGGTGTCGACTGGCTCACCATCGCCCTGAAGCTTTCCGCAGACCCCGCCATCAATACGACGGGCGTTGCCTACCCGCAGGGATACGGCATCGAGCGGTACGGCAAGGGCCTGGAGCCTCCCGCCGACGATGCCCTGATCCGCGCCGCCTGCAAGGACATACGCGAAGCTCTGAAGCAGCGCCAAGCGCAGCTCGACGACAGGGTTGACGAGCTGCGGACCGTCGAAGCGGAGCGCCTCGACCGGCTGTTCTTCGTCGCTTACCGCCAGGCCGTGAAGGACGGCGAACTCCCGGCCATCGATCGCGCCCTACGCGTTATGGAACGCCGCGCCCGTCTCCTCGGCCTCGACCGCCCGGCGAAGACCGAGATCACCGGCACCGGCGGCGGTCCCATCCAGGTTGAGACCACGGATCTTGCCGAGCTCGAAGCCCTCATTGCTGTCACCGAGGAGTCCGCCCATGGCTCCGAGTAGCAGCGACCGCGTCCGTGAACTCCTCGCCGTCTACCGCGGGCAGCCGGCCGGAGTGCGTCGGGCCCTCGCCGGGCGCGCCACCCCGCGTATGCGCGCCCTGCTCGCAGAGGTTGAGCGCAGCATCGCCATGGATGCCTCACCGGGTGCGCTCGCCGCGATTGTCACCGACCGCCGCGAGATGCAGGCCCGGCACCTCAACATGGTCGACCAGGCCTGGATCGACATGGCGGAGGGTCGGGCGGAGCGCGTCATGCTCTCCATGCCGCCCCGGCACGGCAAGTCCCGCCGCGCCTCCAGGTGGGGACCTCTCTGGTACCTGCGGAAGTACCCAGACCGCAGGGTCATGATCGCCTCGTACTCCGCCGACCTCGCCGACGAACACGGCCGGTGGATTCGCGACGCCATCGACACCTGGGGTGACCTCCTCGGCATCCAGCTCAACCGCGGCTCCAAGGCCGCCAACCGCTTCGACATCGCCGGACACGAAGGCGGCCTCGTTGCAGCAGGCATCGGCGGAGGCCTCACCGGCAAGGGCGCCACCATCGCCATCGTCGACGACCCCGTCAAAGACATGGCCGACGCCGACAGCCCCACCATGCGAAAGCGGGCATGGGACTGGTGGCAGTCCGTACTCCAGACACGCCTGGAGCCCGACGGCGCGATCTGCGTCATCCAGACCCGCTGGCACGAAGACGACCTGTCGGGCCGCATCATCGCCGAGGCCGAAGCCAACGAGTGGAAGATCATCGACCTTCCCGCCATCGCGGACAACCCCGACGACATCCTTGGTCGCGCTGTCGGCGAACCACTCTGGCCCGAACGCTTCGACGCCACCCACCACGCCAAGACCCGCAAGCGCGTCGGCGAACGCGTATGGGCAGCTCTCTACCAGCAGCAGCCCCGACCGCCCGAGGGCGGCGTCTGGTCCCGCTCCTGGATCGACGACAACCGCACCTCCGTGATCGCGTTCGGCGGCCTCGACATGGCGCGCATTGTCGTCGCCGTCGACCCCGCAGGCGGAGACTCCACCGTCTCCGACGAAACCGGCATCGTCGGCGCAGCCCGCGGCTACGACGGCCACCTCTACGTCCTCGATGACCGCTCCGGCAGCATGGGCGCCAACGCCTGGGGCCGCACCGCCTGCCGCCTCGCCCTCGACCTCAAGGCCGACGCGATCGTCGTGGAGTCCAACTACGGCGGCGACATGGCCCGCCAGATCGTTCGCCAGGCCTGGGAGCAACTCCAGCGCGAAGGCGTAACCCGAGGACTCCTCATGCCCATGGTCCTAGAGGTCACCGCGAAGGTCGGCAAACGCCTGAGGGCCGAGCCGATAGCCCAGCTCTACGAACAGGGCCTCATCCACCACATCGGCCACTTCCCCAAGCTGGAGGACCAGATGGTCACCTGGGTCGCAGGCATGGACTCCCCGGACCGGATGGACGCCGGCGTACACGCGTTGACGGAGCTTGCCGACCCAGACCAACTGGATACAGGAGTCACCACGCTCAACGACAAACGGCTGGACGGGCGCCGCTGACATGCGGTTACGGCCCCAGTACGGATACGGTGCCTGTTCCCTAAATTACCCGCTCAGACTTGCTTAGCCGCACCAGAAAGCAAGGATTGGGGGACTACTCTCATGAGGTGTGTAGTGCCAGTGCTGCGCAAGATCAGCATTGGCAACGTGTTGGAGGAGCGCCGACTTTAGGCCTGGAAGCTTGGCCGACGCCCCTCCGGGGTCCAGCTGCTAGAAGTGGTTCCAGACTGCGATTGCAATTTGAATCAGCAGGATGACCATCTTCTGGCGGCTGGGCTTCTTCTTTTTGCGACCCATGCGGGCCTCCTCCAACCGGCATCCTGCGCCCTGGCGGGCGCGGTGAAGGATGTCGGCAGGCAGAGGTCCGTCAGTGACGCACCTCAGACGATACGCAGAGCGCGGGTGCACGTGCGCCAACTCTGATGATGCTGAGTGAAGTTCAGGCATAGGAAGCAACGGCCAGCGCCTCATCAGGGGTTCTGTCGCTGCTACGCTCCCGCGCCATGGGGAATCAGGGGAGATGGACCGTCGTCATGGCGGTGGTGATGCTGGCCATCGCGGGGGGAGTTGTCGCATTCGCTGCGAGCAGCGGGACGAGCGACGGCGGTGGGTCCGCGCGAGAGCAGGTCAAGAGCGAGGCTCAGGCCCGCGTTGATGAGACCGCCCGTGTGCAGGAGCGTGGCCGGATCGCGGGGGAGCAGCTGCGTAATGTGCGTCTTCATCGTGGGGGAGTCACCCGAGTTCAGGCCCTGCCGACAGAAGCCGACTGTGGCCAGCAGTGGGATTACCAGGACCTGGCGAAGGAGTTCGGTGACAAGCACCGGGTCGACTTCGTCTACGGCTGCACGCATGACGTGAAGCTGGCACAGCTCGAACCGGGCGGGACGATCGTCGAGGTGGGCTGAGGCCGTAGCCTGATCATGGCGGGCGCGGGGGTGCTGCTGGAGGCCCGCGGTGCGCATCCGCGATGTTGTGATCGACGTCTGGTCGTGGCTCAACTACAAGCCCGTCATGGCGAACCCCCGCAAGCCGGGTGGCCCGCTCGCCGAACTGGCCTCCACGTGGGTGCCCGACGAGGACCTGCGACGCCTGTCCGCGTACAAGCTCCTCGCCGCGTACGACCAGGGGCAGGCCGGTCAACTCGCAGCCGCCTCGACGGGGGATGACACTGCCCTGGGGCGGCGGGAGTTGGGCGACGCCTCGAAGCTCATCGAGACGGTGCTCGGCTATCTCCTCGGCACGGAGCAGACCATCATCGTCCCCGGCGCGGAGCACGCCGACGACGAGCAGCCCCCGGCCGGCGCAGTCGAAGCCGCCGAGGCGCAGGAGCGGCTGCGGAAGTGGGCGGAGAAGGAGCTCCTGGAGCTGCGCATGCAGCAGACGGAACGCTCAGCCGTACGGTGCGGTGACGCCGTCTACACCCTGGCCTGGGAGCCGTCCAAGGGGCGTGCCCTGCTGCGGAGTTACGACCCTGGGTTCTACTTCCCGGAGTGGCCCGAGGACGGGGAGATGGACGCCGCCGAGTACCCGCGGCGCGTGCACTTCGCATGGGACCTCCCCGAGGACCAGGCCAAGGGCCTCAAGGCCCGCGTACGGAGGATCACGTACGAGCTGGGCCCGATCGGCGCGGCCACGAAGCCAGGGGCCACGAAGGACGGCATCCCCCGCCGCGAATGGATCTACGGCACCGGCGGCGATCCTGTCCTGATCGTCGGCGACAAGGTCAACGCCGACACCGGCACGATCAGCCGCACCTACCCGTGGGCGCCCGGCAAGCCGTCCGGGATCACCTGCTACCTCACCGACGCGGAATGGCTCCTGGAGGACCTCAAGGGCAGTCACACCGTCTACACCCTCCCCGAGGACAAGGCCGCATTCCGGGTGCGCTCCGACGGCGAAGTCCTCGAACGCCTCGACCTGATGGTCGACTTCATCCCCGTCGTCCACATCACCAACAGCATCCCTGAACCGGGGGAGCACTGGGGGCGGCCCGCCCTGGCCCCGATCCTCCAGGGCCTCGACGAGTTGTCCGCCACCGACACCGATGCCGCGGCCGCCGCAGGAACCACCGGCGCCCCCGTCGTGTCCGTCTCCGGTGCCCGCATCGGCGTGGACCGCACAACCGGCCAGCCCAAGCCGCTCGCCCTCGCACCCGGCTCGGTGTTCCAGCTCGCCGACGGCGGACGCATGGACGTCCTGAACACCGCCCCACAGCTCGCCGAGCTCCGGGAGCGTACGGATCACCTGATCGACCGGATCGCCGTGAACTCCCGCGTCACCTCGGCCGGGCTCGGCACGCTTGACCCGACCGCCCTGCCGTCCGGCTACGCCCTGCAGCTCGCCCTCGGCCCCCTCGACTCCCTTGTGGGCTCAATGCGGCTCGCCCGTGCCCACAAGTACGCACTGCTGTTGCGCATGGCCACGCGCCTCCATCAGGCCGGCCAGGTGTGGCCCGCCGGGGAAACGCCCAGTGCGCGGATCATGTTCGGCCCGCACACCCCCACCGACCGGGCCGCGATCCTGGAGGAGGTCGTCAAGGCCTACGAGGCCGGGATCATGTCCTTGGAGACCGGGGTGCGGATGCTCATGGATGCCGGATACCCCGTCGAGGACGCCCAAGAGGAGATCGACCGCATTCAGGCGCGTGCGTTCGCCGCGGCCGGGCTCCTCGCCGACGCCACTGGGGACAACGCGGTCGTGCGCGAGTTCCTGGGGCTGCCGGAAGTGGACCTGGAGATTGGGCCCGTCCCACTGGTGCCCGAACAAGCTCCTCCGGGGAGGGAGCCCACAGTGAACTGACCGGCAGGCGCGCATTACGCGACTGGAGATCCCGGAAGCTCTGGATCATGGGGCCCCTGCGTCGGTACTCGCGCGCTAGGGGTCTGTCCGGCCGAACATGTGTCGGCCGCGCTTCAGATCGCCTCGTCGTCGTACGGGGGTCCCTGGCTCGGCGCCATAGGGGCCAAGTCAAAGGGACGCACCACATTGCGACGTGCGATCCGCCATCTCCCGTCCTCGCGGCGGTATTCATCCTCGTAAGTGCCACCTCCTGCGATCCAGCGGCCGTCGCGCAGCTGAACGAGCACCACTACGTCCGAACGCCCGCTCGTAACTGGACCGCCCAGGTCCACCGTGTGGTTGGCCGTGGCGTGCTGCATGACGGGGAATGCCTGCCACTGCTGCTCGACCGCGCCGCAGATGGCTTGGATCCCGCTGAATATCCTGTCGGGACTGGTTGCCCAGACCGCGTCCGCGGTCCAGACGGCTTCCCATCGCACTCGATCGCGGTGATCGGCCCCTATGCAGTAGTCGTAGGCCAACCGATGCAGTGCCAACTCGGTTTCCACGCGGTCCAAACGAGCAGCAAGATCCTTGATGTGCGTCATGTGCGTCAAGCTACCGACGCAACGCGCGGGCCGTTGTCCAGCCGCCAAGGAGGGCCAGAGCGCGAACCGGCGTCGGCCCGTGAGCCGTCTTCGCCGACTCAGTCGACGATGCCGAGCGCAGTGTCCGGGCGGCACACGACGCAGGCCGTGACGCTGCCGTCCGTGAGGGCGCGTCGAGCCGCTTCAGGGGTGGTCGGCCGGGTCCCGAAGTCGTCGGCACGTGCGAAGCAGTCCTCTGCCCCGTGAACCACTGGAGGCAGGTTGCCGATGCTCCGGTCGACGACCCATGCGGCGGGAGCGGGCGGCGCGCTGGGGCGAGGGATGGGCGTCTTGCGCGCCTCGGCCCTCTCGCGTTCCTCGGCGGCCTTGATCGCCTCCTGGATGCTGCGGAGGTAGACGTGCCCCCATGCCTCCAGGACCCGGAGGCGGGGCAGGTCAGGCGGCAGCTCGAACATGCGTGCGAGTGTAGTGCTGAGGCGAGTCTTCGCCGTGCGGTAATCGAACAGGAGTACTATCCGCTCCGTGCCCGATGACTACGACTTCCCCGACGATCTCCGTGCCGCGCAGC
The DNA here is from genome assembly GCF_017315755.1 of Streptomyces beijiangensis. Taxonomy (GTDB): domain Bacteria; phylum Actinomycetota; class Actinomycetes; order Streptomycetales; family Streptomycetaceae; genus Streptomyces; species Streptomyces beijiangensis. The sequence continues at coordinate 29,576 of NZ_JAFLRJ010000099.1, forward strand.
TCGCCCTCCACCAGGCCCAGGCCGAGCAGCTGACCTTCGCCGCGACGCTCCCCCTGAGCGCCGAACCCATGGAGGCGATGGAAGATCCCGCGCACTGGTACCGCCGCAACCACCCCAGACCCACATCGCCCGGATACACCCCAGAGCAGGCCGCCGAGCTCACACGGATTCGAGCCCTGGTCCTTGAGCTGGCGACGTCGGTGATGACTCACCCGTACTGGGCAGGCCTCTCCGGCTCGGACGTGGTCACTGCCCGGATGGCCCTCAAGCACGCCCATGAGCAAGACAGCGCGGCTGCGTAGCTGTACCTCGCGGGAGTGGATTGCCTGCTGTCCAGGAACCGGTCCCGCGCGCAAGGACGTCGCCGCCAACATGGCAACGATGGCGAGGCAGCAGATCACGCGGCCCTGGGTAGGCTCGGACTCCTGTGCGTGGAGATGACCGCCCTGGACGAAGCGACGGTAAGGGGCCGCGGCGCAGATCATCGCGGACCTGTGGGAGTTACCAGGGGTCGGCCATCTCTGGCGGATCCCCAGCCTCGGCCCACACCCTGGCTCGAACACCATCGCGTTGAGCTGGAGCCAAATGGCTGGGATCGCGGTCAGTTGCTGCTGTTCGAGCACCCTTGAGGGGTTCGTTGACGGCTCACGAGCCTGCCGAACCGTCGCAGACGTCTTCACCATCGATCTTCGGGACGCGGTCACCGCAGGTGATCATCTGCCAGTCCAGGCGGAGCGAGTAGGCGTCGGAGCCGAGCCGGTAGTCGATCCATACGTGATCGATGCGCCCGCCACGCTGGTCTGTCTTCAGGACGAATAGCAGTTCTTGAAAGCTGTTGGATTGCTTGTCCTGGTCGGAGCATTTCTGGTCAATCACAGTTCCGGCACCAGCAGGTGCCAGGTTGCCAAGCATGTTCACGGTGCTGAGGTGCGGCGGGCGGCCGATACCGCCGCCGACGTAACCGCCACGTGTCGGATTCTGGCGCTGCTTGGCCGTGACCGTCCTCAGCTCGGCGGAAACTCCGGCTGGTTTGACCGGCTCCGAATAGCGAATTCCTTCGACAGTGATCTTTGCGCCGCTGGTAGAGCACATGAGGTAGGAGCCGAAGGTCCCGTACCAGGTTGCTTTGTCCTGTGGGGCGAACATGCTGGTAGTACCGACGTCAGTGTGTGACTGCAGGGGGCCGGCTCCGTTGGCATGTTCCAGCCTGCTTTCGTGCCAAGGGGCACGCCACACCACGGCGGCCGCCATCACGGAAATCACAGCTGCGCCGATCAACAAGCGGCGGGCCCGCGGGGCGAGCCGCCCCCACCTGTTGGCGGGGGCGGACTCGGCAGGCTGGTTGCCTGTCACAGTTCCTCTTCGATGCGGTCGTAGAACTGCTGGACCTTTCCGGAGAGGCCGGGCTTGTCCGTGTCGCCGCACAGCGAGTCGTGGGCCTTGTCCATCTTGTAGTTCAGCTTCGAGGACGAGGTGTAGGCACGGGAGGTGCTCAGGTCGATGCCGATGACACTGCTGATGTCGACGCCTGTGCCGTAGCTGTACGCCTTTCCGGTGGTCTTGGACCACGTTCCGGCAGCGTAGTTGAAGCCGCACTTGCTCGTGGAGAGCCAGTTGGGAGGTGTCCCGGTACCGGGCTGACCGGTCTTGAAGACACCGGTCTCGCTGGTTGCCTTGACCTGCTTGTTGATCAGGATGCCGCCGCAGGACCTCGTGTAGGTGACGTAGCGCACCTCGACCTTGTACTGCTGGTTCCAGAAGGTGCTGGGGTCCCAGTCAAACGAGACGGACTTGGAGGTGGCGACCGAAGTGCTGCCGGAGGCTTTCCATGTAGTGCCGTTAGTCGACAGACCGGCCCCGAAGGTGATCTCCGAGCCGCTCTGGTGGTTCAGCCACGCCGACCCACGAGTCGTGCCGTACCCGGGTGCGGCGGGGTACCCAGTACCAATCTGCGCCATCGCGTCGTGGTAACCACCCTTGGTGGTTATGCACTGCTCAGATCGAGTCTGGACTGGCGAAAATGACGACGCGACTGCGGCCGTCGCCGCGTCAAGGTGCGTAGTAACTGACGGCGGTGCAGAAGTTGTTGCGGAACGAGCCTTGGCGTTGTTCAGCTCGGCGGAAGTGAGCGGATCCTTCCAGGCGCCCCCGTCGAGCCGGGCGGACTGAGTGGTCCAGGTGTACTTGTTCGACTTGGCATCGAAGATCTCCAAGTCGAAGGAGACGACCCCGTTGGGGCCGATGAACTCGGCCGGGATGTCAGCGGGGTCCACCTTCACGGTGAACGTGCTGCCGGCGGTGGTGATCGTGTCGCTCCCCGAGGGGAGCGACAGGGCGGGTACTTCTGCGCCTTCGGCCACGGCGTCTACCTGGTCGGCGGTCGCATCCGCCTGGAGGCGGAATTGCGCACCGGTGAGGCTGACGGCGGAGTCGACCTGCCCGGTGAATGCGACCTGCGTGGTGTCCGAGGCGAGCGCGGGCACGGCAAGAGACCCCATAACCCCGGCCACAGTCAATGCTGCGGCCACAACGGTTCTGTACGACATAATTCCCCCCATTTTGCGACTGTGCGAGAAGGTCGATCCCTGCACAGGTTGATCTGCGGCGAGAAACATAGCCCAACGCTTAAGGAATTCACAGGTTCTTTTTCTGTTATTAATGCATCACTCTCTGTGTATCTCTGGTAATGCGCGATGACAATGGGTCATATTCCGAGTTCTTGGGCGAGTTGGTGGTTACAGGCCTGCAAATGGCCCGACGTGTAAGACAGTTACCTCCCTCAAATGCCAAAAGGGCCTTGAGGAGTGGACCTCCCAAGGACGGCTTCCGAAGTGATCTCGTTTGACTACACTGGCTGTTGGCGCGGGGGCGCTCGTGACCCGGAGGACTCGTGTCTCGCCTACTGCCCCACCCCCACGCTGTGCTCGGCTTCCGCAAGGACGGCCGGCCCATCCACCCCATCCTCGGCGCGTCCGAGGGAGACCCCTCCAGCGACCCGTCTCCGCAGGGCGGAACGACGGTGGACCAGGACACGCTGTCGCGGCTCTTGGCCCGTGAGAAGCAGCAGGGGGAGCGGACCGGGATCAAGCAGCTGCTGGAGGGCCTCGGCTTCGAGAAGCCCGAGGACCTCACCCAGTTCGTGGCTGCGCAGCGGGAAGCGCAGACGGCGGCCCTGTCGGAGATCGAGCGGCGCGAGCAGGCGGCGACGCAGCGGGCGCAGGAGGCAGACCAGCGGATCGCGGCGGCTTCCGCGCGGGAGCGGGTGGCGCAGCGGCGTGCGGCTCTCCTCGGTCTCGGTGCGCTCGGCGATGACCTGGTAGACGCGGAGGCCCTGCTGCGTGCGGCCGTGGCGGATGACGCAGACGAGACCGCGGTCACCGAGGCTGCCGAGGCGCTGAAGGTGCGGCGTCCGACGCTGTTCGGTACGCAGCACCAGGAGTCGGCCCCGGCTCCTGGCGGCTCCCCGGCCGGTGGCGGCCCCAAGCGGTCCACCCCAACGCCGCCCGGCAAGGCCGGAGTTGACATGGCCCGCAGGCGCGGGTACATCTCGGAGTGATCACCTTCGGGTGATCGTCAAGGACCCATCCCACCGGCGGGCCAAGGCCGGACATGGGGACCACGCCCCTACCTCAGCTCGTGGACGGCACCACCACCCGGTGAGTGCGCGGGAATCCGCAACGTCCATGAGAGGTAGGGGCTTTGTCCATTCAGCCCATCTCCAGTTCGGCTACGTACACGGCCGACCGGTCGTGGCTCGCGTCGCTTCACGGCACCGACTCCACCGACACCGTCACTCTCGACGTATCCAAGTTCGTCGCGGGCACCCACTACGTGGCGTCCACCGACCCGTACCAGCCGTACTCCCGCTTCAAGTCCGGCATCCCCGTGGGGCGGATCACCGCCTCCGGCCTGTACGGCCTCTACACGGTCGGCGCGACTGACGGCACGCAGAACCTCGCCGGGTTCGTCTTCGCTGAGGCCCAGTTCGCTCCCGGACAGACGAAGGTCCCCGCAGCTCTGCTGTGGCACGGCTCCGTGATCACAGCGAAGCTCCCGATCGCCGTCGTCACCGTCGTCCCTTCCGCCACCGCCCAGATCCGCTTCGTCTAAGGAGGCCGCTATGACCATTCAGGACCTCCTGAAGGACGTCACCGCGCACGACCTGACCACCTTCGCCCGCGCCATTCCGACCAAGGAAGACTTCCTCCTCACCAAGGAGGTCTTCCCGGCACTGAAGCTCAACACGGTGCTGTGGAAGGTCAAGGACAACGGCAGGTACGTCAACACCGCCAAGTACCGTGCTTACGACGCGTCCGTGCCGTTCGCGACCCGCGAGGCGTGGTCCAACACCCGTCAGGGCCAGCTCCCTCCGATGGGTCAGAAGCTTGTTGTCGGCGAGCAGGAGCAGCTGCTCCTCGAAGCTGAGCGCGGCGCGGACACGGACCGGATGCTGGAGCTGCTGTACGACGACGTGGAGCGCCACGTCGAGGCGATCCAGTCGCGCCTGGAGCTGGCCGCGGCCGATGTGCTCCTCGACGGGAAGCTGTCCATCAACGAGAACGGGTTCATCACGGAGGCCGACTTCGGGATGCCGGCGGGCAACCGTCCTACGGCCCCGGTGCCGTGGTCCGACCCCGCGTCCGACCCGATCAAGGACGAGCTGGGGTGGCTCCAGTACCTCGACGACCTCGGCGTTCCGGAGCCGGAGTTCGTTCTCACGTCGAAGAAGGCGTACTCGTACCTGGCGAACAACCAGGCCTACCGGGCCGCGTACTACGGCAGCGTGTCCCCGTCCGCGACGCCCACAGCCACGCTGAACCCGCAGCAGGTCCAGACGGTCCGGGCGAACTACTCCCTGCCGCCGGTCCGGTTCTACAAGGCGCAGGTCCGCGTCGACGGGGTGTCCACGAAGGTCCTTTCCGAGGACAAGTGGATCTACATCCCCGGTGACCGGAACAAGTGGGCCAACGTCCAGTGGGGTCGTACCTGGGAGTCCCTGAACCTCCAGGGCGTGAACAACCCGACGATCGTCCGCGAGGACGCCCCCGGGCTGGTCATCACCCGAGGTGTGCAGGACGACCCCGGCCAGATCTGGACCAAGGGTGCCGCTGTCGCCATGCCGGTCATGCACACCCCGGACGCGCACCTCGTGGCGACGGTGATCTGACATGGGCCGACGACTGGCGACCGCTGTGCACGTGGAGCACCCGCTCACCCATGAACGGGTCGTTCTCCAGCCCGGTGACGAGCCCGACGAGAGCCTGACTACGGCGATCACCAACCCTGCGTGCTGGGAGCCGGAGGAGTTCGACGAGGCCCTGGCCGAGGATGCCCCGGAGCCGGAGCCGGAGCCGGAGCCGGAGCCGGAGCCGGAGCCGGAGCCGGAGCCGGAGCCGGAGCACGAGGCCCTGATCCCGGACGAGGCGGCCAAGCCCGTCCGGCGCAGGGCCGCCAAGAAGGCGACGGACGATGCGTAGGTTCGTGCTGGAGCGCACCGTCGACCACTCCGGGGTGTCCGGTACCGGAACGGTGGTGGACGGCGTCGAGTTCAGCAACGGGCAGGTCGTCATGCAGTGGCGTGGCCCGTACCCGTCCGTCGTGATCTGGCCGGACCTGGATATGGCCATGACCGTTCACGGGCACGGCGACGACACCCGAGTCCGTTGGCTCGACCCCAAGTGATCAGCCCTGGGAGGCCCGGCACCCGAAGTGGTGCGGGGCCTCACTCGTACGAAGGAGCCCCGCGTGGATGAGACCGTACGGGCTTGGCTGCTCGCCCAGCTTGGCCCCGCAACCGACCCGACCGACCTCGACACCCGGTACGCCAGGCTGCGCACCGCGCGGGCGGTCGCGCTCGAGGTACTGGTCGAGCGCCGGGCCCTGATGCTCGCCGAGCCGCTGCGTGTGACCGTGGACGGGGTGGTGACCGTCGACCAGACCAACAACCTCACCGGCACCGAACGGCAGATCGCCGGGCTGGCCGACATAGTGGGCCCGGACGAGACGACGACCGTGGGCGGTGACGGCGTGCCCGACCTGGTGGCGGTCCCGCTGGTGCCCGTACGGCGCAGGTGGTGACCGGGTGCCGTACGACTGGCCGCCCCTGACACCGGGCGATCCCGATGTGGTGGCCCGACGGGTTGCTGCGGTCCTTGAGGACGCCTGGCAGCGTCTCGCCGACAAGCAGGCCGTGGTGATCACGTCGATTGTCGCCCGGTGGCGGCTCCCGTACGTCCTCCAGACGTTGGAGGAGTTCAAGACCGGCATCTCGGATTTCCACAGCCGTGTGGATAACGAGGCGCAGGCGTTCGTACGGCGACAGCTGCCGTACCTGTACGAGCAGGGCGCCCAGGCCGCGGTCCGTGCTGCTGGCGCGGGCCCGTTCGGTTGGACCCAGCCTCACGCCGATGCCCTTCAGTCTCTTGCCTCCGACTCGTATGGGGACTTCCTGCGCCGGTCGCAGGAGGCGGAGCGGATGGCGGAACGCTGGTACCGGGCAGCGCGCGCCGCCGCCCGCGAGGAGGTCCCGCTTCTTGCCGCGGGGAACACCACAGCGCGCCAGGCTGCGAAGAACCTCGCTGACCGGCTGGCCGCGCAGTCGCTGACGCACGTCGTCTACCGCAACGGAGCCCGCGTGCCGGTGAGGGCCTGGGCGGAGGCGGCGACGCTCGCGAAGTCGGCGGTGGCGTACAACGCGGGCACCCTCAACGTGGCCAGGGAGGCCGGCGTCGGGTATGTGGAGGTCTTCGACGGGATCGGCTGCGGATGGACCTCCCACCAGGACCCTGACCTCGCAACCGGCACGCTCCGCACCGTGGACGACGCGGCGTCCTGGCCGATCTCCCACCCGCGGTGCCGTCGGGCGTTCGGGCCCCGGCCGGATGTTCCCAACCCTGCCTGACCAACTGGCCGGAAGTGTTCGTAGGCGTAGCCGGTCGGACAAGTCACGTGCCAGAGTTGGTTGTTGGGTGAGAGATCGTCGAAGTGTTTGTTCTGCAACATCGCGCAACCATCTAGACGCGGGAGGCAGTCATGGCACTAACTTTCATTGGGATCGATCCGGAAACGGGTGGGGGCAACTGCCCGGCTGTGTGGGTAGACACCACTCCGGTCGAACCCGACCTGATCTTCCAGGGCTACGTGGCCGACGCGGCGACGCTTGCCGAGTGCGAGCAGAAGAGCCCGCGACCGGACAATGAAGCGGTAATCCGAGTGCCGGCACGAATGGTGCCGCTGATCAGGGAGGCGTGCAATGCCGCCGAGCGTGCCCAGCTTCGATCAACTGCTTGACTCCGCAGAGCACTCCGCTGTGCATTTGGAGATGCGCGACCACTATGGCGTCGACGAGGAGAGGGATGTTGTCGACGCCTGGCGGGCCGATGGGAGCGTCCCCGCGTACGACTCAGAGTTCTGGCGTCCGTGGGTATCCCTGGTCGAGCGGACTGTCGCGCGCGGTGTCGTCGTGCGCCGTGCCCGCATCGTGTCCGAGCCGGTTACCGAGTACGTCCGCTTCGAGCATGCGATCACCGGTGCCAACCTCCAGGCTGGTGAGGGGGTCCGATGGCTCCCAAGGAGTCAGGCCTCTGGTGTTGCGCTACCCGGCAATGACTTCTGGCTGATTGACCGGCGCGTCGTGCGGTTTAACCTCTTCTCCGGTGACGGCCACGCGCTCGACCCACTGATGTGCGCTGAGGCCGCCGTCGTAGGTCTGTGTGCAGACGCATTCGAAGCGGTGTGGGAGCTCGGCACTCCGCACGACGAGTACAAGGTCTGAGACGTCGCACACGCATCCCGGGACAACTGCCTGATGAACGCTTCGCCCTCGTCCGCCGCTCAGGCGGCCCGCGAAGGTGTCGCCGCGCGCCTGGTGGACCTGCGTAGGACAGCTGGGCTGAAGGGCTATGAGGTAGCTGCCCGGTGCGGCTGGCACAAGTCGAAGGTGTCGCGGCTGGAGAACGCGGTGACGCTGCCGACCGATGAGGACATTCGGAGGTACCTCGCCGCGTGCACGGCCCAGGAGCACGTTGCTGAGCTGATCGCCAAGACCCGTGTCGCTGACCAGATGTATGTCGAGTGGAAGCGGATCCACCAGACGGGCATCAAGCGGCGCCAAGAGGTCGACGTCCCGCTCTACGAGAGCACCCACTTGTTTCGGGTGTACTGCTCGAACGTCGTGCCTGGTTTGCTCCAGACGCAGGGGTACGCGGAGTCTCTGCTGACGTCGATCAGCGACTTTCAGGGCACGCCGAACGATGCGCCGGCCGCAGCCGCGGCCCGCCTCGCGCGGTCGCACGTCATCCGCGACGGCGATCACCGCTTCGTCCTCCTCGTTGAGGAAGCGGTGTTGCGGTACCGCATTGGTGGCGCGTCTGTGATGGCTGGGCAGTTGGGCTACCTGCTGGAAGTGATGTCGCTGCCTTCAGTGGCGTTCGGCGTGATTCCCTTCGCGGCACACCGGAGGATGTGGCCGTTGGAGACGTTCATGGTCTTCGACGACGAGCGCGTGCAGGTGGAGAACCTGTCGGCGGAAATCAACATCACTGTGCCGGACGAGGTGGGGGTCTACGTCAAGGCGTTCGCGGCAGTGCAACGCATGGCCGTGTACGGGCCTCAGGCGCGGGCGCTGATCACGGCCGCCATCGACGCGCTCGGGTGAATCGGCGCAACTTCGTAGAACTTCATTGAGGCTCAAGTGGCCTGCTGACTAACGTCGTTGGTATGAATCAGGCCGACATCGAACCCCCATCCGAGGGGATTGCCTGGGCTGATACCGCCGATGCGCGGCTGGTCGACGGTAGGGCCATCAAGGCGAACTATGAGGGTGCTCTACGGATGCCCAGGACGGTGCCTTCGGAGCAGGAACTGTGTGCGGCTACGGATCAGGTGACCGCGGACATTCGCGTGCTCATTCCCCACGCGGAGCGCGTGCCTACAGAGCGGCGGTCTCCGCAACTGATCGGTGCGCTGAGCGATGCGGAGCAACTGTTGCTTCCGTGGAATCCGGCGGACGGTGAGGCTGGCGCCCGTACACGTATGGCGCGTTGGGTGCACCTTCGAGCCTTGGCACGCGTGAGCCGGGTGCTTCTCAAGCAGCACCAAGCGCAGCTACGCGGTCCCGGCGTGATGGGCACGGTGGGGATGGAGTGGTGAGCTCACGAGCCGCCTCAGCGTCCGAGGCCATCTCTCCAGTCAGGGGCGAGTGGTCGGCGAGCCTGCCCTTGATTCACAGGTCCGTAGGGCTCAGCCGTATCAACGCCCGGCGCTGGATGACGCTGTGCTCCTGGCAGGGTGACGTGGAAGTCGCGATGCTCGTGGTCAGCGAACTGGTGACGAACGCGATCAACCACGGCTATGTGGTCGGGCATCTTCTGGACCTGCGGCTGGCCATCCTTGAGGACGGAAGCCTCCTCGTGGACGTGTCCGACCCCCTGCCTGACCCTCCTGATTTCGGAGCCGTCTGTTTTCCCGGTGAGGACGAAGAGCGGGGCCGCGGCCTTCGGCTGATCCGGGAGCTCGGCGCGGACCTCTGGTGGTTCCTGAGACAGGAGCGCGGAGGGAAGACCGTGCGTGCCCACATCCCCGCACCTGGAACACCGATCCGTACACCCGCGAGATCGGCTGACAGCAACCGGTGCACATCCAGGAGGTACGCCCATGGCAGCCAACCTGCTCCCGCCCCGGCCCTCCCCGTTGATCGAGCCGCGCGCCGAACAGTGCCCTGACTGTTCCGGGAGCGGGGCAAACCCCAAGACCGGCGGGGTCTGTGATGCCTGTTACGGGCTGGGGGAGATCTACTGCCTTGCCTCCAGCCGCACTCCGTACGCACCGATCAATCACCGAACTCGCCTCACGGGACAGAGGACCACCCAATGACCCACGCGCTGATCGCCAGCCCGTTCCTCGACGGTCATCTGCTGCTGCGCCCCGGTGCCCGCTCCGGAGCCCGCATACCGGCTGGCCACTATGAAGAGATCGCGAGCGCCGTCGCCGCCTGCGAACGACTGCCCGCCTGGGTCGCCGAGACTGCCGCCTCCACCTGGGGGCTGGACCTTGCCGGACAGTCAGCGGAAGGCACGGTCCTGGTCCGCGAGAAATCGGCCTACGGGTACTGCCGTGCGTCGTGGGAGATCAATCTGGGCTGCAACTTCGGGTGCAAACACTGCTATCTGGGAGAGCGCCCGTTCTCCGGCCTTCTGTGGGACGACAAGGTGCGGTTACTCGAAATCATGCGCCAGGCCGGCGTCCTGTGGCTCCAGATCACCGGCGGCGAACCGACCATGGACCCGCACTTCCAGGGTGCCTACCGGTACGCCTGGCAGGCCGGAATGATGCTGACGATCTCCACCAACGGTTCCCTGCTGTGGCGGCCCGACCTGCTCCGTCTCTTCACGCAAAACCCGCCGTACCGGCTGGTGGTGAGCATGTACGGGGCGAGCGAGGAGAGCTTCGACGCACTCACCCAGCGGCGCGGTGCGTGGAAGTCATTCCACCGGGGCATCACTGCGGCCCGCAACGCCGGACTGCCACTGCGGATCAACGTTGTGGTCACCGAGGACAACGCGCACGAGGCCGACGCGATGGGCGCTCTCGCCGAACAGTGGGGGATCGAGCATCACGCCTACACCAACATGACGCCCACGATCTACGGCGGCGGCGAACCCCTCCTCGCTCAGTCCGCCGACCACCTGCGCCAGCGGAAGACCTTCGCCGGATGCAACGCGGGACACACCTTCTTCCACGCCGACCCGCACGCGAAGGTCTCGATCTGCAAGGTCGGCCGCGACGACCAGATCGACCTCATGGCTGAAGGCGCCGACGGTCTCCTGCGCCTCGGCGCAATCGCGGACCGTCTCATGCTTCGCACCGGAGGGTGCGAGGGCTGCGCCCTGTCCGGAACCTGCCGGGTCTGCCGCCCCCTGGCCAAGCACTACCAGGAGGCGAAGGCGCCGCTGCACAGTTACTGCCAGCACGGAGACAAGGAGCACGCCTCATGACACCCCGCCCGGTACCGGTGCAGATCCTCAGCGGCCCTCCGCCGGCCAGCCGCCGCCCCGCGCCGCCCATATCGACTCTGAAGGTCACGACCGTCGGTGACCTCGACACGATCGTTGAGAGCGCCGAGTGCTCCTGCGACGCCGGAGACGACAACCCCCACTGAGAATCCGCCCACCGACACATTGCGCTCCAGCCCTGGCGGGCATCCGTCGGGGCCGGAGCCCCTTGCTTCCAAGCCGCTAAGGTGCCGCACATGTTCTTCCGCTGGGACTGGCTACGCCCCGTGCTGACCGCGCCGGTTGTGCCCACCCTCGGCCCTGTCCACCCCCATGCGCTGACCGTCGACCTCTTCGAAGACACGCTGACCGCTGCCGCATACGATCGGTACTTCCTGCACTACGACAAAGACCGCCGCTGGAGCATGGAGAAGAACGAGGTGGTCCTGCCTCGCGACGTGGTGCACGAGCGCGATCAGACACTCATCCCCACGCTGACCCGCCGAGGCCGCGGCGTCGTCAAGGTCTACGCGTACGGGCACCGGGGTGACATCCTCGACCAGGCCGCCGAGCTTGCCGCGAAGCTCGCAGCCCTCCATGGCGTGGTCGGCGCGAGGGTCGTACGACCGCTCGGACCTGAGACGGTCCCGCGCGGTGTCCGTATCCAACTCCAGGACTTCACCGCCCGCTCCTGTCCCCGCCCTGCTGGGCCCGTTGATGTCCTCTCGGCCTGGCCGGATGCTGTGCAGAGCACCTTCGCCGTCTTCGCCGAAGCGATGTCCGCCGACGGACTCGCCTTCCTCCATTCCCAGATGCAGGCAGGACGCGGCGGCCCGGTCCTCACCGCCGTTGACAAGAACAGGGTCGTTGGTGCGATTGGCCCCATGGAGATCCACCCCGATGCGATCGGCGCACGCCAGCTGATGCCCCAGTACTTCGCGGTTCTCCCCGAGATGCGTGGCCGGGGCCTCGGCCGCCTGCTGTGGCGTGCCGCCATGCACTGGGGCCAGGCGAGGGGAGCGGCCTACCAAGTACTACAGACCGAAGTAGGGGGCCCATCCGATCGGCTCTGTCGCGCCGAAGGGCTAACGACGCTCGGCTTCACACACACCGTAGCTGTCTGAAGCCTGGCTATATGTGCGCCAGCGTGTCAGTGCTCCGCGCTGCTGTGGCAGCTGCCGCTACAGGAGCGAGTGCGATGCGCCGGCGAGAAACGGCTGACCCCCTCGATGCGAACTACCGGCCTCAAGGTCGCTCAGGTCTCCTCGCCTGGTCAGCCGGGCAGTGAGGATCAATTACGGTCGGTGTTGGTCGGAACGGTTGCTGTATTTCTCTGCTGTACAGCAGCACCTGAGTGATTATTGGAGTGTGGCTGAGGAATTGTTGATCGTCTCGACTGAGCGTCTGGGGTGGCCGCTGCCTCGTCGCGGCTGGCGACGGGTCTTCGACCTGCTGCCGTGGGAGTCGCAGACTCGGTTCGTCTACGAGATCGACCCCGAGGAGCCCACGGCGACCTGTCACCTGCAGCCCGGGCCAGAGCGAGTGGCACTCTGTGGTTACCAATGGGAGGGCTTGATCGCGGTTCCAGGTGGGCGGACCTGGCATTCGTTGGGCGATTGGCTGAAGTGCGAGATCTGCGAGGAAGAGGTAGCAGCCCGCCGGGGCGGGGCGACCTAGTCGAACAGGACTCGGATTACGGCCCTCGCTCCGGTGGCGATCCCTCTCAGGGCACCGTGGTAGAGCGCCTCCATGATCCCTTCTGCAGCGAATTCTGCTCCTTCCGCGCCGATGTCCAGCCCGCTGGCCTCCGTACGACACCGCTTCGGTGTGCACTTCCTCCGCAGCCTCCCCAGGCGCCAGCGACCGACCATCCGCTGACCGCACGTTCCGCAGGTTTTCTTGCGCGGACTCACGGCGCCTCCAATGGTCTTCCTGTACGCATCATCGGGCAACGTCAGAGGGTGCGCATCCGGACGAGGTCGGTGGAGCGAGCGACGGGAATCGAACCCGCGCCCTGAGCTTGGGAATCGCAGGGCGATCAAGGGGTGTTCTGGCTCTCGCCTGCGCTGATGTCGTCCGGCGGTCGCCTCGCTGACCGGGGGATCGTCCTGCCGTTCCCCGGGGTTCCCCGATCCATCGGGCACGGATCGGGCACGTGCAACCTTCTGATTCCTTGCCCAGCGTAGATCGTTCATGTGGGATCGTTCCGGCTGCTTCCGGCCTCTATGCGTCGCTTCTGGTGGAACTCGTCCTACCCGAGCAGCCATGATCAAGATCCTCGGTGAGGCAAACGATCGGATCCTCGCGGTTGCCCAACATTGCAGATTCATCAATGCATTGGTCGCCACCCGGAGCTGCCGCTCCCGGATCGGCTACCGCCGGGTGTGGTGCCACCACACGCCGGACTGGGCACACTGATCTACTGGGCGGACACCTTGGTGAGCGCCAGGGACCACGACCCATCCGGAAGGCTGAACTCCACCTTCCCTTCGCCGCGCGCGTAGAGCTGGACACCGGAGACCTCACCGATGCCACGCTCATCGATGTCCAGGTAGACGAAGTCGCTGCCGCTGCTGTCGACGAACTCCCATTGGCCGTGCAAATCTTCGGGGTCGGTGTGCGCGTCTGTCGACAGATCAGTGGCGGTGAATGTGCCGTCGGAATCGAGCGTGATCTCGCCGCCGGTCTTCCCGTTGCGGTACACGCCGGGAAGCTCGTCGGGGTCGACCGAGTGCGCACACCCTGAGATGAGTACCGAAGCAGCGCCCAGTACTGCGACGAACCACCATCCGACTATCCGCCTGCTCATCCCGCCCCCTGATCATCACGGCCCCACGGCTCAAGCATGCTGTACTTGCCGAGCTAGATCTTGAACTCGTTCAAAACGCATGTCAAGCGTGAGTGGGTGTGACTTGCTTGGTCGCTTCGTGGGGCTGATCATTTTTCCGCTGCGGTCGGCTCTGGGCGCTTGGCGACCTTCGTGGTGTTCTTCCATGGTCGCAAGATGGGTCCGGCATTGGTCGCAGGAGCGTGCCTCGCGCTTGGCCTGTGGGCCGTCCGCTACCTCGACAACCTCACGTCACCCGCGCCCTTCAGCCCGAGGAAGTCCGCCCTCCAAATCGCGATCCTCCTCTTGGTGGCCATTGCGGTGGGGATGAACGTGCCGGAGCTGAGTGATCTGGCACGGAGACTGGCAAGCTGAGGCCGGCTGCGCGGCTTTGGCCGGTGTCCTGCCTGGTTTGGGGTCGAGCATGATCAGGGGGCCGTACGCTCGCCGGCGACTCGGGCAGGCTTCACCCCTGCCCGCAATGTGACCGAGTGGCCCCCTGGTCTTGCTCGACGCGGGACCCGAACCGGGGAGGTGGGCAAAGCCGTGGAGCCGACCGCCCCGGCCACGACAGGCTTCCCCACTCCTCAGGGCCGCGCCGGCTGTCCGGCTGGTGCCCCCACGGTGGGTGAGCGGGCCGTGTGTACGCCCGGGAAGCAGGCTGCTTCGGACCGCATGTCTCCGTCGCCGCCCCGACGATTTCGCCGCCGGACCTGACGAGTACGGCTGTTTACTGGGCTGGTTGGAGAGCTGAGGGCGATCATGCCGGATAGCCAGGGGCTCCCACTGAGGAGCAGGTTGGCCAGGCTCTTAACGTGGCGGTGCATGGCTCGCCGAACGCACAAGTCAACCTGGTCACCTCACAGGCCAGCGGCCAGGTACAGAGCTCGATCAAGCAAGGGTCTGAGGCGCCGCCGGAGCCTGGTTTCTGTACCACCAACTGCCGGATCGGTGCCATTGTGGTCGGCGTGGCGACCACCATCGGTACCGTTGTCGCGGTGATCACCTACGTGAAGTCGTAGGACACGGCTGCACGTGTTCAGGCGGTCGGTGGAGTCTCAATGGGCAAGTCAAGACGACCCTGCCGAGTCATCTGTGATGAGGAACGCTATCCACTCGACTCCGGGGACGATGAACTGAGCCCCGGTCGTTGCAGCGGCGATGCCCTCGAACTCGAAGCGGCGAGCGTCAGCGTCGATCATGCGCCAGCCTCGCGCGAGCTTCCATGCGGCCTCAAGGGTGTTGAGGAGAGCTTCGGCCGCGTTGTCCTGGTTGAGCGGCGAGCTCAGGCGGACCTCGGCGAGCTCTGGGATCTTCCAATAGCGGCCGTAGCTCTCGATCTCCATGGGGTCGCCCAACAGGTTCCGCATGCGGTCCACCAGCCGTTCGGCCTTGCGTCGATCGCGGACCCGCATGTAGCAGTGCCAGTGGATCGACGTGAACATGGGCAGACCTCCGAGGTCAGTGAAGGCTTAATGGCCGAATCAAAGGCAGGGGGTGGTCCGCAGGGTATCGCCAGGTGTGTGAGGTGTGCTGGTCCATTACGCGGCTTGGGCGACGGGCGGATGGAGGGTGAAGAGTCTGCCGTCGCGCAGGAGTGCCCATAGGACATCGCCCCGCCGGCGGGCTGGGTTCTCGCCGGTTGTGCCGCACCATCCCCGGCTCATGCTCCAGGGGTGTGTCAGTGTCCCGCCCTACGCTGGAGTGCATGACAACACCAGTCGGGGGACTGCCGCTTGAGAGCGCCCGCCGGGTGGTGGAACAGCGTGTCCTCACCGACACGGTGAAGATCTTCATCCCTGGCGTCTTCAACCCCGACACGTTCGAGCAGACCCCGGACACGATCATCTGGGAAGGCCCCGGTGCAGTCCTGCCCGATCACGGGGCGGACGTGACCGTACGGCTCACCGACGGGCAGGGCACACCGGTCGGCACGAGCGGCCGGTACCGGATGCTCACCCCGATCAGCGCGCCGAGCGCCACCGCCGAGCACCGCATCACCCTGACCGCCTCCAAGGACCCCGATGCGGTGGGGCGCATCTGGACCCTGGACAGCGTGGAGCGCACCAGCACCCCCGTGGTCCGGGTGAGCTGGCTGAAGTACGACACCACCTTGAACAACGGGAGTTGACCCATGCTGCTCGACATACCCGCGACGATTGCCCAGCTGGAGGGGCTGCTCGTCGACACGGTCCGGATCAGCCGTCTCTCCGGCGCACCCATCGACCCTGACACGGGGGAGCCCGTGCGGGAGATCGTGTACGAGGGACAGGGCGCGCTGCTCTCCACCCACGGGCAGATCACGGCCACCCAGATGACCGGCGTGGACTGGGCGGGAGAGTCCGCGGCCTGGTACCAGCTCCTGACCCCGCTGACCGCGCCTGTTGCTGAGCCCGGCGACCAGGTCGAGGTCATCGGAGCAGCCGACACAACCTCGGTTGCGGTAGGCCGCCTGTGGTACGCCGAAGCGCGAACGCAGGCTTCCACCTGGGAAGTTGTGCGCGTAACGCGGCTCGATGAGCAGGGCGGCAGCGTAGGGGCGATGCTGTGACCGCACACGAACGCGAGGAGTCGGGTCTTTGCCGGTTGCGGGTCACCCCGAATGCGGTAGGCGCCGCAATGGTGCTCGACGGGGTCGACGTCTCGCGGCACGTGGCCGCGTACTCCCTCCAGCAGGCGGCCGGGGAACCGTGCACCGCTGTCCTGCATTTGAGCCCCCGCGCCGGCGCGGAGTTCGACGGGTTGGCGCGGGTGGTCGTCGGCGAGGCCCCCGACCCAGGACCTGCCGCGGCCTCCTTCCTGGAGGCGATCGACGGCCGTGAACTGGAGCGGGCCGTGCTGACCCGTCATGATCTACTGGACGGGCAGCCGCAGGAGCTCACCAGGGCCATGCTGCGGTTGCTCATCGAATGGGCGCGTGGGGACTGGGCCGGATGGGAGTCCTCTGATGCCGTCACCACTGAACCCGCACCCGAACGCGCATCCTGACGCGGGCGCGTACTCCAACGGGGCGCAGATTGCTGCCGCCTTGGACCGCTGGGCGGCGCTGACCCTGCCGCGGGCGGTTGTCGCGGTGCGGCACTATGCGATGCTTCTGGAGACCCGGATCAAAGCGCACGCCTCTGGTCGTCCGGGGCCGAACGCACCAACTGGCGACTACCGCAGGAGCTGGACGCACAGCGTGCAGACCTCCGGCGATGCGGTCGTCGGCATCGTCGGCACGAACAAGCCGCAGGGCCGCCGCCTGGAGTACGGGTTCGTCGGCCAGGACTCGCTGGGGCGCACCTACAACCAGCGCCCATACCCGCACGTCGGACCGGCCGTTGAGGAGATCCGCCCCCTGTTCCTGAACGGGATGAGCGAGATCGCCGAGGCCGGCGAGTGAACGGCGACTTCACCGCGGACCTCCACCAGGCCGTGGCCGACGTCTGCCAGCGCCACGGCCATGGCCTGCTGTCCCGGCTGATCATGTGCGCCGAGGTCGTGGACACCGACGGGGATCTTGGGCTCCTC
>NZ_JAFLRJ010000967.1 GCF_017315755.1 Streptomyces beijiangensis
TCGACAGTGGTCGGGGGGCACAGTTGACCACCGTCGCCGGCAAGCGAACCCTTGCTCTCCGGCCCAGACCCGTGCCACCCGACCACTGTCGACTGCTATCAGTGTTGCGTGAGGCCCGAGTGGCTTACGTGGGGGCGCTCCAGCCGCGCAATGCAGCTGGTTCGGCCAGCCGACCACATACTCCAATCGATACCGTGCGCTCCAACCGCGGAAGAATGCTGATCGTCGCGGCGTCTAGATGCTCGTTGAGCGACTCTTGAGCAGTGGCTCCGCCCCACTCAGCCTGGCCCCCTGGAAACGTCCTCATCGCGCCC
>NZ_JAFLRJ010000968.1 GCF_017315755.1 Streptomyces beijiangensis
CCGCCGCGCAGCCGCATCTTGATGTCCTGCTCGCGCGGCGGGCGGACCGGGGTGCGGGCCGTGACGGTCGAGAACCTTGAGCTGACCGGCCTGATGAAGCCCTTCTCCCTGGAGGTCTTCTACGGGGAGCGGGTCGCGGTCCTCGGCTCGAACGGCTCCGGCAAGTCGCACTTCCTGCGGCTGCTCGCCGGGGAGGACGTGGCGCACACCGGGACGTGGAAGCTGGGCGCGCGGGTGCTGCCC
>NZ_JAFLRJ010000969.1 GCF_017315755.1 Streptomyces beijiangensis
CGGTCACCAGGGCCACGCGATCCGCTGGACCTTGGAAATCCGGGCCGCGAAGCCCGCTCGCGTCTATCCGGGAATGACCTTCGGCAAGCTCGCCTTCCTCACCACCTTGGGCACCCCGGCTAACTACCAGCAGCAGCGCGCCAAGTACGCCGCAACTCAGGGCATCGATATCTCCCGCCTGTACGAAGAGATCTTGCAAGGAGCGCCGTGAGTCCCCTGGTACGCCCGACAGCGGGACCGCTGGCCGCCACCGTGCTCGACCTCCCAGCAGGAAGCCCCGGCGGCAGCGTCGAACTCTTCCTCGACCTCTACACCGGCAGCGATCCCCTCATCCCCGCGCGGGCCTTCATGC
>NZ_JAFLRJ010000970.1 GCF_017315755.1 Streptomyces beijiangensis
CCCACAGCACCGACAGACCTATCAGGCCATATGTCTCCCGGTAGGCGCTCGTCCGCTTCCGCCCTGGGTACCGTGCGCCTATGAAGATCGCCAGCGGGCTACTCGCGGGAAAAACCGCCCTCATCACCGGCGCAAGCAGCGGAATCGGTGCCGCGGCAGCACGCGTGTTCTGCCGCGAAGGAGCCTCCGTCGTCCTCGTCGCCCGCCGCAAGGACAAACTGGCCGCCCTCACCGACGCCCTGCGCGCCGACGGATACCCCGCCCACTACACCATCGCCGACATCACCCAACCCGAAGAAGCCGCCCACGCCGTCGACATGGCACTGGAACACTTCGGCTCCCTCAACGTTGCATTCAACAACGCCGGCACCAGCGTCCCACCCGCCCCCCTCCACACCCTCGACGACGCCTCCTACGACCACGTCATGAACACCAACGCACGCGGCGTATGGAACTGCAT
>NZ_JAFLRJ010000971.1 GCF_017315755.1 Streptomyces beijiangensis
TGCTCCTCGCCGACGAGCCGGTGTCGATGCTCGACGTATCGATCCGCCTCGGGGTCCTCAATCTGTTGAAGGACCTCAAGGACCGCCTCCACCTCGCCATCCTCTACATCACCCACGACATCGCGTCCGCCCGCTACTTCGCGGACACGACGCTGGTGATGTACGCGGGCAGGATCGTCGAGGGCGGCGACAGCGAGACCGTCACCCAGCACCCCGCCCACCCCTACACCCAGCTCCT
>NZ_JAFLRJ010000972.1 GCF_017315755.1 Streptomyces beijiangensis
GCCGCGGCTGGTCGGGGTCGAGCCCCTTCGCCGCGGCACCTGACGCGCTCCGTCATCCTCGACGAGGGCTGAGCCGATGCCGCTGGTGGGGAGCGGGGGGCTGGTCGCCGATGCGGCGGCCCGCAGTGGGGCCGTCGCCGCGTTCAACGTCATCACGCTGGAACATGTGGAGGCGGTGATCGCGGGGGCCGAGGCCGTCGGGTCGCCTGTCATCCTGCAGATCAGCGAGAACGCGGTGAAGTACCGGCGGGGTCAGGTCGAGCCGCTGGCAC
>NZ_JAFLRJ010000973.1 GCF_017315755.1 Streptomyces beijiangensis
GTGTGGCTGCTGCCGGTCATCGGCCTTCCGCTGCTGGCCGACCGGCTCGGGGCCCATCGATTGAATCCTCCCCTTGCTGAAGCAGGGGGATTCCAGGCTCACGCTGCCTCCCGAGGCGGCGCCTCGGATGGTCTTGTGCGTGGAGCATGACGCGTGCGGAGCCGAGTCCCCCCGGGACAAGAACTCCGCACGCGTCATGCTCCACCGGGCTGGTCTCCACCCGGCTCGCGTCGATCGCACAAGACCATCCGAGGCGCCGCCTCGGGAGGCAGCGTGAGCCTGGAATCCCCCTGCTTCAGCAAGGGG
>NZ_JAFLRJ010000974.1 GCF_017315755.1 Streptomyces beijiangensis
GGGTGGGGTGGCGCGGTGACGGGGTCAGGTCAATGGGCGCGGACAGGCGTCACGGGTGCGTCGTCCCGTACGAACCACGTGCCGCCGCTCCCCCGCATCGCGCCCGCCAGCGCTGCCGGTGAGGTCACCAGGACGCGGGCGTCAGGGGTGCCGGCCGCTTCCAGGTACGCGAGGGCCGCCTCGACCTTGGGGCCCATGCTGCCTGCCGGGAACTGGCCGTCGGCGAGGTGACGGCGGGCCTCGGAAGCGGTCACACGCCCCAGCGGCCGCCGCGTGGGGCGGCCGTGGTCGACGGCCACCTGCTCCACGCCCGTGGTGATGGCCAGCAGCCCCGCGCCGAGAGCGGTGGCCAGCTGCGCCGACGTGGCGTCCTTGTCGATGACGGCCTCGACTCCCTTGTACGTGCCGTCGGGCGCCTCGACGACCGGGATGCCTCCGCCACCGCCCGCGATCACCACGTACCCCTGCGCGAGCAGGCAGGCGACGGCGTCCTGTTCGACGACAC
>NZ_JAFLRJ010000975.1 GCF_017315755.1 Streptomyces beijiangensis
GCTTCGCCCTGGGCGAGTGCGTGACCAACCTCCGCCTGCGCCACCTCCTGGGCCGCCTACCCACCGAGCACAAACAGGCCTTGGACGCCCTGGGCATGATGTGGGCGACACCGGCCCGTACGTTCGAGTCCATGCTCGGACACGCCCGGAGCTGGGCGGCCGACCACGGCCACCTCAGCGTTCCCGTCAAGGAGGAGATCGGCGGCCATCCGCTCGGCTCCTGGCTGGCGGCCCAGCGCCGCAAAGCTAAGGCTGGCCGTCTTCTCCCCGAGCAGCACCAGGCGCTCGACGCGATCGCCCCCGACTGGAACCTGCCCTGGACCGACTGGCACCGCCGCTACCTGCGCGC
>NZ_JAFLRJ010000976.1 GCF_017315755.1 Streptomyces beijiangensis
GTCGATGTGGTCGGTGCCCAGCCGCTTCAGGGAGCCTTCGACGGCGGTACGGATGTTGGCCGGGCCGGAGTCCAGGTTCCATGCGCCGCCGCCGTTGTGGGAGACCAGGCCGAACTTCGTGGCCAGCACCACCTGGTCCCGACGCCCCTTCAGCGCCCGGCCCAGCAGGTCCTCGTTGGTGTAGGGCCCGTAGATCTCGGCGGTGTCGATGAGCGTG